>NZ_JAAAXQ010000014.1 GCF_009916105.1 Streptomyces sp. GC420 | reverse complement strand
GGGCTCAGTCGTCGGTGAAGGTCTCGCCCAGCTCCGCCTTGCGCACCAGCAGTCCGGGCGGTGTGAAGCGTTCGCCGTGCAGGTCGCGCAGTTCGCGGGCCCGTGTCACGAACCCGGGCAGCCCGCCCTCGTACCCGTTGATGTACTGCAGGACGCCGCCCGTCCAGGCGGGGAAGCCGATGCCGAGCAGCGAGCCGATGTTGGCGTCCGCGACGGAGGTGAGCACGCCCTCCTCAAGGCAGCGCACCGCGTCCAGGGCCTCGACGAAGAGCATCCGCTCCTTGAGTTCCCCGAGATCGGTCATGCGCAGGGCGGGGTCGGTGAAGTGCTCGCGCAGCCCCGGCCAGAGCCCGGCCCGCCGCCCGTCCGCGTACTCGTAGAAGCCGGCGCCGCCGCTGCGTCCCGGACGGCCGAACTCGTCGATCATGCGGTCGACGACCGCGTCGGCCGGGTGGGGGCGCCAGTCGCCGCCCGCCGCCTCGGTCGCGCGCCGGGTCTCCTCGCGGATCCTGCGCGGCAGGGTGAGGGTGAGCTCGTCCATCAGGGACAGCACCTTCGCCGGGTAGCCAGCCTGGGCCGCCGCCTGCTCGACGGTCGAGGGGTCGATGCCCTCGCCGACCATGGCGACGCCCTCGTTGATGAAGTGGCCGATGACCCGGGAGGTGAAGAACCCGCGGCTGTCGTTGACGACGATCGGGGTCTTGCCGATCTGGCGTACCAGGTCGAAGGCCCGGGCCAGCGCCTCGTCGCCGGTCTCCCTGCCCTTGACGATCTCGACCAGCCGCATCTTGTCGACGGGCGAGAAGAAGTGCAGTCCGATGAAGTCCTTGGGCCGCTCCACGCCTTCGGCCAGCAGGGTGATGGGCAGGGTGGAGGTGTTGGAGCACAGCAGGGCGTCCGGGGCCACGGTCTTCTCGGCCTCCCGGAACACGCGGTGCTTGAGCCCGGGGTCCTCGAAGACGGCCTCGATCACCGCGTCGCAGCCGGCCAGGTCCTCGACTGCGGCGGTGGGTGTGATGCGGGCGAGGAACGCGTCACGTTCCGCCCCGGTCGTACGGCCCCGGGCGACGGCACGCTCCAGCAGGGCTTCCGAGTAGGCCTTTCCACGGGCGGCCGCTTCCACGGAGACGTCCTTGAGGGCGACCTCGATGCCCGCCTTCGCGCAGGCGTGGGCGATGCCCCCGCCCATCATGCCGCCGCCCAGGACGGCGACCTTGGCCACGGTGCGGGAGGGCATGCCCTGCGGGCGGTTGGCACCGGAGTCGACCGCCTGGAGATCGAAGAAGAACGCCTGGATCATGTTCTTCGCGGTCTGGCCGGTGACGAGGTCCGTCAGGTAGCGGGCCTCGACCACGAAGGCGGTGTCGATGTCCACCTGTGTGCTCTCCACGGCGGCGGCCAGGATGTTGCACGGCGCCGGATACGGTGCGCCGCCCAGCTTCTTGCGGAGGTTCGCGGGGAAAGCGGGCAGGTTCGCGGCGAACGCCGGGGTGCTCGGGGTGCCGCCGGGGATGCGGTAGCCCTTGGCGTCCCAGAGCTGGTGGCACTGCGGGTGCGCGTCGATGAACGCGCGTGCCCTGCCGAGCAGTTCCTGCGGGTCGGTGGCGATCTCGTCGACGAGACCCGCCTCGAGCGCGTCGGCCGGTGTGTACTGCCTGCCGTCGAGCAGCACCTTCCGCAGGGCGTCGGCGACACCGAACATCCGTACCGTGCGGACCACTCCGCCGCCACCGGGCAGCAGGCCGAGGGTGGCCTCCGGCAGACCGACCCGGGCGGCCGGGCGGTCCAGGACGACTCGGTGGTGGCAGGCGAGCGCGATCTCGTAACCGCCGCCCAGCGCGGCGCCGTTGATCGCCGCGACGACCGGCTTGCCCAGCGTCTCCAGCCTGCGCAGGGCCCGTTTGACGCGCATGCCGGCCTCGAAGGAGCGGTCGGCGGTCCCGGGTGTGACGGCGATCAGGTCGCGCAGGTCGCCGCCGGCGAAGAACGTCTTCTTGGCCGAGGTGAGGATGACGCCCTTGATGCCGTCGCGTCCGGCTTCCAGGCGGTCCACGGTGGCGTCCAGCGAATCGATGAATGCCGCGTTCATGGTGTTGGCGGACTGGTCGGGGTCGTCGAGGACGAGGGTGATGACGTTGTCGGTGTCCTCTTCCCAGCGGATGGTGCGGCTTTGGGCGGTGGTGGCCATGGGATGCGGTCTCCAGGGTTCGGGAGCGGCGCGGTGACGGCGCGGGCGACGGAGCGACGACAGCGCGGGCGATGGCACGGCGAATGGGAGGTGGCGGGGCTGAGGTGCTTCAGGGCGGCGCGGCGGGACGCGGGTCAGAGGCGTTCGACGACGGTGGCGATGCCCATGCCGCCGCCGACGCACAGGGTGGCGAGCCCGTACCGCAGGTCGCGGCGTTCCAGTTCGTCCACGAGGGTGCCGAGGATCATCGCGCCGGTCGCGCCCAGCGGATGGCCCATGGCGATGGCGCCTCCGTTGACGTTCACCTTGTCGAGTGGCAAGCCCATGTCCTTCACGAACCGCAGGACCACGGCCGCGAACGCCTCGTTGATCTCGACCAGGTCGAGGTCCCCGGCCGTCAGCCCCGCCTTGGCGAGGGCCTTGCGTGAGGCCGGCGCCGGCCCGGTCAGCATGATCGTCGGATCCGCTCCGGAAACCGCGGCGGAGACAATCCTGGCCCGCGGCCGCAGACCGTACCGCTTCCCCGCGGCGCCGGAACCGATGACGGTCAGGGCGGCGCCGTCCACGATGCCGGAGGAGTTGCCCGCATGGTGGACGTGCTCGATCCGCTCGACCCAGTGGTACTTCTGGAGCGCCACCGCGTCGAATCCGCCCGCCTCGCCGGCCAGGGCGAAGGACGGCTTCAGCCCGGCCAGGCTCTCGGCGGTGGTACCGGGCCTGAGGTGTTCGTCGCGGTCCAGGACCACCAGTCCGTTGCGGTCACGTACCGGTACGACGGAGCGGTCGAACCGGCCGTCCTTCCACGCCTCGGTGGCACGCGCCTGGGACTCGGCCGCATAGGAGTCGACATCGTGCCGGGTGAAGCCCTCGATGGTGGCGATCAGATCGGCGCCGATGCCCTGCGGGACGAAACCGGTCGTGTAGTTGGTCACCGGGTCCATCGCCCAGGCGCCGCCGTCGCTGCCCATCGGCGTACGGGACATGGACTCGACGCCGCCTGCGAGGACCAGGTCCTCCCAGCCGGAGCGGACCTTGGCGGCAGCCAGGTTGACGGCCTCGAGGCCCGAGGCGCAGAAGCGGTTCTCCTGGACCCCGGCCACGGTGTCGGGCAGGCCCGCGGCCATCGCCGCGGTCCTGGCGATGTCGGCTCCCTGGTCACCGACCGGGCTGACGACCCCGAGCACGATGTCGTCGATGCCGGCCGGGTCGAGGTCGGGGTACCGGCGGCGTACTTCACCGATCAGGCCGACGACGAGATCGACGGGCTTGGTGCCGTGCAGGGCGCCGTTTGCCCTGCCGCGTCCGCGCGGGGTGCGGATCGCGTCGTACACATACGCTTCGCTGGTCAACGTGGGTACCTTCCGGTCGTGCCGAGGCGGTCGGCAGTCGGGGGCGAGGGGTTCCGTGAGCGCGTGCGGCGCCGGGCTCCGAGGGGACGGGAGTGCGCGCTCAACCCAGCAGGGAGCGCCCGATGATCTCCTTCATGATCTCTGTGGTGCCGCCGTAGATCGTCTGGATGCGTCCGTCGACGAAGGCCTTGGCGACGCGGTACTCCGTCATGTAGCCGTAGCCGCCGTGTAGTTGGAGGCAGCGGTCGGCGACCCGCTTCTCCAGTTCGGTGGCCCACCACTTGGCCATCGAGGCATGCACGGCGTCGAGTCGTCCCTCGCTGTGCTCGGCGATGCAGCGGTCCATGAAGGTGCGTGTGACGGCCGCCTCGGTGGCCATCTCGGCGATCTCGAAGCGGATGTGCTGGAGGCGGGCGAGCGGGCGGCCGAACGCCTCGCGCTCCTTCACGTACTCCATGGTGACGTCCAGGATGTACTCGGCCGCGGCGGCAGCGGCGACCGCGATGGCCAGCCGTTCCTGGGCGAGGTTCGCCATGAGACAGGAGAACGCCTGGTTCTCCTCCCCCAGCAGGTTCGCCTTGGGCACCCGTACGTCGTTGAAGAAGAGTTCGGCGGTGTCCTGCGCCTTCTGGCCGATCTTGTCGAGGTTGCGGCCGCGCTCGAAGCCCTCCATGCCCCTCTCGACGACGAGCAGGCTCTGCCCGGCGCTGCCGCCCTCGGGGGTGGTGCGGGCCACCACGATGACCAGGTCGGCCAGGATGCCGTTGGAGATGAATGTCTTGGCGCCGTTGAGGAGGTAGTGGTCGCCCTGGTCGGTGGCGGTGGTGCGGATGCCCTGGAGGTCGGAGCCGGCGCCCGGTTCGGTCATGGCGATGGCCGTGATGGTCTCGCCGGAGGTGTATCCGGGCAGCCAGCGCTGCTTCTGCTCCTCGGTGGCCAGCCGGGTCAGGTACGGCCCGACGATGTCGTTGTGCAGGCTGAGCGCCACACCGGAGGCGCCGGCGCGGGCGAACTCCTCGATGAGCACGGCGCTGTAGCGGTAGTCGTCGGTGCCTCCGCCGCCGTACTCCTCGGGCACGGCGAGGCCCAGCAGGCCCCGGCGGCCGGCCGAGGTCCACACCTCTCGGTCCACGACGCCTTCCCGCTCCCAGCGTTCGTGGTGCGGGAGCACCTCCTTGGCGAGGAAGGTGCGCACGGTCTCGCGGAACGCCTCGTGTTCCGGGGTGAAGAGGTCTCGCTGCATGTCGTCGTCTCCGCGTCGGTGGATGGGTGTCGGCCGGCCGGTCTGCCGCTCAGAGCCAGCCCTTGACCTTCTCGATGAGCCGGGCGGGATCCGGCCCGGCGGGCGTGACGTTGAGCATCGTCACGCCGGCCTCGCGGAAGACCTCGATCCGGTCCCTCACGTAGCCCTCGGGGCCCGCGAGGCTGACGAGTTCGCACAGTTCGGCGGGGACGGCGGCCTCCGCCTCCTTCTTCCGCCCGGCGAGGTAGTGCTGCTGGACGACGGCCGCCTCCGCCTCGTAGCCGTAGGAACACACGAGGTCGTAGTAGAAGTTGCGGCCGGGGGCGCCCATGCCTCCGACGTACAGCGCGATCGTGGGCCGCATCAGGTCGCGTACCGCCTCGGCGCCGTCGCCGATCGCGAGCAGGCCGCCGGCGACGACCGACAGCGGCGGGAGAGCGGCGTCGCGCAGCGCGGCGCCCTCCGCGAGCGGACCGCCCCAGACCTTGCCGGCGTGCTCCGGGACGTAGAGGAACGGCAGCCAGCCGTCGGCGAGTTCGGCGGTCATACGGACGTTGGCGGGGCCGAGCGCGGCCACGTACACGGGGATCGCGGCCCTCACCGGGCGGGTGAGCAGCTTGAGCGGTTTGCCGAGGGTACCTCCCTTCTCCGGAGGCAGCGGCATGTCGGTGATGCCGTGGTGCTCGATCACCTCGCGTCGCCAGATGCGCCTGGCCAGACCGATGGTCTCGCGGGTGCGGCCGAGCGGCTTGTCGTAGCGGCGGCCGTGCCAGCCCTCGACGACCTGGGGTCCTGACGCGCCGATGCCGAGCATCGCCCGGCCGCCGGTCAGGGCGTCGAGTCCGGCCGCGGTCTGGGCGATGAGCGCGGAGGTGCGGGAATAGACGTTGAGGATCGCGGAACCGATCCTGACACGTTCCGTGCGGGCGGCGAGGTATCCCATGATCGTCGGGGAGTCGAAGCCGTACGCCTCGGCCACCCAGATGGCGTCGAGTCCGGCGGACTCGAGCGCGGCGGCCTCGTCGGCGGCGGTGCGCGGGTCTCCCGCGTACTGGAGAGGAGTGGAGAGTTCCATCAGCGCTCGGCCTCCTGGGCGGCTGGCGGCTCGTCGGGCGATTCGTCGGGCGGCGCGGCCGGGGACGTGGCGGGCGGCGCGGCCGGGGACGTGGACGTTTCCGGACGCGCGCCGAGCCGGGCCACGCCCCAGTCGCGTGCCACCTCGGGGGTGTGTGCGCCGGGGACGGCCGGCGGCAGCCGCAGGCCGCCGGGGGTGGCGGAGAAGCGGGGGGCCACGCCCGGCTGGACGAGGCCATGGGCCTCGGTGAAGGTGCCGCGGTCCGCCAGATGCGGATGGCGGGCGGCCTCGCGCAGCGAGAGCACCGGGGCGACGCAGGCGTCGGTGCCCTCGAAGACGGCGGCCCACTCGTCGCGGGCCGCGGTCTTGAACCGTGCGGCGAACCGGTCCCTGAGCTCGGGCCAGCGGCGCGGATCGTTGCGGTCCGGCAGGTCGTCGGCGGCGAGTCCGAGGAGACGTACGAACTCCCGGTAGAACTGGGGCTCCAAGGCGCCGACGGCCATCCAGCCGCCGTCGCCCGTCTCGTACACGGCGTAATAGGGGCAGCCGCCGTCGAGCAGGTTGCGGCCCCGGCCGTCCTGCCAGGTACCCGAGGCGAGCATGCCCCAGACGATCGAGGTGAGGTGCGCCGTGCCGTCCACGATGGCGGCGTCCACCACCTGGCCCTCGCCGGTGGCACGGGCGTTCAGCAGTGCGGCGAGCACACCGGTCACGAGGTAGAGGGAGCCGCCCGCGTAGTCGCCGAGCAGGTTGGCGGGGATCGCCGGCGGGCCAACGGGCGTGCCGATCATGCCGAGGGCGCCGGCGGTGGCGATGTAGCCGATGTCGTGTCCCGCCCGGGGCGCCAGTGGTCCTACCTGGCCCCATCCGGTCATCCGGCCGTACACCAGCGCCGGGTTGGCGGCCAGGCACTCCCCGGGGCCGACACCGAGGCGCTCGGCGACTCCCGGGCGGTAGCCCTCGATCAGGATGTCGGCGCGTTCCGCGAGCGCCATGACGGTGGCCGGCCCGTCGGCCGACTTGAGGTCGACGAGGACGGAACGCTTGTTGCGGTTGGTCAGGTCGTGTGCGGGGCTGATGCCGAGGGGTGACGGTTCCGGCCGGTCGACGCGTACGACGTCGGCGCCCATGTCGGCGAGGAGCATCGCGGCGAAGGGGCCGGGACCGATCCCGGCCAGTTCGACCACGCGGACACCGGTCAGCGGTCCGGCGCCGCGCGGTGCCGCGGCGTCCGCCATGTGTGTCCTGGTGGAGGGCGCGGCGTTCCCCGCGGAGGGCGTGGCGTTCGCCGCGGAGGGCGTGGCGTGGGCCGTGGTGTCACTCATCGGGACCCTTCTCCGTGTCGTGCCGGGCTCTTGGTCGCGGGTACGCCCGGTGGATTCGCTCTGCGCACCGTTGAGGGGGCGCGGTGCGCCGGTCACGTCGTGCTCACACCGAGGCCGAGCGTTTCCATCCCGGCACGTACGAGTTCGGGGACCGCGGAGGCCGCTCCGCCGGGCCGGCAGCCGGGCGGCGGCCCCTGACCGGCCTCGCGGACGGCGACACCCTGTGCGATGACCGCGATCTTGAAGTGGGCCAGGGCCAGGTGGAAGGACAGGTGTGTCAGGTCGCGGCCGCTGAGGAGGGCGTACTGCTCGGCCAGTTCCAGCGGGGCCGGGAACTTCGGGTCGGTCGCGGCCGGGTCGCCGAGCAGGGCGTCCACGACCGGTGAACGGTAGGCGAGGAACATCCCCAGATCCGCCAGCGGGTCGCCGAGCGTGGACAGTTCCCAGTCCACGACGGCCCGGACACGGCCCACGTCGTGCCGGTCGAGGATCGTGTTGTCGATCCTAAAGTCGCCGTGCACGAGGCTTGCTTCGTCGCTCTCCGGCGGTGCCGACTCCTCCAGCGCCTGGTGCAGGCGGTCCAGATCCGGCAGCGGACGGGTGGCGACCAGATCCCACTGGGAGCGCCACCTCCGGAGCTGGCGCAGCACATATCCGCGCGGCCGGCCGAGGTCGCCGAGACCGACGGACTCCGGTGGGACGGCGTGCAGCCGCGCCAGTTCCGCGACGAGTGCGTCCGCACACCGGCAGAGCTGGTGCGGCGTCATGCCCTCGGTGTCGGAGCGGTGGCGCAGGACGCGGCCCTCGACGTACGAAACCACCGTGAACGGGGCGCCGATCACCCGGTCGTCCTGGCACACGGCCACGGTCTGCGGGACGGCCACGCCGCTGTTCCACAGGGCACGCATCACCCGGTACTCGCGCATGACGTCGTGGGCCGAAGGTGTCAGGCCGCCCAGCGGTGGCCGTCGGACGATCCAGTCGTAGCGGCCGTCGGACACGCGGTAGGTCAGGTTGGAGCGCCCGCCCTGTACGAGTACGGCGGTCAGAGGGCCCGTGCAGTCCGGCACATGCTCCGTGAACCACGCGTCGAGGGCTCCCGGTTCGAGGCCCCGAAGTGCGGGCGCGAGTGCGGGCGCCCGGGTGCTCCGACCCCCGGCGCCGTCCACGCCCGAGGCCGCCGGGGACTCGTGGGCGGCACTCATGCCCGGCCTCCGGACGAGACCTGCCCGGCCCCGTCGGTGTCGGTCGTCGGGGCGGACTCCGCCGGGCGGCCGTCCGGCGCGCCGTGGCGGCGCACCGCTCGCCGGGCTATGGAGCGGCGGTGCACTTCGGACGGACCGTCGTAGACGCGGAAGGCCCTTACCTCGCGCAGGTAGGCGGCGAGGGGAAGCTCACCGGAGAGGCCCGACGCGCCGCACATCTGGACGGCCCGGTCGACCACTCTGCCGACCGCCTCCGCGACGAACGTCTTGGCGACCGAGGTCTCCTGCCGGCCCGGCAGACCGCTGTCGAGTACCTGGGCCGCCTCCCTGACCAGGGCCCGTCCTGCGGCGAGGTCGATCTCGTTGTCGGCGATCTGCTGCTGCACCATGCCGAGGTCGCCGAGGCGGCTGCCGAACGCGGTACGGCCGCAGGTGTAGCGCACCGCCGTCTCGTGGGCGCGTGCCGCGAGCCCGAGCCAGCGCATGCTGTGCGTCAACCGTGCGGGCTCCAGGCGGAGTTGTGCCTGGGCGAAGCCCTGGCCCACGGCGTGTCCCAGTACGGCGTCGTCCCCGACCGCGCAGTTCGTGAGTGCGATCTCGCAGTGGCCGCCGGTGAACCCCGAGTCCAGGGTCGGTATGTGCCGCACCACCTCGAAGCCGGGTGTGCCGGTCGGCACCAGGAAGACGGTCGCTTCCGGTTCGCCGCCGCCCCGGTCGGTACGCGCCATGACGAGGGCGAACGCGGCTCCGTCCGCGCCGGTGACAAACCACTTGCGGCCGTCGATCACCCAGCCGCCGCGGGCTCGGCGTGCCCTGGTGGCCAGTTGTGAGGGGTCGGAGCCCGCGCCGGGCGCCGGTTCGGTCATGGCGAAGCAGGAGCGGACGGCGCCCTCGACGAGCGGCTCTAGGTAGCGGCGGCGCTGGTCGGGGGTCGCCGTCCTCGCCAGGAGGTGCATGTTGCCCTCGTCGGGGGCGGCGCAGTTGAGGGCGAGTGGTCCGAGAAGGCTGCGTCCGGCGGTCTCGAGTACGACCGACTGCCCGCACAGGTCCAGGCCGAGACCGCCGAGGGCCCTGGGTGCGGTGGGGGCGAAGATTCCCGCCGCCCGCGCGCGCTGCTGCAGAGCTCGGCGCAACCGGTCGTCCGGCGCGCCGGTGCCGGACAGCATCGCCGCCTCGGCGGGCTCGGCCACATCGCGGACGAAGTCGGCGGTGCGGGCGCGTAGTTCTTGGATCACCGGCTCGGGTCCGGATCCGTTCGCCATGGGTTTCCTCTCAACCCGCCGGACAAGGAGGTTACTTAGCGCTCGCTAAGACAGTACGAGTGAGGGTGGAGGCGGTCAACTCCCCTGCCGCAACCGGCTTTGGGTGCTCCACATCGCGCTCCGCATCGCATTCCCGCCGAAAGTCACCCGGAGAGAGGGCAGAGACGCGCTGGATTTCCGGCCCATCCTGGATGCCGGACACGGAAACCACTGAGCGGGTGATAAGTGAACTGTGGGCCTCTCAACGGCCCGGCGGACGTACGATGTCCCCGTCGTCGACCCACCCGAGGAGCCCCGTTGAGCACCGAACCGAGCCAGGTCGCCCCTCCCCCGCAGCACTGGCGCACGTACGGGCCGCTCGAACTGCACCCGATCCTGCTGCACGCCATGGAGGCGTTCAACGAGCACGGCTACCACGGCACTTCGGTGCGGGACATCGCGGGCCGCGTGGGAGTCACCGTCCCTGCGCTCTACTACCACTACGAGAACAAGCAGGCCCTGCTCGCCACGCTGCTGGAGACATCGATGAAGGATGTCCTGGACCGCTGCCGGGCCGCGGCCGCCGAGGCCGGCGACGACCCGCTTCCCCGGTTCTGCGTCATGGTCGAGTCGATCGTGCTCTACATGGCCAACCGGAAGGGCCTCGCCTTCCTCGACACCGAGATCCGGAGCCTCGAGCCGCAGAACCGCGCCCGGTACGTGGCACTGCGCGACTATCTGGAGCACATGCTGCTCGACACCGTGAAGGCGGGCATCGCCCAGGGCAGCTTCACCACCCCGATACCCGTCGACGCGGTCCGTGCGGTCCTGATCATGTGCCAGGGAGTCGCCAACTGGTACCGGGCGGAGGGCACGCTCAGCGCCGAGGAGGTCGCGGAACGGCATGTGCTCCTGAGCCTCGGCACGGTGGGGCACCCGGGAGCGGTCTCCGGCGGCGGCTCGCTTCTCCTTCCGCACCGGGTGACGCACAAGCCCCGCGCCGTACGGTAGCGGCGGTCGGCTCCGGGGCCGTCGGCCCGGCCATGGCGATGGCGATGGCGGCCGGGGCTCGCACCCCGGCCCGTACGCCCGGCACTTGGTCTCAGGACGCGGCGCTCTCCTCCGTGACGCCGCCGGAGCGGCGCAGTTGCTCGTTGATGCGCAGGGCGTCTTCGAGCTGGTCCTCGAGAATGATGATGCGGCAGGCGGCCTCGATCGGCGTGCCCTGGTCGACGAGTTCGCGGGCGCGGGCGGCGATGCGCAGTTGGTAGCGGGAGTAGCGGCGGTGGCCGCCCTCGGAGCGCAGCGGGGTGATCAGGCGTGCTTCGCCGAGCGCCCGCAGGAAGCCGGGCGAGGCGCCGATCATCTCGGCGGCGCGGCCCATGGTGTAGGCCGGGTAGTCGTCATCGTCCAATCGGTCGGTGGTGGGCGGCCGGGTCTCTGGGGGCATTTGCACCTCTTTCGGAACGCGTCGAGGGGCCCCGATGCCGTTACGGCACCAGGGCCCCGAGGGGTTTCAACACCATCTCCCGGCGCTGTACGCCGGTTTCCTGTTTCCGCATGTCCGCTCACGAGGCCGGAGATGCGGGGATCGCGAATGCGTGACCGGGGACCACCTTCCAATCCGGGGTCTGCGGCACCCGAACGGCCTGCACGCCGCTCAGGCGATCCTGATGGCGTCCACTCCTCTCTTACTGATCTTCCTGCTGTTCTCTTGCGGGTACTGCTCGTGTCCGTACTGCTCGGCGGCCCTGCGGCCGCCCGGCCCGGCGATCAGTCCTGGGACCTTCGAACAACTCCTCGGCCCGAGGACTCCACCGCCGTGCCGCTCACTGTTCACGGCAGTTCGTCTCTGCCGTGCTGTGCTGACTTCGTCGGCTACAAAAAGAAGTCTAAGCAGAGCGAACGCAAATGTCTATCGTGGCGAGGATAGATTTTCCGGAGGCTCTGGAGGAGGTATGCGGAGCGCCGATCGCCGGGCGGATATCCGCCCGGCGGCCCCGCCGTTCCCTCCGCCACCGGGCGGGCCGACCGGCTAGTAGACTCGGCGGTCATGTCGAACCCTGATGGTCTGCTCGCCGACATCGCCGCCATGGTGGAGTCGGAGCAAAGCAATCAGATGTCCCTCACCGTGGTCGTATCCGGTGCCATCATCACCGGACGACTGGCCCCCGAGGCCATGTGGAGGCAGCGCGTCGCAGAAGTGCTGAAGGACTCCGATCGGCTGGGCTCCTTTTCCACCGTCTTCATGAACCCCGACGCGCACGTTCCCTCGCGGCAGCCCGGTGCATCGCCCACCCACCTGCACTTCCACCTCGCGCGCATCCTCCAGGGCACCCTCGGGATCCCCGAGACCGGCGGCATGTACCGCGTCGCCCTCCGTGACGTGAGCGCCTGGACAGTGGGGGACATCAGCTACTCCGAACACTGAGCAGCCCCACCCCGCCCACATCCCCTCACGGCTGCGCCGGCTCCTCCGGGAGCCCGCGCAGCCGTTCTCCTGCGTGGCGACGATGTGGGGCGCGGGGCTCCGCGGCCCCGGCGGCGCCCCCGGCGGTCGGGCCAGATCCGGGGCGGCCCGTCGTCCCCGTCGCTCCCGTCGTCCCCGTATCCCTGTCGCTCCCGGGCCGGCCCTCCGCCGGCACACAGCGACGGACCCGCTACGCACCGCGGGTGCGGGGCCGCCGGCTGGACTGGCCGGGGCCTCGGGCGTCGAATGGGACCGGTAACAGGCCGCGTCCCGGCACCGTGGCGGGCGCCGGGACGGCGTCCACGAGGCCCCGCCGTGCCGGGGACGCCGCCGCCGGAGGGAGTACGGCGATGAGTGATCGGCCCATTTCCGACTACGCACTGCTGGCCGACTGCCAGACCGCCGCACTGGCCGGCCGGGACGGCTCGGTGGACTGGCTGTGCCTGCCGCACTTCGACTCCCGTGCGGTCCTCGGCCGTCTGCTGGACAAGGACGCCGGTCACTGGTCGCTCCGCCCCTCCGCCCCCTTCACGGTGCGCCGCGCCTACCTCGCGGACACCATGGTGCTCCGCACCGAGTTCCGTACCGCCACCGGCACCGTCGCCCTCACCGAGGCGCTCGCCGCCGGCCCCAACGAACGCGGCCACGAACTGGGCACGCACGCCCCGCACGTCCTGCTGCGCGCCCTGGACTGCACGGACGGACGAGTCGAGATCGAGGCGGAGTTCGCACCACGGCCGGAGTACGGCCTGATCAGGCCGCTGCTCATCCCCGAGGACGGGCATGTGCGCTGCCACGGCGGCCCTGACACGCTGGATCTGTCCACCCCCGTCCCCTTCTCAGTCGCGGGCGGAGACATGGCGCGCGCACGGTTCCCCCTGTGCGCGGGGCAACGGGCCGCGTTCGCCCTCCAGCACGCGCCCGCGGGCCGGTCACCCTCGGCGTGGACGCAGGCCGAGATCATGGAGCAGCTGCACGGCACCATCGACAGCTGGCGGTCGTGGTCCGCGCTGCACCAGTCGTACGAGGGGCCGTGGCGCGAACTCGTCCATCTCAGCGGCCGTGTGCTGCAGGGGCTGACGTTCCAGCCCACCGGCGCCGTCGTGGCCGCGCCGACCACCTCGCTGCCCGAGGAGCCCGGCGGCGTCCGCAACTGGGACTACCGCTATGCCTGGGTGCGTGACGCCTCCTTCACTCTGGACGCGCTGTGGGTGGCCGCCTGCCCGGACGAGGCCGAGGCGTTCTTCCGCTGGATGGCGCACGCCGCCGCACAGGCACCGGACCGCCGGCTCGACCTGCAGATCATGTTCGGCATCCGCGGCGAGCGCGACCTCAGCGAACGCAGGCTCGCCCATCTGTCCGGCTGGCGGGGCAGCAGTCCCGTCAGGATCGGCAACGCCGCCTGGAGCCAGCGCCAGCTGGACGTCTACGGGGAACTGCTGTCGGCGGCGCACCGGCTGTGCGACTACCTCGGCGGACTGGACGGACCGGCCCGGGCGTTCCTGGCGGGACTGGCCGACGCGGCCGCCGAGCGCTGGCGCGAGCCCGACCAGGGGATCTGGGAGGTCCGCAGCGCGCCCCAGCACTTCGTATACAGCAAACTCATGTGCTGGGTCGCGCTGGACCGGGCCGTCGCCCTCGCCGGGGAACTCGACGCGGCCCACCGGGTACCGGACTGGGAACGGACCCGGGAGGAGATCCGCGCTGCCATCGAGGAACACGGCTGGAGCGAGGCCGCCGGCTCGTACACGCAGGCGTTCGGCTCGGACGTACTGGATGCCTCCGTCCTGATGATGCCGATCGTCGGCTTCACCGACGCCAACGCGCCCCGGATGACCGCCACCATCCGCGCGATACGGGAGCGGCTCATGGATCCGGCCGGACTCGTGCACCGCTACCAGGACGCCGAGGACGGACTGCCCGGCGGCGAGGGGGCGTTCCTGCTGTGCACCTTCTGGCTGGCACACGCGCTGGCGATGGCCGGTGAGCTCGCCCGGGCGCGCGAGGTCTTCGACCGGGCCGTCGGCTGCGCCAACGATGTGGGACTGCTCGCGGAGGAGTTCGACACGGCCGCCGGCGAGCCGATGGGCAACTTCCCCCAGGCGTTCAGCCACATCGGGCTGGTCAACGCCGCATGGGCCATCAGCCGGGCGGAGCAGGGCGACACGAGGACCTTCGCCGCCGGGCAGGCCCGGCCCCAGCCGGGCGGCTGCTTCCGCTTCGGCGAGGCGGCGGCTGTGCCGCGGAACCGCTGACGGCGGTGCCGCCCGGGGCCCGGGGTCGTGCCGGGTACAGGCCGGAAGAGGCGACGGCGTCCGGGGGGCCGAGCCGGGCCCCGGGGACATTGGCGGGCAGGGCGCCCGACGCCCGTCCTATCGTGTACCGCTGCCGTCCGCGCCGGGACGACCCGACGGGAGAGGCGGCGGAGTGCCGGACGCGTACAGGGTCGTGCTGGACGCCGAGTTGAGCAAGGCGTTCGACGTGTGGTCCGGCTGTCTGGACGCTCGGACGGGTGAAGACCCGCAGGCCCGCGCCCGACTGTGCTCCATGCTGGAGTCGGCCCGCGCATCCGCCGCCGAGGGTGATGCCGCCACCGCACGCGCGTGGGTGGCGGACATGTACGAGGACGCCAGGGAAGCCGGACTTCCCTGGGCTCCCTCGCCGCCGCGGCCCTGCGAGGCGGACCGGCAGGCGCGCGACTACGCCAAGGACGCCCTGCCGCAGGTGCTCCCCCTGGGACTGCGGGACCGTCTCGACCACATCGCGCTCTCCCTGCGCGTCACGGGCCGCCGCCTCCAGACCGCCCCCGGCCTCGACGAGGCCACCCGCCAGGACGTCCACTACATCACCGGCCGGGCTTGGATGGCCCTCGACCTCGCCCACCCGACCGCGGCACGACACGAACTGGAACGCCTCGAGGCGATCGCACGCCGCTGCGGCGCAGCGCCCTGACGCGGCCACAGCTGATCACCGTCCGGCGCCCCCCATCAGGGCCGTTTCGCGCATCACATCCGTCCCGAGTGACGTCCGGGCCGCCTGCTCCCGTCCGGTGGGCGTCGGCAAGCGAGCCGAGGAGCGCGAAACGATGAGCGCACGGAGCAGGGGACCGGCACTGCGACCGCGCACCGCGTGGTGATCACGGGGGCGGGATACGGGCATGGCCCCGGCCGTCCGGCTCGCGGCCCGGGTGAAGCGGCGCGAGCGAGTGCGGGTGACTGTGCTGGACGCGCGGGAGCGGTCCACCGAGAGCATGCGGCCCGGCGAGCCCGGCATACGGCTCAACCGTGTCACCGGCCACACGGTCGGTGACCGTGTCGCGGGATGCGCGGCCCTCGCATCAGGACATGTCCCGGGACCGGGACCCCGAGGGCTGCGGGGAGCGCTCCCGGGGGCCTCGGGGCGGTGGCGCGGGCGGCGTCCCGGAAACCCGGACGGCTGACTTTGGCGGGGATCGACTTTGAGGACCGCGCTCGGGGGCAGGAGCGATCCATGGTTCATGTCGAAGAAGCCGACCGGCTGCCTCCCTGTTCGAGGTGTGGAGGAGGCCTGCTCACCAGCGCCGTCATGCCGCAGGAGGACGAGTCCGGCAGACCGATCCACCTCGAGCTGTGTCCTGAGTGCGATGTCGGGGAGAGCGCCGCGGGCGCACTGCTCGAGTTCTTCGAGAGCGGTGCGGGACACGACATCGATCGTGCCGCCGAGGGTGCCGCCCTGCTCACGGCCTGGGCGCACGAGGGGATGGCCACGCACGGCTGGTTGTACGTGCCCAACGAAACCGACCTCAGGCGGCTCCAGCAGCAGCGTGATCTTCTCCGGGAACGCATCGGCGTCGCACCGCCGGGTGAACGCCGGCGGCTGCAGCGCGAGATGCGCGAGCTCTCCCGCACCCTGGCCGCGTCCACCGAGGCACTCGATGCGGAGGCGGCGATACTGCGCGACGAGGTGTGCGAGGGAGCGGAGGGCTCGGCGTATCCGGACGACCCCGACACGGCGCCGGACGACTTCGGGGATGACGGCGGGGGTGACGAAGGTGATCCCGGACGTCCGGGCCACGGGCCCGACACCCCCGGCGCCGGCCCCGGACCGGACCGCTGAGACGGGACGTTCCGGACGTCCCACCGCACGCGGCACCCGCTCCGTGCACACCACCGGCGGCCGGTGGTCGGACCGCCGCGCTACGTTGCCCGCGTGGCGGAGTTCGTACTGGTGGCAGGGGCATGGCTCGGAGCCTGGGCATGGGACGAGGTGGTGCCTGCCCTGCGCGAGGCCGGCCACGGCGTCCACCCCGTTGACGCTGTCGGGCCTCGCTGACAAGCGTGACGTGCCGGCAGGGCGGCAGACCCACGTCCGGTACATCGTCGATGAGGTGGAGCGGCACAACCTCCGTGAGGTCGTTCTGGTGGGTCACAGCTACTCCGGCATCCCGGTCGGTCAGGCCGCGGAGCGGATCGGGGACCGCCTGGCCCGGGTGGTCTTCGTCGACTCCGAGGTTCCGGTCGACGGCGAGTCGTTCGTCTCCGGCTGGTGGGCGGGTCCGGCGGCGCTGGAGACGGCGATCGCCGGGAACGACGGTTTCCGGGCCCCGCTGACGGCTGCCGAATTCGAGGGCCAGGGGCTCACCGACGAGCAGGTCACGCGGATCACGGGCGGTTCGACGCCGCATCCGGGCGCCACGCTCACCGAGCCTGCCGTACTGACACGTCCGCTCGGCGAGCTGCCGGCGACCTACATCAAGTGTCTGCTCGACGGCCCGGAGCCGAACGACGACGTGGCCCGCCTGCTGGCCGGAGAGCGCTGGCGGCTGGTCGAGACGGACACCGGCCACTGGCCGATGTTCTCCCGGCCGGAGGAGCCGGCCCGCGTCCTGCACCGGTCGGTCCCGGAGTCCGCCGGGGATTCCTGAGCCCCCTGGCCCGGTCGGGCCTCTCGGAGCGCCGCAGGCGGCCTTCCGAGAGGCCGCCGCACGCCGCCCCCGCTGGGCTCACGGGCCCCAGCGGCGCCCGGCCGGTCATGCCCGGCCGCGAGTGCCCCTCGCGGCCGGGGCGTCACCGGCGGCTCAGGAGCGTGGTGTGACACCGAACAGTGAGGCCGCGGCGATGGCGAGCTCCTCGGCGGCCCAGTCCGCCGTCTCCACTGGTACGGCCATGCGGCGCATCGCCGCGGACGTGATGTCCTGGATCAGCGTCAGCCGCATGACCAGCGCGCCCGGACCGCTCGCGCCTCCCCGCGCCGGCCCCATCAGGCTCGTCAGCACCTCCTGGGAGGTGTTCTGGAGCTCCTTGAGGGTTTCCCAGCTGCTCGGCGGGCGGCGCCGCGGAGGCGCCTGCCTGTTCCCGGGCTGCGGGACATCCAGGGCTTCCGCCAGCCGGTCCGGAAGAGTGGCGTACCACTGCGCCATCGCCCCGTTCATCTCGGCCTGGAGCCCTTCGAGCAGGATCACCAGCACCAGGGAACCGGTGGCGACACCCACCGCGGCGGGGCGGGCCGCGTACGCGTTCGCGTCGGCGGAGCGGGAGGAAACACCGAGGTAGGAGCGGAGGACGACGGGTATGTCTTCCTGTGACGCAGCGTTCGACTGCGCGGGAGCGATCGCGGCTCGCACGTGGGTCAGTGCCTGGGCCGCCCGCTCGGAAGCCGCCTGGCAGGCGTAATCAGTGGGCACGGGACGCACCGCTCCTCTCCGCCGGCCGATCGTGCTGTCGACAGCGGCATTCCTGTTGTGTGTGGTGTTGCACGGTAACGGAGGGCCAGCGGTTCAAAGCACCGCGTGAAGACCACCGAGGGCTGAGAGTGGCACCAGGTGTGGCGCGCCGTCCAGTGTTCCGGCTGTTCTTCGGGCAGCTCGGAGCCGGTTTCCTCGCCTCGGCCTTCCCGTTTGCCCCACTCTGGGGGCTCTGTCCGCCGGAGTCGCCCCCTATCCAGCCCGGACCTGGGGGGTCCTGCCTGACGTCGCCCGTTTTCACGGGTGAGCGTCGTACCGGCCCCGGAAGCGACACCCCTGGCAGGCAGCCGTACGGCGGGTCGCCGTGCAGCAGGTTGCCGTACAGCAGGTTGCCGTGCAGGATGCCCGTGCCCGGCACCATGCGTCCGGTCCGCATGCCCGGCACATGTTCCGGGGTCAGGCCCGGCCCGTGTCCGGCGGTCACCGGCGGGCCCCGCGCCCGGACACGGCGGCGAACGCCTGCGGCGGCAGCGCGACCGGGGTACGCCATGCGATCCGGCACACACCGTCGGGATCGGCGGCGCCGATGTGCCTCACATTTCCGACAACCTGTCACAGCACGTCTCCGGGCCTGCCGCCTGCCCGGATGCCGCACCCCATGCCTGTGGACCCAACGGCGCGCTGTGCGACGGCAGTTGAGCTTGAACGGAACATGTCGCGAACCGATCCCGGATCCGCCGGGGCGGACATCATCCCATGCGGCACCGGGCCGCGGCGGCCGTTCGCGTCAGCGGATCCGGCGGACTTGCTGGTTGCTCAGTTCGTAACGGGCGCCGACGACGGCCAGTTGTCCCGTACCGATCCTCGCGGCGAGGTCCGGTTCGGCGGCGAGCCGTGAACGGACGAGCCGGACGTTCCCGGTGATCGCCGCGTCGATGCGCGCCTCTCCGTCAAGACGGTGGTCTATGGCCGGCCGTATCTGTTCTGCGAGGTACTGGATGTGCGTCGGCAGTTGCTCACCGGTCTCGTCCGCGTGGACGGCGGCGGACACGGCGCCGCACGACTGGTGGCCGAGCACCATGATCAGCGGGATACCCAGTTCGAGAACGCCGTATGCGATGCTGCCGAGGACGGCCTCGTCCAGGACCTCCCCCGCGGAGCGCACCGTGAGCAGATCCCCCAGCCCTTGGTCGAAGACGAGTTCCGGGGGAACCCGCGAGTCGACACAGCCGAGGACGACGGCGAATGGATGCTGACCGGCGATCAGTTCCCTTCGTACGGCGTGGGTTTCGTGGGGGTGCCGCTCGTGGAAGGTGCGCCAGCGCCGGTTGCCCGCCTCGAGTTCCCGCAGAGCGGCTTCGGGTGTGGTGGGGCGGGGACGCGTGGTCCCGCCCGGTCCCGTCAGAGCGGCGGAACCGGGTGCCGTGGCTGAGACAGGGCCGGATGGACCCGACGCGGAACCGGAGGACACGAGGGCGGACGGGGCGGACGACGCCGACGAGGCACCGAGGGCCAGTCCGGTGCCGAGGGCGGCACCGCCCGTCAGGGCGGCCCGGAGAAGGGTCCGCCGACCGGGAGCCGGGGCGGCCGGGGCCGCGCCTTCGAGTTCCGTGGAGGATTCGGAGTTGGGGGTCACCGTGGCAACGTACGTTCACCCAGGCACACCACCGGTTCACGTTGGTGCATGCTTAGCCCGTAGTTGAAGGTCTCTTGGCGGACACGTTGCCGGATTCCGGCGGGAACCGAGAAGCCACACCGCTCGGTGCCGCTCGGCGCGACGCACGGCGTACCGACATGCTCAGTGACTCCGCGAGGGTGCGGCGGGTCCTCCCCGCAGAAGCGCGCCCTCTGCCCGCCGGCGCGACGCCGGCCGGGCACGCCGGAGGGGCCCGCCCGGCCGTCCCCTTCGCAGGACGGCCGGGCAGGCTTCCGCGTCGTGTCCGGCAGAGCCGGCCTGTCCCTGCCGGACGACGGCGGATCAGGGTCGCTCGCCGGCCGGATCAGCCGTGGCGGTGAGCCGCGCGGTCCGGACCGGGTCCGTTCCCGTGAGCGGGCCCGTGGACGTCTGCCGAGCCGGTCCCGACGGGCACCGGCACGGCGGCCTCCTGCGTGCCGGGGTCGGGGCGCAGCACCGAGCCCAGCCAGCACAGGGCGAATCCGGCGGGAATGGTGAGCAGCCCGGGGGCCTCCAGGGGGAACACATGGAAGTCCCGGTCGGGGAAGAGGGCGACGGGGGTGCCCGAGGCGGCCGGTGAGATCGCCACGAGGGCCGCGACGAGCAGGGGTGTGCCGCACAGCGTCAGAAGCACCCCGGTGGCGCTCGTCCTCCTCCAGAACAGGGTGCACAGCAGGACCGGTGCCAGCGTGGACGCGGCAGCCGTGAAGGTGAAGGAGAACAGGATCTGCGGGTTGCGGTGCTGGACCAGGACGGACAGCACCACGGCGACGGCTCCGACGGCCACCACGGCCTGCCGGGCCCTGGTGACCTCGCGGGCGGTGGCGTGCCGCCCGTGCCGGTCCGGCCGGAGGGCGAGGTCATGGGCGACGGACGCGGCGGCGGCGACGGCGATGCCGGCCACGGCAGCCAGCGTGGTGGCGAAGACGGCGCAGGCGACAAAGGCGAACAGGAAGCTGTGCCCGCTCGCGGCCCCCTCGTCGAGGGCTCCGGTCACCATGAGCAGCGCGGTGCCGCCCGCGGGGTCGGCGGCGCGGAGCCCTTCGGCGCCGACAAGGGCCGCGGCCCCCAGGCCGACGACCACGACCCCCGCGCAGACCAGCGCGACCGCGCCGACGGCCCAGGCCATGGTCGTCCGCACGTCCCGTGCGCGGCGCAGCGGGTGCAGCCGCATGGTCACGTGCGGCATGCAGGCGGCGCCGAGGGCAAGGGTGAGCTGGAACCCGAACAGGTTGAGCCTGCCGACCGCCGAGTCCCCGAATTGCAGGCCGGGGGTGCCGTAGCGAGCGCTGCGGCCGCTGCCCACCGCGGCCGCGTCGAAGAGCCGGGCGGGGTTCCAGCCGAAGCGCTGCAGTACGAGGCCCGCGAGCAGCAGGATCGCGGCGAGGACCACCACCGTCTTGAGGATCTGAATGTATCCGGTACCGCGCATCCCGCCGAAGGCGGAGTAGCAGACCATCAGCGCGCCCGTGGCGACGGTGCAGCCGGTGAGCGCGCCTTCGGGCAGCCGCAGCATCACGGTCATGATCTTGCCGGCGGCGGTGAGCTGGACGACGAGCAGCGGCATCAGGATCACCAGCGCGGCGATGCCCATGGCGATCCGCACGGACCGTCTCCTCAGCCGCTCGGCCAGTACGTCTCCGAGTGTGAACCGGCCCTTGCCGCGCAGCGGCTGGGCCAGCACGAGGGTCAGCAGGACCAGTGAGAGCACGGTGGCGAGGGCGAAGAGGATGCCGTCGTAGCCGACGAGGGCGACGGATCCGGTGGTGCTCAGCAGGGTGGCCACGGAGATGTAGTCGCCCGCGACCGCCAGACCGTTCTGTGCCGGTCCTGTGGACGCACTTCCCGTGTAGAACTGCTCGGGCTCGTCGGAGTCGGCGGCCGCCAGCCCGCACAGCAGCAGGGAGACGGTCACGAACGCGACGAAGAGCATCAGCGCGACGGCCCGCCCGTCGAGACTTCCGCCGCTCATCCGTCGTCCCCGGCCCGGTCGGCGGCGTGCGGGGCAGCGGCCCACAGGATCAGTGCGCAGTCGGCGAGGGTCAGTACGAGCAGCAGGGGGCCGAGCAGGCCGTGGGCCAGGGAGCCGGCCAGCACGACGGCCAGGTGGACGGCGAGCACCCGGACCGCGCGCCGTTGGGGGTAGGAAATGGACATGGCGGTCACGTCACCATGCGCCGCCCGCCCCGTACAGTCGCTCCGGCCGCTGTGGTGCGCTCGCACCGCCGGCCGTGGCGGACCTTGTGCGGACGCACAACTCCCCTGCCCAGCAGGGGACATGCGTGGGAGAGGCCGCACGGACCGAGCCGTACGGACCGACGGGTCGGGATGGGTCGGCCGCTCGGTCGGAACGGATCAGGCGGACGCGACGGCCCGGCCGGACGGAACGGATCAGGCGGACGCGACGGCCCGGCCGGACGGAACCGGTCGGGCCGGCGGACTGAGCGGGTCAGGCGGGCAGCAGCCGCCGTGCGGTCAGCGCGAGGCTGAACTCGACGACGTCCGCGGGACGGGTCAGAGATCTCCCGGTGAGCTGCTCGCAGCGGCGCAGCCGGTTGAGCACGGTGTTGCGGTGGCAGTACAGACGGGCGCTCGCCCGCTGTGCCGAGCCGTCGCAGTCCAGCCAGACGGAGAGCGTGTCGAGCAGCAGGTCCCGGTCGGAGGGGTCGAGGCGGAGCAGGGGCCCGAGCACGCGGTCGGCGAGCGCGGAGCCGAGGGCGGGGGCCGAGACGACCAGCGCGGTCGGCAGGTGCTCCTCCAGGAGTACGGTCCCGCCGCTGCGCGGGCAGGCGCGCAGAGCGGTCTCCGCCAGTCTGCGGGCGTCGCCGACGGCGGCAAGTCCTTCGACGACGGAGCTGACGCCGATCCTGGCGCCGGGTGGTCCCGTCATGGTCGCGGCCAGTTCGCCGAGGCTGCCCTCGCCGATCAGGACGATGCCGTACTCCATGTCCTCGCCGGCGTGCCACAGCACCCGTCCGCCGGTCCGGCCGCAGGCCGGGCGGGGGCCGGTGCGCGGGGCGCCACGGCCGCCGTCGACCGCGACGACGGCGTAGCGACCCTGTTCGGGCAGGTCCAGCGCGGCCGACACCTCGGGCAGATCGGCGATGCGCGAGGTGCCGTCCAGGAGCGCGGCCGCCATCACCCGCAGCCGGTTCTCGCGGCGCCAGGTGAGCCGGCGCTCCACCTGGCGGTAGGACTCGGCGACGAGGGAGCAGTGTTCGTCGACGAAGCTCCAGACGTCGGCGGCGACGTGTACGAGGAGGCGTACGTCCTCGGGGCGGGACTCGGCCGTCACCTCGACGAGGTTCTTCCAGACCATGCCGCCGCCGAGCCTGAAGGCGTGCAGCAGCGCGTCCAGTGGCATCCCCTGCTCGGCCCGGTCCGCGCCGATCTGCCGGGAGCAGTTCCGGGCGGCGTCCCTGGTCCGCCTCGGATCGATCAGCGAACCGACGCTGAAGCGCAGGGAGCGGTGGGCCTCCTGCCACACGTCGGCGGGATCGGACTCGATCGCCGCCCGGTACGCCGGTTCGTGTTCCCTCAGTGCCGCGACCAGCTGATCGGTCAGTTGCGGCAGGTCGTCGAGGAGCACGCGTGCCGAGCGGTGGAGCACGGCCAGCGCCTCCGTGTCGACGAGAGAGGGAACCCGCGCCCGGCCGTGCGTCGTGGTGGACGGGACTCCGGGCAGTGCCCGGATTCGGGTACGTACGGCGTTTTGCATCGCGGCCCTCCGCCGGGGTCGGCTACTTCCGGTGCGGTGTGCGCGCGGCCCGCCCGCGGGCTCACCGCACCGGATGTTCTCGAGTCCGAAGGATGGCATACCGTCCGGTCGGTCCCTAGGGGTTCGAAGGACTCTTTTCGGCGTCAACCACGAGTCGGGACAGTTGCACGCGAGAGCGCACCCCCAGGAGGGAGAAGACATTCCGCAGGTGGTGGTCGACCGTTCGAGGGCTGACGGAGAGCTGTTGAGCCACCTCACGGTTGGTCGCGCCCTCCGCCACGAGCCGGGCGATGCGCAGCTGCTGCGGCGTGAGACACGCCAGCGGACCTGAGGGCTCGCGCGCCGTCGCCCCGCCCGTCGCCCGCAGCTCGGCGCGGGTCTGCTCGGCCCACAGCCGGGCGTCGGAGCGCTCGAAGGCCACGAGCGCGTCCCTGAGCCGGCCC
This sequence comes from Streptomyces sp. GC420, assembly GCF_009916105.1. Classification (GTDB taxonomy): domain Bacteria; phylum Actinomycetota; class Actinomycetes; order Streptomycetales; family Streptomycetaceae; genus Streptomyces. The sequence continues at coordinate 18,897 of NZ_JAAAXQ010000014.1, read as the reverse complement.
CGGGCCTCGCGCAGCCGCCGCCTGCGGCGCAGCCACTTCCCGTACAGCAGCAGGGTGCGGCCGCGCTCGAAGTCGCCGCCCGCCAGCTCGTGCCGGGTCAGCGCGTGGGCGTACAGCGCCTCGGTCTCCTCCTCGGGGGCGAGCAGGGCACGGCAGCGTGCGAGCAGGGCGGGTGCCTGCGGGTCCGCGTCCTGGGCCGCCCAGAGGGCGAACTCCTCGACGGCGGTGCCGGTGTCCGCCCGGTTCCCCGCCCCGGCGAGCACGGCGGCCTCGACGAAGCAGGGCATGGCCATCATCCGCACGGCGAAGTGCCCGCGGCGGTGGCCCGGCCGCACCAGGGGTCCCAGCCGCGCGGCGGCCTCGAAGGCCAGCCCCCGGCCCAGGTCGGCCCGACCGCGGGCCCACTCGGCCAGGGTCGCTGCCTGGGTGAGCCCGTGCGGGCCGGCGATCGCGAGGGCGGCGTCCGCGTGGGCGGCTACGGCCTCGGTGTCGCCCTCCACGGAGGCGGTGAGCGCGAGGACCGCGTGGTGGTGGGCGACCGTGTTGCGCTGTCCGGCGCGGTGCGCTGCCCGCAGGCCCTCCTCCGCGTGGGCCCTGGCCCGGGCGTGCCGTCCGGCCCGCAGTTCGGCGTAGGCGAGGTGCTCGAGTGCCTGCGGGACGAGCGCGGCCGAGTTCGCGGCCCGGGCCGCCGCCAGAGCCCGCGCGTTGAAGTGGCAGGCGGCGGCGATGTTGCCGAGGACGAGTGCGGCGGCTCCGGCGCGCAGCAGCCGTGCCGCGTCGTCGTCGGCCGCGGCCCGTTCCAGCACGCGCCGCAGCGGCTCGCGCGCCTCGTCGAGGCGGGCCCCGAGGGCGGCCGACATCCCGGTCCGGTAGTCGTGGAACAGCGCGGGGTCCCGGCTCGCCGCCGCGGCGGACAGCGGGGCGGACCGCGGAGGCGGGAACCCGGCGGCGCCGGTGCCGTGGCCACTGGGGCCGGGAGAGGCGGCACCGACCGGGAACGGCGCGGCCGTGAGCGCGGCGCCCCCCGGGTCCCCCGCCGTTCCCCGGGGCCTCGCGGCCCCGGACACCCCTCCCGGCGACGGGGCGGCGGGCAGGGGCCCCGCCGTACGTACGCCGGGGATTCCGTCCGCCGACGGTGACGGCGGCAGCCGGGACCCGGAGCCCTCGGGGAGTACGAGTCCTTCCGCGCGTGCCCCCGGCGATCCGTCCTCGTACAGGGACGACGCGGACAGTGCCGACAACGTGGGCACCGCGTCCCCCACCACCCGCACCGGACCACCGGGCGACACGTTCGCCGGTCCCCCGGCCGACGCCGAGGCACCGGGCACCGGCCCCGCGGTCCATGCACCCCGCGAACCGTCCCCGGACGAGGACACCGGAAATGGAGGCCCGGCGGCCTCGGCGGACCCGGCGGCCTCGGCGGACCCGGAGGACCCGGCGCCTGTCGGGCGCACGCCCGGCGAGCCGTCCCCGGAACCGGACGGCTCACGGCCACCCGCGGACGCACGCGAGGGCGCCCAGTCCGCGGGGTGGGCCGGTGCCCGCACGGCGCCGGGGACACGGTCCGGGTGTGCGGAGACCGGCCCGGAGTCCCCGGTGCCGCCGTCCGGCAGGAGGGGCCGGGCGGGCGGCGCCGTGCCGGCGGCGCGCCGGGCGGACGCCGGTGCGCGGGCGGCCTTCCGCTCGGTGGCCTGCGCGGGTACGAGACCGGGCCGCGCGCCCCGCGCCGTACCCGCCGCCACCGGCACCTGCCGGTGCCGGTCGTGGCCCGCGTCCGGGCGCGACCGCCCGGCTGCGGGCCCGTCGCCGAGGGCGACGAGGCAGGCCCGTACGTCACCAGCGGCCCACGCCGCCTCGGTCGCGCCCAGCCGCGCGGCCAGCGCCTGCTCCGGGGCGTAGGGGCCGAGCAGCGCGGCAGCCAGCAGCAGCGCCTCGTACGCGTCCCCGGCGGGTCCGTCGCGCAGGGCGAGGGTGCCTCGCACCAGTTCGGCGCAGCCCCGCACGGCGTCATGGGCCGGCTCCTCCAGGGCCGCCGCGAGCAGTTCCCTCGCCCTGCGCGGACGGCCCGCCAGGCCGGCGTGCTCCGCGGCCGCGGTGAGCCGCGCCGTGCGGGCGCTGCCGGTGACGGTGAGTTCGGCGGCGCGGGCGAAGGCCACGGCCCGTTCGAGATGGGCGGCCCGCACGTCCGGGTCGGCAGCGGCGGCGGCGAGATCGGCCGCGAGCCGGGGATCGGGACCGTCGGCGGCCAGCGCCAGGTGGAACAGCCGCGGCAGACGCTGCCGTTCACCGTGCAGGACCGCGGCGAGCAGGCTGTGGGCGGCGCGCCTGCGGGACAGCGGCGCGCCGCGGTGCACGGCCTTGCGCAGCAGCGGGTTGTCGAAGCGGATACGGCTGCCGGCGGCCCGGGCCACACCGGACGCCTCCGCCGGGTCCAGTGCCGCCGGGTCGATCCCGGCGGCTCCGGCGGCCCGCAGGACGAGGGCCCCGTCCGCCCCCGCGCCCTCCGGGTCCTGCTCCTGGGCGGCGGCGACCAGCAGCAGCAACCGCCTTGTGTCCTGGGGAAGTCCGTCCAGGGGTGCGCCCACCGTGCGCATCAGTACGGCACCGTCCGCAAGGGGTCGCGGCAGCGGGGCGCGCCCGGACAGCGCGGCTGCCGGCAGCCGCTCCACCAGGGCCGTCAGCAGGGACGGGTTGCCCCCGGCCTCCTCGAGCAACTCCTCCCGTGCAGCGGGATCGACGGCGCTTCCGGTGAGCTGGTCCAGCAGGGCTCCCGCCTCCCTGTCGCCAAGCGGGCCGAGGCGCACGGCCGGCAGTCCCGCGAAGTCGGCGTCGTCCGCCGCGTGCGAGGCCACGGTCAGCAGCAGGCCCACGGCGGGCAGCGAGTCGGCGCGCCGCGCGGCGAACCCGAGGGCGGCCCGTGACTCGGCGTCCCACAGGTGGGCGTCGTCGACGCAGACGAGCATGGGCTCGCGCGGGCTCCGGCGCCGCAGCAGTTCCAGCAGACCGCCCGGGGACGCGACGGCGTACTGGGGCTGCGCGGCGTACTCGGGCGGCAGGCCGTCCGGGGCCGGGTCGTGCGCGCCCGGCCCGGGGGCGGGGGCCGAACTCAGCAGTGCGTGCAGACCGCTGTGCGGCAGGCGGCGTTCGGCGGGGGCGGCCCGGGTGTGCAGGACCGTTCCGCCGTCGAAGTCGCGGACGGCACGCTCCGCCAGGGCGGTGCGCCCGAGGCCCTGTTCCGCGACGAGCACGAGGGCCCCGCCCCGCCCTGACCGCAGCCGGCCCGATAAGGCCTCCACCGCTTCCAGTCCGGTGCTCCGGCCGTGCAGCCGAAGAAGTCTTCCGTCGCTCAACTTTCCGGTCACACCCGCACGTTACTTCCGCGTAAACAACGGCGGAAGCCTTTCGTCCGTGAAGCTCGTCGGCCCGTCGTGAGCCGGTTGAGCTGGGCGAACGTTTCTTGCCCCGGGCCGCGGCTGGAGAAGTTCCCAATGCCGGCCGGTCAAGTCTGTGCGGGCGCACAGCGGGGAAGCGGGGGAGGTACGGAGCCGGGGCGGCGCCGGACACGCCGGTGGCGGCCGGGGGAGGAACCCGGCCGCCACGGTGGTGCGGGAAGGACTGACGGTGTGTCAGGAGGCGTGCGGGCAGTTGCCGCGGTACTCGTCGATGGTCAGGCTGGGCCGCGGGATCGGGCACAGGAACTGCTCATAGCGGGTGTCGTTGTCGATGAACCGCTTGAGCCAGGAGATGCTGTACTTCGCGATGGTCGTGTCCGAGGTGTTCGGCGTGAAGTGCGTCGCGTTGTTCAGTTCCAGGTACGCCTTGTCGAGCGAGGACGGCAGCGACTCGTAGAACGGTTCCGAGTGCGTGGCGACCGGGGCGATCGTGTCGCCGTCCGCCCCGATGACCAGGGTGGGTGTCCTGAGTTCGGGCCACGTCTTGTCCGTGTTCCAGCCCGTGAGCGGGATCGCGGCCTGGAGCGACGGCCGGCTCTTGGCGGCCTCCAGCGTGCCGCCGCCGCCCATGGAGTGCCCCATGACGCCCAGCCGGGAGCTGTCGATCCGCCCACGCACGGAGCTGCGCTCCGTCAGGTAGTCCAGTGCGGCCAGCAGTTGGCGGCCGCGGCTGTCGGGCTGGTCGAGGGTGGTGTTGGTGTCGATGGTGAAGACGACGAAGCCCTGGGAGGCCAGGCGCGGGCCCAGCCAGGCGATCGACGACTGGTAGGCGGTGAAGCCCGGTGAGATCGCCACGGCGCCGAAGGTGCCGTCGCTGGTCGTGGTCGGGTAGTAGATCGTGCCGCCGCCGAAGCCGGTGACACTGAGCGAGGAGACGGAGGTCTCCGACACCGCGTACGGACCGCGCAGCGCCTCGATGCTGGAGTTGGTCGGGGCCGGGCCGCGCTCATAGGGGTTGTCGGCGGCCTGGGCGCCCGAACTGAAGGCGGTGGTCGTGCCGCCGACGGCCAGGAGCGCCGCGAGGCCCGCCATGAGCGGCCGGTAGCGGCGTCCACGGCCCCGGCGGTGGGTTCCGGAGGCGGCACGGGTGGTCTCGGCGTTGCCGTCGGTGGTGCTTTCAGCGGTGCTTTCGGTGGTGTGCTGCTGCACGACGGAGTCGTCCTCTCGGTCGTGGCGGTCCGCAGGGGTGGGGGTCCCGGTGGCCCGCCTTCTTGGCTGGCGGTGCCACTGTCGGGGCGGCCCCGGCAGTGCGGCATCGGCGCAATCACCGGTGTCGTCGACGGACCGTGCGGACGAACACGGCGGCCGGAGGACGGGCCGGCACCACAGGACGGCAGGCGGCAGGCGGCAGGGCGGCAGGCAGCAGGGCGGCACGGCGAAGCCCCGCCGGAAGGCCGCGAAGACCTCGGCGGGGCCGGAGTGTTGCCGTACCGACGTGCGAACCGGTCGGACGGGGAGGACGGGGTCGGACGGTGACGACCGGTCGGACGGTGACGACAATGCGGCCGGGGAGTGTGGTGGCTCCGCCCGGGCGGCACGCTGCCGCGGCGTCGGCGGCGGGCAACTCGTGGTTCACCGGCTGCCTCGGCCCCGCCGTCCCACCGGTGGCCGGCAAATCGCTCGACCGGGTCACCTGCTCGAAGAGACCCTGGGCGCATGGAGTTCTTCTGCTACCACCGCGACCGGCCCGGCTCCGTACCGCTGCGCAACGAACTGCTGGAACAGCACTGGTCCTACATGGACCGGTACGCGAAGGAGCTGATCGCCCGCGGCCCGACTCTCACCGGCGACGGCGAGGACGACGCTCCCACCGGCAGCGTGCACATCGTCGACCTGCCCGATCCCGTCGCCGCCCGGGCGTTCGCCTTCGAGGAGCCGGGCTACCAGGCCGGGGTCTACCGCGACGTGCTGCTGCGGCGCTGGAGCAACACGCTCGGACGCACCATGTGGGACTTCCCCGGCGGCCGGACCGGTGGCAACCGGTACCTCGTGCTCGGCCTCGGCACGGGACGGGCCGCCGACATCGACACCACCGCGCCGACCGGCTGGAACGAGCTGATCGCCTACGGGCCCCTGCTGTGCGACGACGGCACCACCTGGCTGGGCACGGCGGCGCTGCTCCGGGCGCCGGACCCGGACGCGGCACGCGCCGTCCTGGCCCCGGACCGTTACGCCGCCGTCGAGGTGCACAACTGGCGGTTCGGCGGGCGTCCGTCATGACCGGAGGAGGTGCTGGGCCACGGTCCGGGGCCGGCCGTGGAACTCCCGGCGCGGGCCGGGGCAGGCCGGGCAGGCGCACGCGAGGATCGTGCGCACCGCGCGCGGCCGAATTCTTCAGGGTGGGACCGACGTGAACCGGCCGGGGCATGCGTGCCCCGGCCGGTTCACGTCGGTCGATGTCGGTACCCGGTCCCAGGGCCGTGCGCCGGGAGTGGGCGGTGTTCGCGGCCGGCACCGGCCGGGATGCTCACGCCCGGTGCCGGCCCACCCTGGCACGGATGCCCACCCTCCCCGGCCGCCGACAGGCCCGCGTGCGGCCCCGTCGGCGGTCAGCGGTTACGTCGCCAGTCGTCCTCGTCCCATGTGCGGGTGTCGCGCGGCTCGACGTACGGCTCCTCACGCGGCGGGTGTCCGCCGGCGATGGCGCGGCCCCGGGCCGCCTCGGCGTCGAATTCGAGACCGAGCAGGATCGCCAGGTTGGTGATCCACAGCCAGATCAGGAAGATGATGACACCGGCCAGCGTCCCGTACGTCTTGTTGTAGGAGCCGAAGTTCGCGACGTAGAAGGCGAACCCTGCCGAGGCGATCATCCAGATCAGCAGCGCGAGGAAGCTGCCGGGAGTGATCCATTTGAAGCCGCGCACCTTGGCGTTGGGAGTCGCCCAGTAAAGGATCGCGATCATGACGGTCACAAGGATCACGAGCACGGGCCACTTGGCGATGGACCAGACCGTGAGCGCCGTGTCACCAACGCCCAGTGCGGTGCCGACCTGCCTGGCGATACCGCCGGTGAAGACGACGATGAGGGCGCTGGCGCAGGCCAGGATCATCAGCACGACGGTCACACCCAGCCGGACGGGAAGCACCTTCCACACCGGTCGGCCCTCGGGAATGTCGTACACCGCGTTCGAGGTCCTGATGAATGCCGCCACATAGCCGGAGGCCGACCACAGCGCGATCAGCAGACCCACGATCGCCAGGACGGAACCGGTTCCGCCGCTCGACTGCAGCTGTCCCACCGCATCGGTTACCACATCACGGGCCGCGCCCGGCGTCAGCTTGGTGATGTTGTCGAGGACGGTCCGCGTCGCCGACTCCCCCGCGACGCCGAGCATGGAGACCAGCACCAGCAGGGCGGGGAAGAGGGAGAGGATCCCGTAGTAGGTCAGGGCCGCCGCGCGGTCAGCCAGCTCGTCGTCCTTGAACTCGCCGACCGTCCTGCGCAGCACCGCCCACCAGGATCTCTTCGGCATGTCCGCCGGGCTGTCGGGGGCGTTGCGCTCCACCTCGCGGGAAGGACCGGCTTCCGGGCCGCGGTCCGTGGCCGCCGTGGCCTCGCGGGCCTCCGTGGCCCGCACGGAGTTCGTCGCGGCCGTGTCACCCCGCCGTTCCCCGGACTGGCCCGGGGCCCCGGTGTGGTCGGCGGGGGCGGGGCGGTCCCCGGATCGGGCCCGCTCGTCCACGTCGTCCTGCTGTTCACTCTTGTGTCCGAGTCGCATTATCCGTGCCATGCCATGCGGGTAACCCGTAAACCCGGAATCAACGCATTCCGCCCATCGGCCCTGATCCCCCGCTCAGAGGGGTGCCGACATCATTCGCCCGCCGTGCGGACCGCCGCACGGACCGGAGGCCCCGGGGTCCGTGCGGCGCCGCGGGCCGGCAGCGGTCAGCCGAGGTCCTTCTCCTCGATGTAACCCGAGTCCACGAGCTCGTTCTCGTAGTTCTCCTTGTCGACGCCGACGGGTTCGAGCAGGTACGCGGGGACGACCTTCTTCCCGTTGTCGTACGTCTTGGTGTCATTGACCACGGGGTCCGATCCGTTGAGGACCGAGTCGACCATGGTGGCGGTGACCAGGGCCAGTTTGCGGGTGTCCTTGTAGACGGTCATCGTCTGCTCGTCACGGATGATCGACTTGATCGAGGGCACCTCGGCGTCCTGGCCGGTGACGATCGGCAGTTGCTTGCCCTCGGCGCCGTAGCCGTTCGACTTCAGGGCGGCCAGGATGCCCAGCGACATGCCGTCGTACGGGGACAGGACGGCGTCCACCGTCTCGGCGCCGTAGCTGGAGGCGAGGATCCGGTTCATGCGCTTCTGGGCGGTACCACCGTCCCAGCGCAACGTTGTCACCTGATTCATCTTCGTCTGGCCGGACTTGACGACCAGTTGCTTCATGCCAACGTACGGCTTCAGGACGTTCAGGGCACCCTGCCAGAAATAGCGGGTGTTGTTGTCGTCCGGCGAGCCGGCGAACAACTCGATGCTGAAGGGCCCCTTCTCGCTGCCGTTCACCAACCCGAGGTTCTCGACGATGTACGTGGCCTGGAGCTCGCCGACCTTCTCGTTGTCGAAGGAGGCGTAGTAGTCGACATCGGGGGTGTCGAGGATCAGCCGGTCGTACGCGAAGACGGCGATGTCGGCCTCGGCGGCCTTCTTGAGGACGTCTCCGAGCGCGCGGCCGTCGATCGAGGCGATCACCAGGGCGTCCACACCCTTGGAGATCATGCTCTCGATCTGCGAGAGCTGGATCTTCGGGTCGTCCTCGCCGTACTGCAGCGTCGTCCTGTAACCGAGGTCCTCGAGCTGGTCGACCATGTTCTTGCCGTCCGCGAGCCAGCGCTCCGACGCCTTGGTCGGCATGGCTATACCGACCATGGCGTCTTCGGAGGGTCTACCGCCCGCGCTGCCCCCGCTGTCCTCACCACAGGCGGTGAGTGTGAAGGTGAGGACGACGGACACGGATACGGCCGCAGCGGCGGTGGTGCGGATGTGCATGTTCTTCAATCCTTAATCAGGGACGGCGGAGAGGTGACGTGCGCGGGAGACGGAGGGGCAACCGGGCACCGGACGGTGGCCCGTAGGCCACGGCCCCGCCGGAGGGCGGGAACAGCCGCCGGGCGCGGCGCGCCGGGCCCGGTGGGTGTGACGCCCCGCATGCGGATGCCGCCGGGATACCGGAAAGCCCTGGTGGGGCCTCTCCTCCCGGCACTGCGGGGAGCTCTACCTGATCGGCTCGGCCGCCCTCCTGCCTCCGGGCACGGTCACGGTCATGGGCACCGGGACGTGCCGACGCCTCGGTGTGACCTGAAATGGTCGGGACCGGCGGGCCGCGGCCCGCCGGGTCTCGCTGAGGTGCCGCAGAGTCGGATCGGTCGATATATCGAACAACCGACGAGCGGTCGATCCCACGTCACGAACGGGCCGGGGTGACCAGCCACGATCGCGGAGACCTTGTGGTTCGGCGGCAGCGTACCCCAGGTGCGCACTGCGCGCAGCGGCCTCGGCACACACGGCGAGGAACCCCGTGACGGCGGGTGCGGCGACCCGTCACGGCTTCCGGTGGATCTTCCGGTTTTCGCCGGTGCACAGGGTCCGGAAGGCCGGTGCACAGGGTCCGGAAGGCCGGTACGCAGGGCCCCGGAAGGAGGGCACGGCGGGTCGGTGAGGGCACGGCGGGAAGCGACGCGGGCTCTCCGACCGGCCGACTACGCCGACAGCGGGGCCCGCCGCCCCCGGAGCCGTGACCGGCCGGTCCGAAGTGCGCGGCCCGGCGGGAGCGGCAGGTGTGAACGCGGGAGGAACCGCGGAGGAGTTCGGTGGCGCACCGGGCCGGGAAGCCGGTCGGCCCCCGCGCACGCGCAGGCTACGGTCCTTGGGTCCGCACGTCGGCCCTGGAGGCCTGCGTGCCGCCCGGTCAACTTCCGTTCACCGGTCGTCGGCGCATCTCAACTCCGGGACCCGCTCCCGGAGATATTCGACGAATCCGGGGGTGAAGTCGTCGCATACGAAGGCGCCCGACGTCAGATAGGGCCGGTGCCGGCGGATGATGGCGTTGATCGCCCGCTGCCAGTCGGGGTGTTCCCCGACGAGCCGCTGCAGGGTCTGCGCCGTGTTGAGCGCGTGTGCGGCGAACCAGGCGTACCGGGCGTCGGCCGGCCGCTCGTCGCCGGGGCTCGCCAGATCGGTGCGTTCGACCGCGAGATCGAGGTAGTGCTGCAGGATGCCGAGGGCGGACAGCTGGAGCTGAGCCTGCGCGGCACTCACTTGGGCCTGCGCGCTGCGGCGGTAGGTCCAGACCGCGATGATCACCGAGGCCACCGTTGCCGCGGCCAGGACGATGAACGCGATCTGCGTGACGACAACGGCCATCAGCGTCCTTTCGTCCGCAGTGCCCGATCACCCCGACGGGACGGGCCCGGTCCGTCCTCACGGACGGGGCCGACCGCGCCCCGGCCGACCCTTCGGCCAGGGGCAGTTGACGGCATGCGCGCCGCCGGATCGCCTTTCCCTCAACGTACGTCCGGGCGCCGACTGCCGCGAGTCGGGGCTCCGCCCGCTTCCGCTCCTCCACTCCGCTGCCGGTCCGTCCGGTCGGCCGGTTGCCGTGGCCCCGCCACGGCCACGGCAACCGGCCCCGAGGACAACGCGAGGACAACGCGAGGACAACGCGAGGACGTCCGGGCCGGCCGGCCCGGACGTCCTGATCAGACGAGTCGGAGGACTCAGACGAGGTCGAACCGGTCCAGGTTCATGACCTTGTCCCACGCCGCGACGAAGTCCTTCACGAACTTCTCCTTCGCGTCGTCGCTCGCGTACACCTCCGCCAGCGCGCGCAGCTCGGAGTTCGACCCGAAGACGAGGTCGGCGCGGCTGCCGGTCCACTTGACCTCGCCCGTGGCCGCGTCACGGCCCTCGAACGTGTTCGCGTCCTCGGACGTCGACTTCCACGCCGTGCCCAGGTCGAGCAGGTTGACGAAGAAGTCGTTCGTCAGGGTCCCGGGGGCCGTGGTGAAGACGCCGAGCGACGACTGCTGGTGGTTCGCGCCCAGGACGCGCAGGCCACCGACGAGGACAGTCATCTCGGGCGCGCTCAGGTTCAGCAGGTTCGCCCGGTCGATCAGCAGGTACTCGGCCGGCAGGCGGTTGCTCTTCCCGAGGTAGTTGCGGAACCCGTCGGCGGTCGGCTCGAGCGCCGCGAACGACTCCACGTCGGTCTGCTCCTGCGAGGCGTCGACGCGGCCCGGCGTGAAGGGGACCTCGATGTCGAAGCCGGCGTCCTTGGCAGCCTTCTCGACGGCCGCACAGCCGGCGAGCACGATCAGGTCGGCGAGCGAGACCTGCTTGCCGCCGGCCTGGGCGGCGTTGAAGGACTCCTGGATGCCTTCCAGGGTGCGCAGCACCGTCGCCAGCTGGTCGGGCTGGTTGACCTCCCACCCGCTCTGCGGCTCGAGGCGGATGCGCGCGCCGTTGGCGCCGCCGCGCTTGTCGCTGCCGCGGAAGGACGACGCCGACGCCCACGCGGTGGAGACGAGTTCGGACACCGGCAGGCCCGAGGCCAGGATCCGGTCCTTGAGGGTCGCGACGTCCTCGGAGTCGATGAGCTCGTACGTCCGCGCGGGCAGGGGGTCCTGCCACAGCAGCGTCTCGGACGGGACCTCCGGGCCGAGGTAGCGCGCGACCGGGCCCATGTCGCGGTGGGTGAGCTTGAACCACGCCCGGGCGAAGGCGTCGGCGAACTGGTCGGGGTTCTCCAGGAAGCGCCGCGAGATCGGCTCGTAGACCGGGTCGAACCGCAGCGCGAGGTCGGTCGTCAGCATAGCCGGGGCCTGGCTCTTCGACGGGTCGTGGGCGTCGGGAACGGTGCCCTCCCCGGCGCCGTCCTTCGGCTTCCACTGGTGGGCGCCCGCGGGGCTCTTGGTCAGCTCCCACTCGTACCCGAACAGGATCTCGAAGAAGCTGTTGTCCCAGGTCGTCGGGGTGTTCGTCCACGTGACCTCGAGACCGCTGGTGATCGTGTCGCCACCCTTGCCGGTCCCGAAGGAGTTCTTCCAGCCGAGGCCCTGCTCCTCGAGCGGCGCGGCCTCGGGGTCGGGGCCGACGTTGTCCGCCGGGCCCGCGCCGTGGGTCTTGCCGAAGGTGTGGCCGCCCGCGATCAGGGCGACCGTCTCCTCGTCGTTCATCGCCATCCGGCGGAAGGTCTCACGGATGTCGCGGGCCGCGGCGATCGGGTCCGGGTTGCCGTTGGGGCCCTCCGGGTTGACGTAGATGAGGCCCATCTGGACCGCGGCCAGGGGGTTCTCGAGCTCGCGGTCGCCGGAGTAGCGCTCGTCGCCGAGCCAGGTGGACTCGGGACCCCAGTAGACGTCCTCGTCGGGCTCCCAGACGTCCTCACGGCCACCGGCGAAGCCGAAGGTCTCGAAGCCCATCGACTCGAGGGCGACGTTGCCGGCGAGGATCATGAGGTCGGCCCACGAGATGTTCCGGCCGTACTTCTTCTTGACCGGCCACAGCAGGCGGCGTGCCTTGTCGAGGTTGGCGTTGTCGGGCCAGCTGTTGAGGGGGGCGAAGCGCTGCTGACCGGCGCCGGCGCCACCGCGGCCGTCGCTGATCCGGTAGGTGCCCGCGCTGTGCCAGGCCATGCGGATGATGAGCGGGCCGTAGTGGCCGAAGTCGGCGGGCCACCAGTCCTGCGAGGTCGTCAGTACCCCGGCGATGTCCTGTTTGACGGCCGCGAGATCGAGGCTCTTGAACGCCTCGGCGTAGTCGAACTCCTCGCCGAGGGGGTTGGCCACGGCGGGGTTCTTGGCGAGGGCCTTCACGTTGAGCCGCTCCGGCCACCACTGGCGGTTTCCGCCGCCCTGAGTCGGGTGCGGGGCGCGCCCGTGCGCGACGGGGCAGCCACCTCCGCCCTCCGTTTTCGGGTCGACGACGATGGCGTCATGGTTCTCAGTCATGGGAATCCTTCCGGACCAGGCGGATCACGGTGCTCTGGAACTGCGGGTGGCGGAACAGCCGGGGCGCGGGCCCCGGAGGACGGTCTCGGCCTCGCCTCGCGGGATGCCGTGGTCGTCGGACGCGGTCGGGCAGGGGGTCTCGCCGGCCGGACGGCCGCGGCCGGACCGGCGACGGCACCGCTGACCGGCACATGACGTGGTGGTGGTCGTCCCCGAGGTGAAGGGCGACCTCCACGCGATCGCGTTCGCCGGGGGCGATCGCCTCGGCACCGTGGTGGTCGCCGTCCCGTACGGGCTCGAGCGGCGCGACGCGGGTGGCCCTCACCCGCACGCCGGCACCGCGCGGCTCGTCGGCGGTGGTCCCGTCACGTCTCTGTGTCATGCCGTACTGAAGTCTTCCTGTCCCTTGGCTATCGCCAGAACCGATCCTACGATAGACAGAGTCCAAGTCAAGAAGCGCGCCAAACCCGTATCCCATCGGAACCCGAACATCCACGGATAAACTGCTGGTGTCCAACCGAACGTGATAGGTGAACCGATATGAGTGACCTGCTGGAGCGACTGCGAGGGCGTGGCTGGCGCATGACCTCCCAGCGACGTGTCGTTGCGGAGGTCCTCGACGGCGAGCACGTGCATCTCACCGCCGACGAGGTGCACGCCCGCGCGGCTCGGCGGCTGCCCGAGATCTCCCGGGCGACCGTCTACAACACCCTGGGCGAGCTGGTCTCCCTCGGTGAGGTCACGGAGGTCGCCACCGACGGGCGCGCCAAGCGTTACGACCCCAACGCGCACCGCCCGCACCAGCACCTGGTGTGCTCCGGGTGCGGCACCATACGCGACGTCCACCCGACGGGGGATCCGCTGGCCGACCTCCCAGCGGAGGAACGATTCGGCTTCACGGTCTCCGAGGCCGAGGTCACCTACCGGGGGCTGTGCCCGTCCTGCTCCTGAGCACCCGGCCGGCAGTCCGGTGCGGTACCTGCGGGGGTGCGGGGACCTGCGGGGACTGTGGTCCATGCGGATGCGGGCGAGTCCCTGCGGTCGCCCTGCACGGGCCTGCGCGCGTCCTTCGGGGCACCGCGGCGGGACGGCCGGACCCGTGGCACTGTCAGTGGCACGGTGTTGGATGAGCCGTATGGCCATCAGACGCGAACGCGCCAACATCGACCCCGTGTCGCCCGAGGTCGCCGTTCCGGACCCGGACCGTGTGGTGCGCGACGAGGACTGGTACGGGCGGGATCTGTCGGGCAGTACCTGGTCCGGCTACACGTTCTTCGACACGGACATGACCGAGACAGCGGGTGAGGCCGTGGTCTTCGACTCGTGCGTGTTCGCCGGGGTGAAGTTCAACGCGGCCCGCTTCTCCTCGTCGGCCTTCACCAACTGCACCTTCAGACGGTGCACGTTCTTCGACACGAAGTTCGAGCAGTGCAAGGCGGTCGGCGCTCTGTTCCAGCAGTGCACCTTCACGCTCTTCTCCGTGAGCGGCGGTGACTGGTCGTTCACCGCGCTGCCGGGGGCGCAGCTGCGCAAGGCGAGCTTCGAGGGGGTGCGCATGCGGGAGACGGATCTGACGGCCGCCCGGCTGGAGGAGGCCACTCTCACCGGCGTCGACCTGTCCGGCGCCCTGCTGCACGGCGCCGATCTCACGGGCGCCGATCTGCGCGGCAGCGACCTGTCCGCCCTCGATCCGCTGACGGTGAAGGTGGCAAGGGCGCGTATCGACACCGACCAGGCCGCGGTGATCGCGACCGCGCTGGGCTTCGACGTCGGCTGGTGAGGACGAGGGGCCCGTGGCCGGCGGGCACGCGGACGGTTCCGCCGTGGGCGCGGCTCTGCTGTACCGGCTGGCGGGACTCTCTCCGCCGGCCCCCAAGGGCCACCCGGCGCGGACGGTGCCGTCGTGGCGGGACCGGCGGGACCAGCAGGCCCGGCGGGCGCTGGCACGCCGCCCGCTCCGCGCACCGCGCCGTCGCCCGGCGGATGGGCCTGATGCGCAGGAGTGAGCCCGGCCCGCGCTCCGGCCCGCCGGGGGCGCGGAACTCCCGGCCCCCGGCCATCGCTCCCTGCCCGCCGGCGCGGCACCGCCCCGGGCCCTGTCCCCGGCGTCTTCCCCTTCCCCGGCTGCCCGAGGGGCGTTCCCCGGCTATCCGGGGGGCGGCGCGCCGGTGCCGCCCCCCGCGGTGTCCGTCTCCACGCTGTCCGCGCCGTCCCGCGCGGAGGAGGAAGGCGTGGAGGAGGAAGGCGTGGAGCCGGTGCCCGGTTCCGGTGTGTCCTGCGGGGGAACGGCGGTCCCGGTGGAGGGGTCCCCGGCCGGTGCCGAACCGGTGTCGTCCGGTGCCTGGGAGGGCAGGGGCGGCGCGGGTCCCCCGGGGTCCTCGCCCGCGGCCGTGCCCGTCGCCGTGGCGGACGGCTCCCGGTCCCCGGTGGCGGGGTCCGGGGCGCCGGCGGCGGAGGTCTCCGCCGTGGTCTCTCCCGGCACGGTCGACGCGCCGGCGCCGGCACCGGGGAACGCGGGGACCCGCACGGCCCGGTCCGGCCGCCATCCGGTCCCGTCCGCCGGTGGCACGGACGGCGACACGGACGGCGCCGGGGCCGTGGAGGTCGCACCGTCGGCCGGTGGTGCAGACCCCTCGCCCCGCTCGGAGGGTGTCGCCCCCGGGGCCGCCTGCGCCTGGCCCGCCCCGGGTATCGGCAGCCAGGGCGCGGCCGAGTCGCCTCCGGCGATCACGGCGGCCAGTGTCACGGCGTAGCTCGCACAGCCCAGCGAGAGGGCCCAGCCCAGCCGTCGCAGCCGGGCGCCCCTGCGCCCGGTGGCATCGACGAAGACGGCCTGCTCCGTCGCCGCCTTCCTGCGGCCCTTCCGGGGGCGTGTGTTTGTCCTCGCGGTCGTGCCCATGTTCCTCACTGCTCTCTCGTCCCACGTGCTCGGGCCGAGGCGCGCCGACGCGGTGCCCGACCCGCACCGCGCGCCCCCGATGCCCACGTGGGGAAGTACGCACGCCGGCGGTGATCGACTCATCCGCTGTCACGGGGGGTGGGGCACCTCGGCGGCACCGGGTGCCGCGGTGGTGCGGGACGCCCCGACGGGCGGGACCGGCGGTGGTACGGGGGTGCCGCGGCGCAACCCGCCCTCCGGGCCGGTCCGGAGGCATCCCGGCACCGGAACACATGCAGTCGGCATTCATCCTGGAGGACCTCCTCGTGAGCCGTGCACATCGGTCGGAACCCGTCCGCGGAACCGGATCTCGAGGAGCTGACGGCATCCGTCGCCCGCGGTGATCCGCCGGCCTCTTCCCGCTTCTACGACGTGGTGGCGGGTTCCGTGCTGGGCATCGCGCGGAGCGTGCTGCGCGACCGGGTCCACCCGGCAGAGGCATCCGCCGTACGCGACCACAGGGCGGCCCCGCTGGACCGGACGCCGGCCTACGACGAGGCCTGGCGCCGGCGGCGACCGTCCCGCCCCGGCAGGAGCTGAAGGACCGGGTCATGGGCCGCGTCGCCACGGTCCGTCAGGAAGCGCCGCACACCGCCGCGCAGGCGGGGTCGCGCCGGCGCCGTGACCGGAGGCGGTCGCCCTCCCGGTGGGTCCTGGCGGTGTGCCTGGCCCACGGCCGCCGCGCTCGGAGGCACGGCCGTGTGGCAGTACGGTCGGGCGCAGGACGCCCGCACGGAGGCCGGTCGAGCCGAGCAGCGCGGAGGAACTCGCCGCGGTGCTGACCGCGCCCGGCGCGAGGACGCGTACGGCCGCTCTGGCAGGCGGGGCCCGGGCCACCGTCGTGCTCTCCGAGAGCCGGGACAGGGCGGTGTTCGTGGCCTCGGGCCTGCCCCGGCCGCCCGGCCCTCTGCCCCCGGCACGCTGCTCGCCGGCGCGCCGCTCGCCGGCCCCGGCTCCCGCCGGGGGACAGAGGGCCGGGGCCGCCCCGGTCTTCCGGTCTGCCGCCGTTCCGTCGGGCCGGGACGGCGGCAGACTGGAGGGCCGGCCCGTCGTGAGCGGAAGCGGAAGAGGGAGCCCTGTGCCCAGTCAGAAGGAACGCATGCTCGCCGGTCTGCCGTACATCGCCGACGACCCCGAGCTCGCGGCCGATCTCGCCCGGGCGGCCCGGCTGAGCGAGCGGTTCAACGCCTCCTCCGTCGACGGCCCCGGGGCACGCCGGGCGATCCTCGCCGAACTGCTGGGGGACCTGGGCGAGGGCGTGGAGATCCGGCCGCCCCTGCACGTCGACTACGGCTACCACATCAGCGTCGGGCGGGGTTCGTTCCTCAACTTCGGCGCCGTCCTGCTCGACGTCGCGAGGATCACCATCGGCGCCGACGCCCTGTTCGGCCCCGGTGTGCAGCTCCTGACGCCCACTCATCCGCTCGACCCGGAGAGGCGGCGCGCCAAGTGGGAGAGCGCCAAGCCCATCTCCGTAGGCGACAACGTCTGGCTCGGTGGCGGCGTGATCGTCTGCCCGGGGGTGACGATCGGGGAGAACACGGTGGTCGGCGCGGGTGCGGTGGTGACCAAGGACCTGCCGGCCGGTGTGGTCGCCCTGGGCAACCCGGCCCGCGTCGTCCGCACACTCTGACGCCACTGACATTCACGCGCAGCATCTGACGGTCCACCAACAGCCCGTCGGCACCGGGAGAAGGACACAGAGACGATACAGGTCTAGACCTTGACAGGTACAGACCATTAACGCTTCCGTATGGAGTATCCCCACGGAAGGAACCCCCCATGTTCAGACGCGCGTCGGCGCTCTTCGCGGCGTTCTGCACGGCCTTCGCCCTGGCCGTACTCCTCCCCGCGACCACGGCTTCGGCCGCCGAGTGCGCCGCACCGTGGAGTTCCTCCACGGTCTACACCGGCGGCAAGACCGCCTCGCACAACGGCCGCAACTGGCTGGCGAGGTGGTGGACGCAGAACGAGACGCCCGGCACCGCCGAGGTCTGGGCCGACCAGGGCAGCTGCGGCGGGGGCGGCGGTGACCCCGTGCCGTCCGGGTTCGTGGTCTCCGAGGCCCAGTTCAACCAGATGTTCCCTTCCCGGAACTCGTTCTACACGTACAGCGGCCTCACCGCCGCGCTCGGCGCCTACCCCGGCTTCGCGACCACCGGCAGCGACACCGTGAAGAAGCAGGAGGCCGCCGCCTTCCTCGCGAACGTCTCGCACGAGACCGGCGGACTGGTCCACATCGTGGAGCAGAACACCGCCAACTACCCGCACTACTGCGACTGGAGTCAGCGGTACGGCTGCCCCGCCGGCCAGGCGGCGTACTACGGCCGCGGACCGATCCAGCTCAGCTGGAACTTCAACTACAAGGCCGCCGGCGACGCGCTCGGCATCGACCTGCTGAACAACCCCTACCTCGTCCAGAACGACGCGTCGGTCGCCTGGAAGACCGGCCTCTGGTACTGGAACACGCAGAGCGGACCGGGCACCATGACCGGTCACAGCGCGATGGTGACGGGCGCGGGCTTCGGCCAGACGATCCGCAGCATCAACGGCGCACTCGAATGCGACGGCAAGAATCCCGCGCAGGTGCAGAGCCGGATCGACAATTACCAGCGCTTCACGCAGATCCTCGGTGTGTCACCCGGAGGAAATCTCAGCTGCTGAGGAACACCGCCCGGCGGCTAAGAGGAGGCGGTGGCCCCAACCCTTCCGGGCTGGGACCACCGCCCTTCGGTGCGGACGCGGCCCGCGCTACCAGCGGTACCAGCGACCACTGCTGCCGCTCGGGCGCATCACGAAGCCCAGCAGCCACAGCACCAGCACGATGACGGCGATCCACCACAGCGCCTTCACCGCGAAGCCCGCACCGAAAAGGAGCAGAGCAAGCAGAAGAACGAGAAGAAGGGGAACCATGTTTATCAACCTCCGACCGCCGTCTGCCCCGGATTCAAGCCCGCACACGTTCACATCCCTCGCTCCGCCCTTCGTGTGCGAGGGAATCCGCGGCGCATCCGGCAGGAATGTTCAAAGCCCCCTCTCCGCGCTCCGGCGAACACCGCCGTTGCCGTTCTCGCTCCCGCGGAACGAGTGCCCACCGGGGAGTGCCCACCGGGAGGGTGACCGCGGTGGCGCCGGGCGGACACACTCCCGCGCGTACGGCTCACACATGCCGGGCGGGCGCGTCCGCGTCGAACACCAGGTCCGTTCCGCGGTGGCGCCGGGCGGACACACTCCCGCGCGTACGGCTCACACATGCCGGGCGGGCGCGTCCGCGTCGAACACCAGGTCCGTTCCCTCCGTCCCCCGGTAGGGAAAGTGCTCCCAGCCCTCGGCCGCGCCGCCCCCGACCAGTGCGGGCTTGATCTCGTGCGGTGGCTGGGGGTTGCGCTGGACCCCGACCGTGTAGACCGTGACGCCGAAGTCGACCGGACGCCGGTCCACCTCGGCACCACCCCGTCGCAGAATGCACATGTGTACAGACATGACCTTGATGCCTGCCACCGGACCATGATCACTTATCGCCCGGGGTGCCCGTTCCGGTCCGTCCCCCCGCCC
>NZ_JAAAXQ010000149.1 GCF_009916105.1 Streptomyces sp. GC420 | reverse complement strand
GAGGAGCATGGGGGACGGGACGGGCTGTGCGGCCGAGGATGCGGCCCGGGGCCCGGCCTCCGGCCCCCGGTTTGCCATCACGGGGGATGAGTGCGTATGGTGGTAGATCGTTTGATCCCATTTGCCCGGCGCCACAAGAGAGCGCCGCGTGTGGCGCGTACTCTCCCTTGCCGTGGCTGACCGCATCGAGGCGGTCCTTTGCGAAAACACGGAGTTTGGGCGCGTGCCGAGACTCCGGAAGGTTTCGCATTTCGCATGTCCGTAAACACCTCTGACCTCGTCGTCCTGCCCGAGAACACCCCGAACGACGAGGCGGCGGCCGAGTCCGCCCCGAGCGCCGGCGGGACCACCGCCGAGACGCCCCAGACCTCGGAGACGCCGGTCCTGGAGACCGAGAGCTCCGAGACCTCCGAGACCTCCGGGACCGACACCCCCGAGGCCGCCTCCGCGACCCCGGAGATCACCTTCTCCGATCTGGGCCTGCCCGAGGGCATCGTCCGCAAGCTCGCCCAGAACGGTGTCACCACCCCCTTCCCGATCCAGGCCGCGACCATCCCGGACGCCCTGGCCGGCAAGGACATCCTCGGCCGCGGCCGCACCGGTTCCGGCAAGACCCTCTCCTTCGGCCTGCCGCTGCTCGCCACGCTGGCGGGCGGCCACACCGCGAAGAAGCACCCCCGCGGTGTGATCCTCGTCCCCACCCGCGAGCTCGCGATGCAGGTGGCGGACGCCCTCCAGCCCTACGGCGACGTGCTCGGCCTGAAGATGAAGGTCGTCTGCGGCGGTACGTCGATGGGCAACCAGATCTACGCCCTCGAGCGGGGCGTCGACATCCTCGTCGCCACCCCGGGCCGGCTGCGCGACATCATCAACCGCGGTGCCTGCTCGCTGGACAGCGTGCAGATCGCGGTCCTCGACGAGGCCGACCAGATGGCGGACCTCGGCTTCATGCCCGAGGTCACCGAGCTGCTCGACCAGATCCCGGAGGGCGGCCAGCGCATGCTGTTCTCCGCGACGCTGGAGAACGAGATCGACAGCTTGGTCAAGCGCTACCTGAACAACCCGGTCACGCACGAGGTCGACGCGGCCCAGGGCGCGGTCACGACGATGTCCCACCACATCCTGATCGTGAAGCCGAAGGACAAGGCCCCGGTCACCGCCGCCATCGCCGCACGCAAGGGCCGCACGATCATCTTCGTCCGTACGCAGCTCGGCGCCGACCGCGTCGCCGAGCAGCTGCGCGACGCGGGTGTGCGGGCCGACGCGCTGCACGGCGGCATGACGCAGGGCGCCCGGACCCGGACGCTGGCCGACTTCAAGGACGGGTACGTCAATGTGCTCGTCGCGACCGACGTCGCCGCCCGTGGCATCCACGTCGACGGCATCGACCTGGTGCTGAACGTGGACCCGGCCGGTGACCACAAGGACTACCTGCACCGCTCCGGCCGTACGGCGCGGGCCGGCCGTTCCGGCGTGGTCGTCTCCCTGTCGCTGCCGCACCAGCGGCGCCAGATCTTCCGGCTGATGGAGGACGCGGGCGTCGACGCCACCCGCCACATCGTGGGCGGTGCCGGTGTCTTCGAGCCCGAGGTCGCCGAGATCACCGGCGCCCGGTCGCTGACCGAGGTGCAGGCCGACTCCGCGAGCAACGCCGCCAAGCAGGCCGAGCGCGAGGTCGCCGAACTCACCAAGGAGCTGGAGCGCGCCCAGCGGCGCGCCGCCGAGCTGCGCGGTGAGGCGGACCGGCTGGTCGCGCGGGCGGCGCGGGAACGGGGCGAGGAGCCTCCGGCCGCCGGTGCCCACGCCGACGCCGAGGCGGACTCCGCGGAGCCGGCCGACGTCGTCTCCGTTCCGGTCGTGGCGGAGCCGGTCGTCTCGGAGCGTGAGGAGCGCCGTGACGAGCGGGGCAACTTCGAGCGCCGTGACCGCGGTGGCGACCGCAGGGACGGCGACCGCGGCGGGTACCGCCGGGACCATGACCGTCCGTTCAACCGGGACAATGACCGTCCGTTCAACCGGGACAACCGGGGTTACGAGCGCCGGGACAACGACCGTCCGTTCAACCGCGACCGTGACCGTCGTGACGGGGACCGTGGCGGCTTCCGCCGTGACGACCGGCGTGACGAGCGTCGTGACGACCGTGGTGGCCGTCCCTTCGAGCGTCGTGACGACCGTGGTAGCCGTCCCTCGTTCGGCCGTGACAGCCGCGACGACCGTGGTGGCCGCTCCTTCGAGCGTCGTGACGACCGTCGTGACGGGGACCGTGGCGGCTTCCGCCGTGACGACCGGCGTGACGAGCGTCGTGACGACCGTGGTGGCCGTCCCTTCGAGCGTCGTGACGACCGTGGCGGTCGTCCCTCGTTCGGCCGTGACAGCCGCGACCACCGCGGCAGCGACCGTCCGTTCAACCGTGACCGCCGTGAGGACCGCCCTGCCGGCGGTCACCGCTCCGCCGCGCCCGACCGTCCGTACGGCCGTCGTGACGACCACCGCGGTGACCACCGCTCCACCGGTTCCTTCGGGGGCGCCCGCCGCGAGGACAAGCCGCGCTGGAAGCGCAACGGCTGACCCCGGCGCCGAAGGCCGTCGGCCCGTCGGCCTGAAGATGCCCGAAGACGCCTGAACGAAGCGGGCCCGTCCTCTCCGGACGGGCCCGCTTCCGTCTCCGCGCGCCCACCGCGCCGGGCCGGACATCCGATACTGGATCGGCTCTCCGGCCCGGTCCGGCTATGCTCTTGGATGACTCGACAGGGGCCGTTAGCTCAATTGGCAGAGCAGTGGACTTTTAATCCATTGGTTGTGGGTTCGAGTCCCACACGGCCTACCCCTGGACCCCTGGTCAGACGCCTATTGACCGGGGGTTCGTTCGTTTCAAGATCGTTAGCTCCACCGTTGCTCCACCGAAGTGCACGCGGGCGGGTGCGGCAGTGCACGAACGACAGAGGGCCCCGGTTCCGGGGCCCTCTTCGCGTTCCGTCACGGCGTCGACCGGGTGGGGGACAGCCTCGTCGCGCGGAACCCCGTCGGGGTCATGAGGTGAGTGCGGCGGTGACGTCGAGGGTGTCGACGTGCATGCCCAGTGGCACCCGCCAGGACTCCACGCACAGGGTCCAGGTGCGCTCGGCCCTGCCGCCGGCTGGGATCGGCGCGGGCAGTTCGCGGGTCTGGGTGATGGTCTTTCCAGTCGATGCCGAGGGCGCCGATGATGTGCGTGCCGAAGGTGACGGTGGCTGACTTCACGGGCGAGCCGCGAATGTACCCAGCGTGTCTACGGATGTCACCGAAACCTGTCTCGAAGCCGCGTCGGCCGACCGTGTCTCTGTCCCGGCTCATCGAGGCGGCGAGGACGGACTCGCCGAAGTCGGACTCGCCGGAGCCGGGGACGCCGAAGTCGGGGACGCCGAAGTCGGCGATGAGCGACTGGCAGGAGGAGTGCGGCTACCGGGGCCGCAAGCCGGGCCAGCCCGCCGACGGCATCCCCGGCCAGGACTCGCTGACGCGGCTCGGCGCGAACCACGGATTTGACGTGGAGGACTGATGAGCACGGCGACCCCGCGCGCGCTGCGCACCGTCCTGCAGACGGCCGTCGGCCTCGCCGTCGCCCTGCCGCTGATCTTCGCCGAGGCCGGGGTGCCGGACTCGTGGCCGTGAGCCGCGGCGACCCTCGCCGTGGCCGGCGGGTTCGCGCGGGTGATGGCACTCCCCGCCGTGCAGCAGCTCCTGCCCGGCCGGCTGCGCACCGACGCCCGGGCAGCGGCGGGTGAGCGTGGAAGCGACCAGCGTCCCCGCCATGGACCTGGTCCTGGTGTGAGGCGGGGCGGTCACGATCCTCGTCGGCGTCGGCTCCATCGCCCGGCGGGCCCTACGCGCGATGCTCCAGCTCGGGCGCCGTGCCGAGGAGTTCATGGACGACTGGTCCGGCCAGGAGGAGCGCCCGGGAGTGATGGAACGCGTCGGCGGGATCGAGGCGCGCGTGGGCGGGATCGAGGCGCGCCTGACCTGCGTCGAGCACGATCTCTACCCGAACAGCGGCGAGAGCCTGCGGGACGCCGTGGACCTGGCGAACTCACGGCTCGCACGGCTGTGCCCGGACGAGGAGGGGGAGCCGCCCTCCCCGCCGGGCGTATCGCACCGGTGATGGGCGTCACCGCCTCTCCCTGTGCGATCCGAGTGAAAGCTGCATCGCTCGGTCGATGACCAGTCAGGTGAAACGCGTCTGCACGGTCGATCAACGTGGCTCTGCATCTCATCGACCGGTGGGGCGAGAGGATGCGCGGTATGGATCAGGGGGATGCGGCCGTGTGGGCTGCTGCACTGGGGATTGCTGGAACGCTCGCGGGGGCACTCGGAGGCGCGCTCGTCCAAGGCCGAGTAATCCGGCGGCAGGTGCGGGACCAAGAAGCCGTCGATGTAAGGCTCCGGTTGAGGGAAGAGCGGCAAGCGGCGTTCGCGGCTGTCCTTGATCGATGCAGCGAGGCAGATGCCACCTTCAGCCCGATCATCCGTGCTCGTGTCCAGCCTGAGTGGGATGACGAGGCTGACCACCGAGAGCTATGGGCCCCCACCAACGCCGCACTGGACGCACTACAGCGAGCGGTTACAGCGGTGGCAATCACCGGCCCCGACTCCATGGCCGACTTGGCCTCTTCCATCCACGAAGCAATCCAGGCGAAGGCGAACGCAATGCGCCTTCCCGCTGCGGACTTCGCGCAGCGTATCCGGATGTTCGGAGAACACAGCACGGCACTGGAACAGGCGCAGCGCAACTTCATCCGGGAGGCCAGGGCTGTGCTCGCCGCTCCGGTGCGATAGCGGGCGCGTCCCCCATCAGGGAGCACCATGCCGCCGAGTGCCCCGCCCGCTGGCGGGAGTTGTCGGTGCCCACCTGTACGGTCGGCCTTGTCCATTGCTTGCGCTGAGGACCGGCCCCCGCCCAGCGTGGAACCCGGGCGGGGAGCCCTCGCACTATGCGGCCTCGGTGACGTCGTCTCGGGTCGCGGCCGCCCACTGGCGGAGCAGGACCTCGTACTCCTCGGCGGGCCAGGCGCCGCCGGCCTCGTCGACCAGGCGGCGGATGCGGTCGTTGACCCGGTCCGGATTCGGGCGCGCGCAGCCGTGACCGACACAAGGGCAGGGGGACATACCCCCATCGTAAGGGCGCGGGCCGGGTGGGCTGCGCGGCTCAACGCAGGCAGAGGACCATCGCGTCGTAGAACGGTGCCTCTTCCCACGGGTGGGAGCGGCCGACGGTCTGGTAGCCCCAGGCGGCGTAGGCGGACTGCGCGGGGGCGAGGCCTCCGGTTCGGGGCGCACGGTGAGGGTGACCCGCTCGACGTCCAGGCCCGCCAGGAGCCGGGTATGCAGCTCGCGGGCTATGCCGCGGCGGCGCCACGGTTTGCGGACTGCGAGTTCGATGATGACGAACGTCCGCTCTCCGTCCTCGCGGGTGAACTCGTCGGGCATCGGGTCCAGCAGGTTCGTCCACCAGCCGGTGTCCGGGGAGAGGCGGTAGCCGAACGCGAAGCCGACCACTTCTCCGGTATCGCGAGCGAAGACAAGACGGAAGCCCGGCCTGGGGGTCTGTACCTGGTAGTGGCCGATGAACTCGGCGACGTCGCGCGGCCCTTCGCAGTACGGGGGCTCGACGTAAACCTCCTCGTAGGCGGGCAGGAGCCGGACGTCGACGCGCTGCCGTTCGTCGACCGGGAGTTCCTGCCACAAGATCCGTACCCGACGGGCGAGGGGCGGTGGAAGGCGAACATGGTCGGCGCTCGCGGCTGCCCGTACGACTGCGCGTTCTGCGGGGCGGCGGTGAGCGTCAACGCGGACGTGAAGATCCGCACCCGTGCGCCGGAGAACATCCTCGGCGAGATGCACCATCTGCACGACCGCTACCAGGTGACCGCTTTCCGGTTCGTCGACGATCTCTTCCTGGGGGCGCACCGGATCATCGCCGAGATGATGGAGGCCTTCACCCGCCACCGGGCCGGGGACCGGTTCGTGTGGGACGCCACCGGCCGGATCAACGTCCTCGCCCGGGAGAGCGACGCCATGCTGGACACCCTCGTCGCCAACGGACTGCGGGAGGTCGCGCTCGGGATCGAGTCCGGCAGTGACCGCGTCCTCGCGGCGATGGACAAGCGGATCACGTCCGCCATGACCCTGGCGGTCGCCCGCCGGCTCATGGGCCGCGGCATCAACGTGAAGGGCTACTTCATCCTCGGGTTCCCGGGCGAGCGGCCGGAGGACCTGGATGCCACCGTGCGGCACATCTACGACCTGTGGAACCTCGACGACCGGCTGCCTGGACGTTTCCGCGCGTCGGTGTTCGAGTTCCGCCCCTACCCGGGGACTCCCGTGTGGGCGCGACTCGTCGACGCCGGGCACAGCGAGGAGGCGATGCTCGCCTTTAGGGACGTCGACCTGTCCGACCAGGGAGCGGACGAGGCGATGCGAGCGAGGGACGAGTTCAACTTCTCCGTCGGCATCCAGTTCTCCGGCACCGACCTGCCGGTACTGCGCCACACGCTGGCGGCGCTGACCCGTGAGCAGTACGACCGTACGACGGCGGGGGTGTCGGCATGAGCGGCCGGCTGGTCACGCTCGACGGGCCCGGCGGCGTCGGGAAGTCCACGACCGTGGGGCTGCTGGCCGAGCTGCTGCGCGAGCGCGGCGAGACGGTACACGCCACGACCGAGCCGTCCCGCAGCGAGCTGGGCGCGTTCACCCGGTCCCACGCGGACCAGGTCACAGGCCGGGCCCTGGCCTGCCTGGTGGCCGCCGACCGGTACGACCACCTCGAACGCGAGGTCATCCCCTGGCTCGGCCGGGGAGCGACCGTCGTCTGCGACCGATACCTGGCCTCCTCCCTCGTCGTCCAGCAGCTCGACGGCGTCCCCGAGTGCTTCCTCCTGGCCCTCAACGCCGACATACGGCCGCCGGACCTGGCCGTCATCCTCAGCGCGGATCCGGCCACCATCGCGGCGAGGCTCACGGCGCGCGGGGCTCACCACCGCTTCGAGCGCGACCCGGGCATACCGGCTCGGGAAGTCGCCCTGTACGAGCGGGCCGCCGACACCCTGCGCGGTATGGGCGTGCCCGTTCTCGTCGTCGACACCACGACGGCCACCCCTTCGGAGGCCGCTGCCCGAATCGCCGATGCGCTCGCACCGGCCTCCGGTAGCGTCACCGGCCATCCGCTCTCCGCAACCCCCACGGAGTAACACAGCGATGCAAGACACCAGTTGGGAAACGATCGCCCGTCTCGTGGAGTGGCTCGACCAGGAGAGCCCCGTAGCACCGGAGACGGCGCGGCTCCTGCGCCTGATGAAGATCACCGAGGAAGCCGGCGAAGTCGCCGAGGCTGTCCAGGGCGCGTTGGGCTCGAATCCACGCAAGGGCCACAGTCACACCTGGGACGACGTGCAGAACGAGCTGTGTGACGTGATCTTCACCAGCATGGTCGCCCTGGCCACGATCAACCCGGACGCGGGGAAGATCTTCGAGGAGCGACTCGAGTTCATCGCCGGTCGCTCACTGCCCGGCTGATCGAGACTTCCCCGCCCTGGCGGTGAACCGTGCCCGCTGGTGGGGGGACGGGCCCGCCCCGCGAGGGGTGAGGGGTCGGGCCCGCCTGGGGGTGGTCTGCCAAGCCGCGGCCGTGGTGGCGGCCTGGTCCTGTTGCTCAGCGCGTCGGCCGGTCTCGGCCGGGGCGCTTGGCTGTTCCCGCCCTGGTGCGGGCGGACGGGCAGTGGCGGCACGTGTCCCTGGGCACCTGCCGCCGGAGGTGGTGGGGCCGTCGCCCGCACCGAGCCACCGCCGACGCGTCCGGTGGCCGTGGTGGGGGCCGCCGCCGCTCGTCGCCGTCCGGCACGCGGATGATCCCGTACAACCAAACGCACGCCCTGCCGGTCTTGTGAGAGCACCTCTCGATCAGGTCCGAAAGGCTCTCCCACCTGTGGAAATCCGTTCCCGGCTGAGATCCGTCTCCTCCGTCGTCGCCGCCGCGACGGTGGGCGGTCTGCTCACCGCCACCGCAACTCCGGCCTCCGCCGCCGTCAGCTGCGCTTCCCCGGTGTTCAAGCGGCAGTTCTTCGCCAACACCACCTTCTCCGGTACGCCGAAGAAGACCGACTGCGACAGCGCCGTCGACCAGAACTGGGGCACCGGAGCTCCGGCTTCCGGGCTGCCGTCCAACTACTTCTCGGTCCGCTGGACCGTGACCCGCGACTTCGGCTCCGGAGGGCCCTTCTCCTTCGCCGCCTCCGCCCAGGACGGCATCCGCGTCCACCTCGACGGCGTCCGCAAGATCGACCTGTGGAAGAACGTGTCCACGACGGCGAAGCAGACGGTCAACGTCACGATCCCGTCCGGCAAGCACACCCTCCGCGTCGACTTCGTCAACTGGACCGGCACGGCCAACGTCAAGTTCGGTTACACGCCGCGCACTTCGGCCGACGTCGACAAGGTCAAGCCGCTGACTCCGGCCGGGACCTCCGTGTCGTACGACTCCGTCACGGGCAAGGCGAAGCTGACCTGGGCCAAGAACAAGGAGATGGATCTCGCGGGGTACAAGGTGTACCGCCGTCTCAAGGGCACCTCCTTCGGCAGTACGCCGCTCGCGACCACCACGTCCACCTCGTACACCGACGCGACCCTCCCGGTGACCGGCGCGACCTACTACTACGAGGTCCGCGCCCACGACAAAGCCGGCAACGTCTCGGCAGGCACGGCGGACCAGAGCGTCACCACCGCCGACCGGACGGCCCCGGAGCGGGTCACCGGCCTGTCGGCGCTGGGCACGACCGCAGGCAACTCACTGACGTGGCAGGCCTCTTCGTCGAACGACGTGCACCACTACGAGGTGTGGGGCGCGCCCGAGGGGCGGTCGGACCCGGACGGGCCCGCGACCGTCTTCGGCACGTCGTACACGGACCCCGTCGCGGACGCGGGAACGCCCTACACGTACACGATCCGCGCCGTCGACGGCGCACAGAACCTCTCCCCGGTCTCCGACCCGCTGACGGTCACGCGCCCCGTCGCGTCCACCGTCCCCGCGCCGACCGCGCTCCAGGGCACGCCCGCAGACGCGCACACCCGTCTCACCTGGGCACCCGTCGAGGGCGAGGTCACCGGATTCCGCGTCTACCGGCGCACGGACGCCAACGGCGCCTGGACGCTCGTGGGCAGCAGCGCCGGGGCGTCGGCCGCGCGGTACGACGACACCTCGGCTCCGCAGGGCAAGGCCTTCTACCACGTCGTCGCCGTCGACGGTGCGGGCGCCGAGTCGGTTCCCTCGGCCGAGGCCGTCGTCGACCGCCTCACCGCGGCCACCGCGACCGGGCCGGCCGCGCCGCGGCTGACCGTGGTCTCCGAGGGGGGAACACGTTTCCCCATGGTCATCGAGGCCCTGCCGGGCGCGGGTGACGAGGGACGGCAGCTGAAGGGCTACTCCTGGGAGATCTCCGGAGCCTGCGGCGACAGCGGCACCCGACTGACGACCACGGGCACCATCTCGTGGACCCCGCAGTACACCGGCCCGTGCACGGCCACGGTGCACGCCGTTGACGTCTACGGCCGCACGGGCGAACACGGTTCCTCGGTGGAGGTCATGGTCTACCGCTGAGCGCCGCGCCGGCGGCCCGGCGCGCGTCACCCGCGGGTCCGTCACGCCCGGCCGGGCCCAGCAGTGCAACCGCGCCGCTTCCGGCCGGGCCGCCGTGTCGTCCGGAGGACAGCACGAACGAATGAGGCCCCGCCGCGACGGGGGAAACGCGGCGGGACCCATCTCTCGTGTGCCCGGTGGCGGGGCGATTATGCGCCAATGTCGCGCACGATTTGGCGAGATTGGTACTGCAGCCGCGAACCGGCCGCGGTTCGGGGCGCGCCGGGCCCGGTGGGAGCCGGCGCACCGGGGAAAACCCGGTGCCCGACTGTCACTGACATGTCATACGCTGCGTTCACAGGTAGCGCTCCGCGCCGTCGTCGGCGCAGGGGGACGCGCGGCCTCTCTCTTCTTCCGGCCCAGCGCCGGGTTCTCATGTGGGGGTACACATCACTGTGCGCAGGCGCAGCATCTCGACCGCGACGGCACTCGCGGTCCTCTTCAGCTCGGCGGCCCTGGTCGCGACCACGGCCGGCACCGCCGCCGCGGACTCCAGCAAGGTCCTGCCGGTCGCCTCGGTGGGCGACCTCGCAGTCGACGGAGTCCACAAGCGGGTCTACGTGTCCGACCCGCTGGGCGGGAAGATCGTCGTCACCGACTACGCGGGCACGGTCAAGGCGACCGTCACCGGCCTGCCCGGCGTGGAGGGCCTGGCCCTGTCCGCCGACTCCGGCCAGGTGTACGCGGCCGTCAAGGACAGCGACCGCATCGTCTCCGTGGACACGCTGACGTACAAGCAGAGCGCGAGCTACGCGCTGGCGGGGGCGGACGCACCGGCCAACCTGGAGGTCGTGGACGGCCGCATCTGGTTCGGGTACGGGGCGAACCTCGGTTCGCTCGACGTCTCCGGTGCCGAGCCCGCGGTGACGCTCGGCCTGAACACGGGCGTGAACTTCTTCTACGGCCCGCTGCTCCTCGGTTCCGACCCGTCCGCGCCGGGCGTGCTGGCGGTGGGCGCCGGCGGCCGGCTCGCCGTCTACGACGTCTCCGCGGACGGCGCCGTGCCGCGCGTCGTCGGCGACATGGACACGGACGTGAAGCAGATCGACCTGACGCCCGACGGGCAGCAGGTCCTCACCTCCTGGGAGAACGGCGGCCAGGGCTACGCCTTCCCCGCGTACTCCACCACCGACCTCAAGCAGGTCGGCAGGTATCCCACCGATGCCTACCCGAACGCGATCGCCGTGGCACCCGACGGGACCGTCGCGGGCGGCAGTTCCTCCTGGTACGAACCGGACGTCCACATCCACAGGGCGGGCGACACCACGCCGGTGAGGGAGTACGACTTCCCCAACACGGGCAACAGCAGCGGCGCCGACACGCTGGCCGACGGCGCGCTGGCCTGGGCCCCCGACCTCAGCCGGGTGTTCGCCGTCTCGGTCAACAGCTACGGCACGTTCAGCATCCGCGCCCTGACCGACCCCGCCAAGGAGATCCCCACCCTCAAGGTGTCGGCCCCCGCCGGCGGCGACCGGGCCGAGAAGCTCACCGTCACCGGGAAACTGACGTCGAGGACGGCGCTCCCGGCGGGCACTGTCCTCAACGTGACCCGTACGGACCTCGAGTCCCCGGGCGGCAAGGCGCTGCCCGCCGTCAAGACGAAGGCCGACGGCGGCTTCTCCTTCACGGACACCCCGCCCGCGGGCGGCAAGGTCACCTACAAGGTGGCCTACACGGGCGACGCGGCGCACGCCGCCGCCACGGGCTCGGACACGGTGGAGGTCACGCGCAAGAAGACCACCCTCACCCTGAACCGCAACGGCAAGGTCTACTCGTACGGCAAGGACGTCTCCTTCACCGCGCACCTCGGTACGACGTACAAGAACCGGACGGTCGCGATCTACGCCGACCCCTTCGGCGCCGACAAGCCCAAGAAGCTGCTGAAGAAGGCCAGGGTCAACTCCAGCGGCAACCTGTCGGCGACGGTGGACATGAAGCGTGACACCACCGTCACCGCCGTCTTCGAGGGTGACGCCCGCTACGCGCCGAAGACGGCGAAGTCGACGGCGTACGCCAGGGCGAAGGTCTCCATGGCCGTCTCCAAGCACTACAGGACGGGCACGATCGGCTCCAGGAAGTACTACTACTTCCGTAAGAACACCGACCCGGTCTTCACCACCACGATGAACTACTACCAGGGGCGCCAGCAGCGGCTGCAGCTCCAGGTGTACTACCAGGGCACGTGGTACGAGGCCGGTTCCGAGTACTACGCCCTGGGCGCGGACGGCAAGTCCGCCGTCCGCCTGGGCGCGCCGGGCGAGGCCGGCATCCGTGCGCGGGTGCGGTCGTCGTACATCAACAACTCCTCCGGCGACAACGTGAACTCCACGACCCACGGGGCGTGGAAGTACTTCACCTTCACCAACTAGTGCCGCGTCGGTCGGGGTTTGCCCGCTGAGGAGCGGCGTCCGGTGCCGGGGGCACCTCCCGCCGGAGGCAGGGGGAGCATCGCAAGGCGGCCGGAAGCCCTCGTAGTGGGCCTGCTCGGGCTTTCGGCCAACGCAGCGTGGGGGTACCCCCCGTGCCCGGAGGGCTGCGGGGGAGTGCCGTGCAGGGCGTCGCGACGGGGCGAACCTCGGCCGACGCGGCACTAGGCATCGGTGTCCCGGGCCACCGGTCCGCCGCCACGGCCCCCGCGTCCGCGCGGGGGCCGTACGCGTGCCGGCGCCGGCCGCGCCGGGAGAACGGCAGGGGACTAGGAACCGCGCAGGTCATCCTCGCGGTACTCGGCCGTGGAACCCGCCGCCGTCGCCTCGCGGAGTTCGATGCGGCGGATCTTCCCCGAGACCGTCTTCGGCAGGTCCCCGAACTCGATGACGCGGACGCGCTTGTACGGGGCGAGGACCGCCCGCGCGTGCTCGAAGATCGCCTTGGCGGTGGCCGGGCCCGGTTCCCAGCCCGCGGCCAGGACGATGTACGCCTTCGGCACGGCGAGGCGCACCGGGTCGGGGGCCGGGACGACTGCGGCCTCGGCGACCGCCTCGTGCTCCAGCAGCGCGCTCTCCACCTCGAAGGGCGAGATCTTGTAGTCGGAGGCCTTGAAGACGTCGTCCGCGCGGCCGACGTACGTCAGATAGCCGTCGGCGTCGCGGGAGCCGATGTCCCCGGTGCGGTAGTAGCCGCCCGCCATGGCCTCGGCCGTGCGCTCCGGGTCGCCGTGGTAGCCGGTCATCAGCCCGACCGGGCGGGCCGACAGGTCCAGGCAGATCTCGCCCTCGTCCGCGCCGGGCTTGCCGGTGACAGGGTCGAGCAGTTCGACGACGTACCCCGGGCTGGGCCGGCCCATCGAGCCGGGCTTGAGCGGCTGGCCGGGCGGGTTGGCGACCTGCACGGCGGTCTCCGTCTGGCCGAAGCCGTCGCGGATGGTCACGCCCCAGGTGCGCCGTACGGTCTCGATGACCTCGGGGTTCAGCGGTTCGCCGGCGGCGACGACCTCGCGCGGCGGGGTGCGCAGCTGGGTGAGGTCGGCCTGGATGAGCATGCGCCACACGGTCGGCGGGGCGCAGAAGCTGGTCACGCCGGCCCGGTCCATCTCGTTCATCAGCCGGGTCGCGTCGAAGCGCGTGTAGTTGTGGATGAAGACGGTCGCCTCCGCGTTCCACGGCGCGAAGAGGTTGGACCAGGCGTGCTTGGCCCAGCCGGGCGAGGAGATGTTCAGGTGCACGTCGCCGGGCTTCAGCCCGATCCAGTACATCGTCGCCAGATGCCCGATCGGGTACGAGACGTGGGTGTGCTCGACCAGCTTCGGCAGCGAGGTGGTGCCGGAGGTGAAGTACAGCATCAGGGTGTCGTCGGCGAGCGTCGGCCCGTCCGGCTCGAAGCGCTCCGCGGCTCCGTACGCGTTCTCGTACGCCAGCCAGCCCGCGGGGAAGTCGGACCCCACCCGGATGCGGGTGTACGAGCCGGGCACGTCGGCGAACTTGGCGGTGTCCTCCGACCGCGCGACCACATGCCGCGCCTGTCCCCGCTCGATGCGGTCCGCGAGATCGGCCGGGCCGAGCAGCGGGGTCGCCGGGATGACGACGGCCCGCAGCTTCATCGCGGCCAGCGCCGTCTCCCACAGCTCCACCTGGTTGCCGAGCATCACGAGCACCCGGTCGCCGGCGCGCACGCCCTGCTCCCGAAGCCAGTTGGCGACCTGGGCGGAGCGGGCGGACAGCTCGGCGAAGGAGTAGCGGTCCTCCCTGCCGTCCTCCTCGACGATATGCAGGGCGGTGCGGTCGTTGCCCGCCGCGATCGTGTCGAACCAGTCCAGCGCCCAGTTGAACCGCTCCGGGCGGGGCCAGTTGAAGCCCGCGTACGCCGCCGTGTAGTCCTCCCTGTGCTTCAGCAGGAAGTCCCGTGCCGCCCGGAACTCCTCCGTCGTGCCGCCGTTGCCAGCCATGCGTCCCTCACTCACCTCGTCGGCGACTTCGCTGTCGCCGTCCTCGGCCACAGTCTCCCGCGCCGGTTCCGCGCGCCCGTCGTCCGCCCCGGTCTTCCGTGCCGGTCCTCCGTGCCGGTGTGCGCCCGGTCCCGGTCCGGCCCGATCCGGGTTCTTCCGCCCCGGCGTCCGATCCCGTCCTTCCCCGCCCGGAGTGCGTGGCAACCGGCGAGGACGGGGCCGGCGGGGAAACGATTAGGGGTACGGGCGCCGATGCCGTAGGGTGGAGAACACGACGCGGGGTGGAGCAGCTCGGTAGCTCGCTGGGCTCATAACCCAGAGGTCGCAGGTTCAAATCCTGTCCCCGCTACTGATCACGAGGGGCCCGGTGCGCATGGCGCGCCGGGCCCCTCGTGCGTTGTGCGTCCCCGCATCCCCCGTCTTTCCGCCCCGCTGACGTCGCCGCCGGGCCGCGTGCGATCCGGTCGCCGCCAGGGCGGCGTGCGGGGCCGGGCTCCGCGCCCGGGGGTGGGTTTCACGCTGGGTAGCCGAACCGTCCCCCTCCGCATAACAACTGACATACTGTCAGTTGACAAATCGCGGGGAGGGTGAACCGTGGGCGCGTCAATGTGGCGGCTTGTGCCCCTATTTGACCCGTCCGTACCTCCGGGAAGGGTAAAGGATCTCCCAGGAGAGCTTGGAATAAGCACACGACCTCTATTAACGTTCGATAACGCAGCGCGGTCGTCACAGCTGTCGCAAGAGATGGCTCCGCGCTCAATCGCCGAATCCCGCACCAACAGCAGCACCAGCACCACCCGAAAGGGAACCGGGGAACCACACCTCTGGGGTGAATCGGACAGCCTTCACCGGCCGTCCGTAGGAGACCTTCCTGCTCCGAACCCGTCAGCTAACCCGGTAGGCGAGAAGGAAGGAAAGGAGTGCGCCTCAGTGGCGTCCGCCCGCAGCCAGACCAGCCCTGCCCCGGAAACCACCGTCTTCGGACCGGAGGAGACCACCGGGGGGACGGACAACCGGACCTGGGGCGAGTGGAACCCCACCGCCGAGTCCATACGGCCCGTCCGCGGCCGGCACCGCGTCGCCAGGCAGCGCGGCGGAGGCTTCGCCCGTAGCTCCACGGTTCTCGGCGTCGGCGTCATGGCCGCGGTCGGCGCCGGCGGTATCGCCACCGCGCAGGAGAAGCCCCCCGTCCCGATCCTGGCCGGAGTCGCCGACTCCCTGCCCGACGTCGGCTCCCTCCTCTCGGACGACGACTCCGACAAGCCGGACTCGCCCGAGGACGTCGTCGCCGCCACCCCGCTCACCAGCGCGGGCGTCACCGCCGCCGACACCGCCGCGGGCACCACCGACGCGGGCGAGGCACTGCGCGCCCGGATCATGGAGCAGGCCGAGCAGCAGCAGGCCGCCGCCGAGGCCGCCGAGCGCGCCGCGGCCGAGAAGGCCGCCGCCGAGGCCGCCGCCAAGGAAGCCGCCGAGCAGCAGGAGAAGGCGGAGGCCGAGAAGGAGGCCGCCCGCAAGAAGGCAGAGGAAGAGGCTGCGAAGAAGGCCGAGGCGGAGCGCCTCGCCAAGCTCGCCGCCAGCTACTCCCTGCCCACCTCCTCGTACACGCTGACCTCCTCCTTCGGGCAGTCCGGCGAGTACTGGTCCTCCGGTCAGCACACCGGTCTCGACTTCGCCGCCCCCACCGGAACCCCCGTCAAGGCGGTCCACGGCGGCACGATCACCTCCGCGGGCTGGTCCGGCTCCTACGGCTACCGCATCGTCCTCCAGCTCGAGGACGGTACCGAGATCTGGTACTGCCACCTGTCCTCCATGACCGTCACCTCGGGCGAGGTCAGCACCGGCGAGACCATCGGCCGTGTCGGCGCCACCGGCAATGTCACGGGACCGCACCTCCACCTGGAGGTCAGGCCCGGCGGCGGCGACCCGATCGACCCGGCGGCCTGGCTGCGCAGCAAGGGCCTGACCCTGTGAGCCGCTGACCCGACCGCACCGCCCTCCTGTCCCCCCGACGGCCGCCGCCCCGCACGGAGCGGCGGCCGGGTCATGCGCGGGGGCCGGTGCGGCCCGGCGGGGCCCGGCCCGGCCCGGTCCTGCCCTTGGGTCCGCCGCTTTCCGGACCCGGGACCCACAGAGGCGGCGGGTGCCGGGCCCGTCAGGTCCGGTACGGGTTGTGGAAGTCCCACGGCGGTGGCTGCTGCGCGTGCGGAGGCGGCCACGCCGGTGCGGGCGGAGGGGCGGCCAGCGCCGCCGCATGGGCCAGAGCGGGGCGGGCCGGCTCCCTGCGCTGCCACAGATGGTGCAGCAACTCCCGCTCCCGCGCCGCGAAGTCGGGGTCCGCCAGACCCCGGCGGGCCCGGTGCCGCAGCAGCGCCAGGGAGGTCGCGAAGGTCTCGTACTCGGAGACCGCACGCGCCGCCTCGGGGCCGCCCATACGGGCGGCGTACTGGCGGGCCAGGGTGCGGGCACGCATGGAGGACAGGGCGTGCGGCTCCGGCGGGGTGAGCCAGCCCGTCGTGGTGTACAGCGGCAACTCGTCGCGTATGGTGCGCAGTTCCCGCTGCCGGGACCAGATGGTCAGCCAGGTCACCAGGGCGAACACGGGCACCATGAAGGACACGTACACCGCGTAGAAGCCGTACTCGCCGAGAACCGGCGAGCCGTTCCACACCGAGTGCATGCCCATCGACAGCACCAGCCCGAGCAGCGGCAACAGAGCCTTGCGCAGCCGCTGGTGGGCGGCCGCCACCGCCGCCACACCGAAGCCGATGCCGGTCAGCACCGTGAACAGCGGGTGCGCGAAGGGGGACATGACGATCCGTACGAAGAAGGTGGCGGCCGTCACCGAGGCCAGCCCGGAGTTGCCGGCGGCCAGGTCCATGCCGAAGGCGTTGCCGAGGTAGAGGATGTTCTCGGTGAAGGCGAACCCGGTGGCGGTGATCCCCGCGACGACGATGCCGTCCGTGATCCCGGTGAACTCCCTTCTGCGGAACAGGAAGAGCAGCAGCACGGCGACCGCCTTCGCCGACTCCTCCACGATCGGGGCCACCACCGTCGCCCCGATCGTGTCGGCGCTCGTCGGGTCCGCCGTCGCCGTCGCTATCCACTGCGTGGCAAAGCTGTTCGCGATGATCGAGATCAGCGCGGCGGCGCAGGCGCCCCACGCGAACGCGAAGACCATGTTCCGCCAGGGGCCCGGCGCGACACCGTCCAGCCAGCGGAACGCCGCCACGAGCAGGGGCACGGGCAGGACCGCGAGGCCCAGGCCGACGAGGAAGCCCTCCGTGCCGGTCTGCTGCCGCACGAGGGCGAGGATGACCAGGCCGGACAGGCCGAGCAGAGTGATCAGGGCGCCGGCTCTGACGCCCTTGCTGCGCCAGAAGGCGCGGTACGGCCGGTAGCGGCGGGGGTGTTGTGCCGCCGGTACTCCCAGTGGGGGGACGGGGGGTGAGTAC
>NZ_JAAAXQ010000148.1 GCF_009916105.1 Streptomyces sp. GC420 | reverse complement strand
GCGTCCCCGCCCCCTCACGCCCTGTCGGGGCGATCACCCGCGGGACCACCAACCCCAACCGGCTGCGCCGCATGGACCGCTGGATCGCCGCCACGCACGGCGCCGCACTGCGCCGGGCCGACGCCCCGCTGGCCGTCGACCTCGGCTACGGAGCGGCCCCGTGGACCGCGGTGGAGCTGCTGTCCCGGCTGCGCACCGCGGCGCCCGCCGTCGAGGTGGCCGGCATCGAGATCGACCCGGCGCGCGTCGCCGCGGCCAAACCGTACGAGCGCCCGGGGCTGGCCTTCCTGCACGGCGGCTTCGAGATCCCGCTCCCCCGCCGCCCTCACCTCGTACGGGCGGCGAACGTGCTGCGTCAGTACGAGGAGCGGGAGGTGCCCGCCGTGTGGGAGCGGCTGTGCGCACGGCTCGCCCCGGGCGGGCTGCTGGTGGAGGGAACCTGCGACGAGATCGGGCGGCGACACGTGTGGGTGGCACTGGGTCCCGAGGGCCCGCGTACGGTGACGTTCGCCACCCGGCTGGGCTCCCTCGCGCGCCCCTCCGACCTGGCGGAGCGGCTGCCGAAGGCGTTGATCCACCGGAATGTTCAGGGGGAACCGGTGCATGCCTTTCTGCGCGACTTCGACCGCGCGTGGGCGGCGGCGGCGCCGTACGCGGCGTACGGGGCGCGGCAGCGCTGGATCAGGACGGCGCGCCGGCTCGTCGAGGACGGCTGGCCGCTGACGGACGGTCCGGGGCGGTGGCGGCAGGGCGAACTGACCGTCCGCTGGGACGCGTTGGCGCCGCGCGACTGACCCCGCCCACGCCTGGGCGCCGGCACGGGCGCGCGGAGGATGCTTGCGTCCTCCGCGAAACCTCCCCCATACGGGTGGGTTTGGGAACCTGCGTCGGATCTTGTTCGTCATTGCATCTGTCGCATCGGGCGGCAACATGGCACCATCCGGACCGGACCGATTTGCTACTGACTGATAATCAGTTTCTGTGCCTGGGGGGACTCACGGTGCGTGTGCAGGGCAAGCGAGGCGCGATCGTTGCGGCGACGGCGCTGGTGTGCGCGGTGACAGTGCTCGGCGGGCTGCCCGGCACGGCATACGCCGCACCGAAGCCGGACGGACCGAGTTCGACTCCGAGCCCCCGTCCGAGCGCCGGCAATGAGAGTGACGGCGCCGCCGGCAGCGGGGACGACGGGAGCACCCTCAGTACCGAGCGGCTCGAAGCGGTCCGCAAGGAGCTCGACGCGCTGTACCACGAGGCGGCCGCCGCCACCGACGCCTACAACCTCGCGGAGGAGAAGGCGGAGAAGCAGTCCGAGCGCATCGTGGAGCTGGCCAAGGAGATCACCGCGGGCCAGAAGAAGCTGGACCGCCTCAAGGCCCAGGCCGGCGCGGCAGCCCGCGCGCAGTACCGCACCGGTGGGCTGCCCCCCGAGGCGCGCCTCGTCCTCGGCGACGACCCCGAGGACTTCCTGAACGGCCTCAGCCAGGCGCGCCAGGAGGCACACGCCACCAGTGGCCTGCTCGGCGAGATGATCCGCACCCAGGAGGGCCTCCAGGCGGACGCGAAGGACGCCAGCGCCCAGTGGAAGCTGCTGGAGGCGAACCGCAAGAAGAAGGCCGCCGCCAGGCAGGAGATCCGCCGCAAGATCGCGGAGGCCAAGGCGCTGGAGTCGACCCTCGAGGAGAAGGAGCGCGAGCGCCTCGAAGAACTGGAGAAGCAGGCGCAGTACAAAGCGCAGAACGCCTGGCTCGACTCCGGTGTCCTCGACGAGATCGACGCCACGGCGAGCAAGGGCGGCAAGGCTGCCGTGGCCTACGCGACGGCCCAGATCGGCAAGCCGTACGAGTGGGGCGCCGAGGGCCCGAAGACGTTCGACTGCTCGGGACTGACGTCCCAGGCCTGGGCGGCCGCCGGTGTGACGATCCCGCGCACCTCGCAGGAGCAGTGGCGACTGCTGCCCCGCATCGACATCAAGGACATGCGTCCCGGCGACCTGATCATCTACAACAAGGACGCCAGTCACGTCGCCATGTACGTCGGTGACGGCGCGATGGTGCACGCCCCGCGCCCCGGGCGCAACGTCACCATCGCGGGCGCCGGCTCGATGCCGATCCTGGGCGTGGTGCGCCCGGACAAGTGATCCCGGCAATTTACGTCGTCGGGTGACCCGGCCGGGTGACTTCGGCGGGTGGGCAGTACGGAAGGCCGCCGGGTATGGGCAGGACGGACGGAGCGGCACCCCGGCACCCCAGCTCCGGGGCTCCGGGGCTCCGGGAACCACGTCAGGGCCGGGTCCGGAGCCCGGGAATGAGCCGTAGGGAGCCCGGAAGGACGTGCGGACCGGCGGTCCGGCGCGAAGGCCGGGGAGAGGCCGGGGCCGACCGCCCCGCGGCGGACCGGACCCCCGTCCGGCGGGTGGCGGCCGTCACAGACGGGCCGCGGCCCGAGAGCGTGATGTTCGTCATCCCCACGGACCTCGGCAAATGCCAAAAGCCGCCAGAGATGCGGCATATGACAACGGAGTTGCGTGGCTCACCATTCCTCTTGGCCACGGCCTACCGCTATGGTCCCTGGAAGTTGCCCTGGGGGGAGGGAAGGAACTTCAGCGATGCCCGCACCCATACCGCGGCAGAGGGAGATCCCGGCCGTGGAGAGTGGTCAGGCCGAGTCGCCGTCACCTGCCAGGACGCAGACCCACAGCACTCCGCCACCGAGCTCCGCACCGTCCGTACGGACCGCCGGGGCAGCCCAGGCCGCGCCGGCCCCCCGTACGGCGAGTCCCGCAATGAGCGCACCCACAACCCCCGCACCGTCGCCGGCCGAGACCGGACTGACCCTCCTCGTCATCGAGGACGACCCGACGGCCACCTTCACGCTGCCCGAGATGTCCGACGCGTCCGGCAAGCGCATCCGTGTCCGCACCGCCCGCAATCTCACCGAGGCCGAGCGACTGCTGACCGACGACGTCAGCTGCATCCTGCTCGACCTCTCGCTGCCCGGCGGCCGTGAGGGCGCCGACGCCGACGAACTCGAGGTGCTGCGCGCCGTACTGCGGCTCGCGCCCCGGCACGCCGTACTCGCCCTCACCGCGGAGTCGGACGCCGAGCGGGCCGCCGAGGCCGTACGGGTCGGCGCACAGGACTTCCTCTTCCGCCACGAACTCGACGAGCGGGTCCTCAGCCGCGCCATCCGGTACGCCGTGGAGCGCAAGCGCGCCGACATCGCCCAGTACAAGCTCGCCGAGTCCCGGCTGCGCGCCCAGGAGAACCGGCGGCTGGAGCGAGGGCTGCTGCCCACGCCGCTGCTGGACGGCTCCAACCTGCGGTTCGCCGCCCGTTACCGCCCCGGCCGCTCCCGCGCTCTGCTCGGCGGAGACTTCTACGACGCCGTGCGCACCCCGGACGGCACGGTCCACGCCATGATCGGCGACGTGTGCGGGCACGGCCCCGACGAGGCGGCGCTCGGCGTGGAGCTGCGGATCGCCTGGCGCGCCCTGACCTTCGCCGGGCTGTGCGGGGACGAGTTGCTCTGCACCATGCAGAAGGTGCTGGAGCACGAGCGCGCCAGCGACGAAATCTTCGCGACGCTCTGCACGGTGGACATCGCCGCGGACGGCCGCAGGGCCGGCGTCTGCCTGGCCGGGCACCCCGCCCCGCTGCTGCTGCGCGAGGCCCGGCACACCGGGGCGCTGCTGCCGGACACCGAGGGCGGTCCGGCCCTGGGCCTGCTGCCGGGCGCGCGCTGGCCGCGCCACCAGGTGAAGCTGGGCAAGTCGTGGAGCCTGATGATGTTCACCGACGGGCTGATCGAGGGCCGCGTCGGTGCGGGCAGCCGCAGGCTCGGGCAGGAAGGGCTGGTGGAACTCGTCGACCGTACGGTGGCGGACGGGACGCACGGCGAGGCCCTGCTCGACGCCACGCTGACGCAGGCCAGGGACCTGAACGGCGGAGAGCTGACGGACGATGTCGCCGTCCTGCTCCTGGACCGCGACTCCTGAGACCGCGCTGCCTGCCGCTCGCCCCGTCGGCGCCCGCTCCCGCGATCCGGGGCTCCGTGCCGCCGGGCCGTCCGAGCGCGGGGAAACGGGACCGCGGGTCTGCACGGCTCCGCGCGGCCGCACGATGACCGGACTGCGCGACTGCGGGACTGCGGGACCGCGCGGCTGACGGACCGCGCGACTGCCGGACTGCGCGGCTGACGGACCACGCGACTAACGGCCGCCGTTGTACGGCCCGTAGGGACCGTCGCTGCTGCTGCCGCCGCGGCGGGGACCGCCGCCGGAGATCTGCCGCACCGCCGGGCGCACGTCCACGATGTACACGATCGAGGCGATCAGGGCGATGATCGGCAGGAACGACAGGATCCCGAAGAGCAGGTTCACCACCACGCCGAGGCCGAGGACGATCAGCCAGAACGGCTTGGTCTTCTTGTCGGCGGCGCGGAAGGCGTCCTCGCGGCGGATCGCCGCGTCGATCAGCGCGAAAAGGCTGAGGCCGAGCACGGCCATCGAAAGCAACCAGAGCAGATTCGAGAACCCCTGCATCAGCACAACGCCCACCGCCTCCTGTGTGTACACCGTCCGGCCATCGCCACCGTACCCGTAGAACGGGCGGGACACCCCTGAGGTGCCCCGCCCGTCCACTCGTATCGCGTTGCCCCGCGCGCGGCGGGTCTCCGCTCCGTCACTTCGTCGGCGGCGTGGTCTTCTTGGCGGCGGGCTTGCGGGCTGCCGGGGCCTTCTTCGCGACGACCGGCTTGACCGGCGCGGCCTTCGCCTCCGCGGGCCCGGCCTCGGCCGGGTTCGGGGCGGGCGCGGCCGCGGCGGGCTTCGGCGTCTCGGTGACGGGCTTGGCCTCGGCCGGCTTCGGGGCGGGCGCGGGCTCGGGCTCGACGGCGATGGCGAACTCCTCGATCTCCTCTGCCGCCTCGCCGCGCCACTGCCGCACGGCCTGTTCGCCGTGCTCGGCGACCCGCTCGTACGCCTCACGGGCCTTCACGGCGTACTCGGCGGCCACGCCGACGCTCTTGAGGGCCAGGTCCTGGGCCGTCTCGCCCAGCTTCTTCAGGTCGGTGTCCAGGGTGCCGAGCACCTCGTGGACCTTCGCCTGCACGGTCGCCTGCGCCTCCTTGGCCTGCGTGGCCACCCGCTCCTGCACGGTCTTGGGGTCGGTGCCGCGCACGGCCTCGATCCGGGCGGGCGCCTCCGTACGGAGCTTCTGGATCAGCTCCGGGGTCTTCTCCGCGGCGTAGGCGACGGTGCCGGCGGCGAAGTAGAGGGGCTTCGGGTCGGTGATGGCCTTGCGCAGGTCTTCGGTGATGGCCATGACGGTGATCCTCCCGGGATCGCTTCAGCTGGCTTGGGGGTCTTGGGGTACGGCGGCGCCGCCGTCGGCAGCTCCGCCGCCGGCATCGCCCGCGCCGGGGTGCCCCTGGGCGCCGGCGGCACCGAAGGCACTCGCGGCGTTCTCCTTGCGGAAGGACTCGTAGATCTGGAGCAGCACCTGCTTCTGCCGCTCGTTGATCGAGGGGTCGGCGAGAATCACGCTCGTCACCTCGACCTCGTCCATCTCCCGCTCCGCGTCGAGGATTCCGGCCCGGACGTACAGCGTCTCGGCCGAGATCCGCAGTGCCTTCGCGAGCTGCTGCAGAATCTCCGCGCTGGGCTTGCGCAGACCGCGCTCGATCTGGCTGAGGTACGGGTTGGACACCCCGGCGGCATCGGCGAGCTGCCGCAGCGACAGCTGGGCCGTGCGGCGCTGCTCGCGCAGATACTCGCCGAGATTTCCGACATGGAGTGATGCCATACCTCGATGCTGCACCCACGGCGCTAACAATTGCAAGCGAGTGCTTGCAATAGTGTTCCGCGCCACGCCGGAACCACCCGGCCGGCCCGTCGCCGCCCCTGTCTCCCGGAGTTCAGCCCTGCCCCCGGTCCGGGGCTCACGCGCCCCTCTCTTCCGGTAGGAAGGGCGAAACGGAGCAGGCTCGGGGGGAACGGGACGGGCTGCCGCGGCGCCGGAGGGGAGACGCAGGTCACATTCGTTCGTGTCACAACCCTGCGGGGTCGTTCCGTCGAAGAGGTGCAACCACCGACAACGACACAGGAGTGTGCACCGTGGAAGCTCGGTTGAACCTCTTCGCCAGCCCGGTCGCGGCCAACTTCATGAAGCACATCGTCGCCGCGGGCAAGGTGCTGGGGGACTCGACGCTGCCGGCCGCGACGCAGGAACTGGTGAAACTCCGCGCCAGTCAGATCAACGGCTGCGGTTTCTGCACCGACATGCACGCCAAGGACGCCGCGCACGCCGGCGAGACCTCGACCCGCCTCAACCTGGTCGCGGCCTGGCGCGAGGCCACGGTCTTCACCGACGCCGAGCGCGCCGCCCTGGAGCTGGCGGAGCAGGGCACCCGCATCGCCGACGCGGCCGGCGGCGTCACGGACGAGGCCTGGGCGAATGCCGCCAAGTACTACGACGAGGAGCAGCTCGCCGCCTTGGTGTGCACCATCGCCCTCATCAACGCCTTCAATCGCGGGAACGTCATCATCCAGCAGCCCGCCGGCGACTACCGGCCCGGCCAGTTCGGCTGACCGGGAGTGCCCGGCCAGGACCGCCGGTGACCTCACGGTTGCGGCATCACACACCCCGGCCGACCGGTCGTTTCCGGGCGAGGCGACCGCGGCTCGTGGGGAACGGGCGGCGGCCCCCGGGCGTTGGCGAGCACGAGAAGCAGCGGGGTCCGGGCGGAGACCGCCGTGGCGAAGGACGGGAAAGAGGAACAGAACCGATGAAGCTGCGCTGTGCCGTGCTCGACGATTTCCAGGGGACCGCTGCCTCGTCCGCCGACTGGGGCGCGATCACCGGGGACGTGGAGATGGTCTCCTTCGACCGGCATTTCGCGACGGAGGAGGAACTGGCCGGGGCACTCGCCGGCTTCCAGGCGGTCGTCACCCTGCGCGAGCGCGTCGCGTTCCCCGCCTCGCTCTTCGCCCGTCTGCCCGAGCTGCGGCTGCTCATCGCCTCCGGTATGCGCAACTCGGTGATCGACTTCGCCGCGGCACGGGAGCACGGCGTGACCGTGTGCGGGACGACGAGTTCGTCGACGCCTCCGGTCGAGCTCACCTGGGCGCTGATCCTGGGCCTGGCGCGCGGCATCGTGACCGAGAACACGGCCCTGCGCACGGGCGGCCCCTGGCAGAGCACGGTCGGGGCCGATCTGCACGGCCGGCGGCTGGGTCTGCTGGGCCTGGGCAAGATCGGCAGCCGGGTGGCCGCGGTCGGGCTCGCCTTCGGGATGGAGGTCGTGGCGTGGAGCCAGAACCTGACCGAGGAGCGGGCCGACGAGGTGGGCGTCGGGCTCGCCGCGTCCAAGGAGGAGCTCCTGGGGTCCAGTGACTTCGTCTCCGTGCACCTGGCGCTGGGTGACCGCACGCGAGGACTGCTGGGTGCGCCGGAACTGGCGCTGATGAAGCCGACCGCGTATCTGGTCAATACCTCGCGGGCGGCGATCGTCGACCAGGAGGCGCTGTACACGGCCCTGCGGGAGGGCGCGATCGCGGGCGCCGGCCTCGATGTGTTCGACGTGGAGCCGCTGCCGCCCGCCCATCCGGTGCGCTCGCTGCCCCGGCTGCTGGCCACCCCCCATCTGGGCTACGTCTCGCAGGACAACTACCGCGCGTACTACGGCCAGGCCGTGGAGAACATCCGCGCGTTCCTCGCGGGCTCGCCGATACGCGTGCTGAACTGATGCTGCACGATGGGGGTGTGTCCGCGTGTGCGGAGAGGTTCAGGAGTCACCATGGTCAATTCGGGACACATCGACTCGACTGACGCGACTGACGGGGTCTACGGCGTTCACGAGGGCCTTGATGTGCGCGAGGTCGGTGAGGTCAGCGAGATCCACGAGACCCACGACCCCTACGAGCTGCAC
This sequence comes from Streptomyces sp. GC420, assembly GCF_009916105.1. Classification (GTDB taxonomy): domain Bacteria; phylum Actinomycetota; class Actinomycetes; order Streptomycetales; family Streptomycetaceae; genus Streptomyces. The sequence goes on along the minus strand of NZ_JAAAXQ010000148.1, from coordinate 9,611 downwards.
GGAGGCCGGGACGCCTTCGAGGACTTCGAGACCACGGCACCGGCCGCGCTCGTCGGTCATCCTCTCGGGCCGGGGAGGTCGGACCACCCCGGCCGTCCGGGCCTGAGCATCGAAGCCCTGACGCTCACCGAGCTGCGCAAACGGGAACCCGCGATCACGGACCGCCCCGTACGGCTGGAGCTGCACGAGCTCGTCCTGGTCGAATCCGGACACGGCGCGGAGAACGTCGACTTCACCGACCACGAGTGCGCCCCCGGCACCCTGTTGTGGCTGCGGCCCGGGCAGGTGCGGCGGGACCCGGTGGCGCCGCCCGGCCTCGACGGGTACGCCGTGCGGTTCGCCCCCTCGGCGCCGTCCCGCTCGCCGAGCCTGCGCCGGCTCCTGGACGACACGTACGACATCGGCGTCTGGAGACTCGCGCCCCAGGCCCGCACGACCGTCACGGCTACCGTGCGGCAGCTCGCCGAGGACTACGCGACCGCCTGCGGCATGTCGGCGCCCGCGGGGCCCGGCACGGTGACCCCGCCGCTCGGCGTCGAGCTGCTGTCCCACCAGCTGACGGTCCTGCTGCTGCGGATCGCGGCCCTGCCGCTGCCGCCCGGGGAGGACGCCGGGGGCGACCGCGCCGTCAGGAGCGAGGTCCGGGCGACGTACCGGCGGTTCAGGCGCGAGCTGGAGTGCCACTTCGACCGCACCCGGCAGGTCGAGGTCTACGCCCGGCTGCTCGGCTACTCCGCCAAGACCCTCAACCGCGTCTGCCGGGCCGCCACCGGCCGGTCCGCCAAGCAGGTCGTGGACGGCAGGGTGGTCCTGGAGGCCAAGCGGCTGCTGGCGCACACCGACATGCCGGCCGTCACGGTCGGCCGCCGGCTCGGATTCACCGAGGCGACGAACTTCGGCAAGTTCTTCACCCACCACGCCGGTGTGACGCCCGGCGAGTTCCGCAGCGCCTGGACGACCGCCGGGGCCACGGGGCGCGGGCAACCCTGAGCCCTGCCGCCGACCCTTCTGCAGAACCGTTTCCTCAACCCGTGTCACCGTCCATGCCGCGCCACCGGGCCGCGGCTCGGCCGCCGGCCCCGGATCCCCGGCCCCCCGGCTCAGGCCGCCGGGCCGTCTCCGCCCACTGCGGCCCACCGCCCGCCGAGCCCTCCGACCAGCCGTCCGGCACCGCGAACGGCAGTGGTCGCGCGTGCAGGACGTCGAGCCGCGAGACCGCCCGGGTGAGGACGACGTACAGCCGGTTCAGGCCGCGCTCCTCGGCCTCGGCGATCGCCGCGGGCTCGACGACCACGACGTGGCCCGGTCCTGATAGCCCCTCAGGCGGGCCCGGACCCCGCTGCGGGCACCATTGTCCGGTCTTCCCCCAGCCATGCGCGCCCCCCTGCTTTGCCCATGAACCCCTGGACCGGCCGGACGAGACTCAGCTCACTTACCCCGGACATGACATGGTCGCCCTGGGGAAGCGCCAGGGCAAGATAGGGGTTCGACGTGTGGGCACCGCGCAGGCCCAACGAGGCTCTGGCCGCGGACAGCGTCACGGCGTAGGAGTCCACCGCTCTGCGGACATTGGGAGCGTCCAGGTCCGACCCGGTCACCAGACGGTCCAGATCGACGTAGGCGGAGCGCACGGTCTCGATCCACCGATAGGTGTGGGCGTCCGTCGCCCAGCCGCGCGTGTACTCCTCACTCAGCTTTGCGCCCCACCGTTCGAACATCCGCTGCCGGATCTCGGCGCTGTGGGGGGTCAGGTGCAGGTGCCGCACCAGGTCGTACAGGGGATCGCCGACCATGGCCATCTCCCAGTCGATGATGACGAGACCCCGGCTCTCCTCGTCCCTGACCAGGTTCCACGGGTTGAGGTCGCCGTGCAGCAGGACGCGTCTGCGGGGGGTGACCGCGCGCGTGCGCAGAATCTCCTTCAGCCGGTGCGCGTCCGGGAGCCCGAGCACCCTTGCCAGTCGCATCGACTCCTTGGGCAGTGCCGCGACCAGACCCACAAGTTGGTCGCTCAGCCACTCGTAGAAGGTGCCGTCCGCCACGGTCGGGTCCAGATGCCCGAGGTCGGCCTCCGCCAGGGCGCACAACTGGTCGACCAGGTCGTCCGCCTCGTTCAGACGCAGCCCTGCGACCGGGTGGCTCGGCGGCCGGAGCGGATCGTGCGGGCCGACGTAAGTGTGCAGTTCGAAACGGTTCCCGCGTTCGCTCGTGCCCCGGGCCAGGACCGTGGGCACGCGGACGCGACAGCCCGCGGTGTCCAGCGCCCGCAGCACAACGTGCTCCTCCAGGAAGCAGGGCTCCCGCCGACTGCTCGCCGAGGGCAGCTTGCGGCGTACGACGACCGGTTCCGGCAGACCGCGCACCCGCACCACCGTGTTGAGATGGCCCGTCCCCTTGTACACCTGGTCGGCGCGGGCCGCTCCTTCCGCTACCAGCGCCTCTCCCACCACTTCCTGCGGCAGACCGGTCGCCCTGACGTAGTCGATCGGCCCCGTCCGCCGGGCGCGGCGTCCGGGGCGCGCGGCATGCCAGCGGTAGAGGATCCCTTCCACCTCGCCCTGCCGGGGCTCCCTGCCGAGGCGGAGCGGATCGCGGGCGGCCCGGAGCGCGTGCACCACCGACTCGGCGGCTTCTTCCAGACCGGCCGGGTCCTGCTCGTCGCCCAGGGACTTCGCCGCGCGGATCACGTCCGGAAACACGCTCTGCGCCCGCTCGAAGGCCAGGTAGTGACGCAGGTCTGTCTCGATGCCGCTCACGGCGGTGGGCCGGACCTGCCGCATGGCCCGGTACCAGGCGTCCTTGACCTCCTGCCACTGGGAGTCGGGGTACCGCATGCGCACCAGATGGGTGGCCAGGTCGTGCAGCGGATCCCCGTAGGTGGCCAGTTCCCAGTCGACGCAGATCAGGGGCAGTGAGCCCTGATAGGAGACGATCACGTTGTCACGGTGCAGGTCCGTGTGGAGCAGGCTGAACGGCCGGCGGGCCATGGGCGGGACGCGCTCCGCGAAACGGGTCATGGCGTCCTCTGGAATGCCCAGTGCCGCGAACAGCCCGCCGAATTCGGTCCAATTGGGCCGACGGACCTGCTGCTCGGTACGGAGCGCAAGGGTCCGCAGAAAGGAACGGCTGTCCTTGTTGTCGGGCCAGTTCGGGGGAAGATCGGGAAGGTCCTCCCGTCTGACCCTGACCATCTGGGCGAGCAGCTCCGCCAGAGCGCCGATCAGGCGGGAATCGACGGGTTTTCCGTTCTGGCAGATGCTGGAGAGCGGCACGCCCTCCACATAACTATGCACCGCGGTGTCGCCGTACTTGCCCAGGCACTGCGGCACATGGGGCAGGGCGTCATGGATCGCGTCAAGGATCTGGGACTCGTCCTGCCAGGTTCTGATGACCACGGGTGACGGGTCGGGCAGTCGGCGCCGCACGGTGACCGACACCCCCGGCTCTCGCCCCACCAGTCGGGCCATGGAATCGGTGAGGGCCACCCGGAAGTTCCGGTTGTGGTAACCGCGCGTCATCTCACCGTGATGCAGGGCGTGGCGCACGAACTCGCCGAATACGTCCAGTGGGGCACGTTCCGTGGCGGGGCGAGCGGCCACAGCGGGTTCGACCACGGGCCGCTCCTGAATATGCACGCAGGGACATCGATGCCGATGCGCACACCGTAACGCTCAATACCCCGCCGCGCAGAGCCACTTGATCTACCCGTAACCCAAGCGAGTTAAACCGGCCTCTTTGTCCGCCGGACAGCCGACCCGGCGCCCGCGCCCGCCAGGGCCCGTTCAGGTGCCCAGAAGGTCCCAGTGGGAGTCGAACCACGCCTGCGCGGCGCTGACGAAGAGCGATCCCTGCGAACCCGGGTCGCCGTCCTCGGAGTAGTGGAAGAGGGTGGCTCCCAGGCCCAGCGCGTCGATCGCACCCAGCACTTCCCCATTGTCCAGTTCGATGGGGCGGTCGAGCACCTCGTAGAAACCGTGCAGCGCCTGGGTGCCGCCCAGCAGGTAGAGCTTGAAGCCGGGGGTGAGCGGAACCCGCCTGATCTGCACGTCCACGTGCGGCACCAGGCCTTCCGCACGCAGATCGAGAAGGGCCGAGCGCAGGGATGCCGTGTGCCGGCGGCTGATGTCCCGCAGCCGGTCCAGAGGACGCATGTCCTCCGGGTCCTCTTTCGCCCTCGGATAGGCCAGCCGGGTGCTCTCATGGGGCAGCAGCAGCCGTACGGTGATGTCCTGCGGAGCGATCTCTCCGGCCCTCACCCGTTCCGCCTGCAGCCGGACGTGGACGTCCAGGGACTCCGAAGTGAGGGTGAAGACGTCCAGGGTCACTTCCTCGGCCTCGAACGCCTCGCCGATGAACGGCCCGAGCCGGGGGCGGGGGCGCGTGTCGGCGGCGGAGTGTATGCGCTGGGCCTTGATGACCCGGGTGCCGCTGCCCTGGCGGCTCTGGACCCACCCCTCGTTGGCGAGTTCCCGCAGAGCCCGCTGGACGGTGTCCCGGGAGACTCCGAACTCCTGGGCCAGCCTGCGCTGGGTGGGAAGCGAGTCCCCCAGCCGGTAGGTGCCGTCACCCATCCGGGCGCGCAGCGACTCCACGACGCGCCGGAACTCCGTGCCGCCTCCGTCAGCGGTTTCCTCACTCATCGTCCACTACTTTCAGACAAGTTGGCATGCCGTTGCCTCGCCCACGTTAGTGGATCCACCCCACAGGGGACGCCAATATCAAGCCTTCCAGTCCAATTGGACCAGAAGTGCATCGAGTGGCTGAACTTGTCGGAGGGGGATGATCGCCATGGTCGTCACGATGCTCGCGGAACAGGCACTCGCGGCCACCGTCGCGCACTTCGTGCAGTGGCGCTTCGGATACGCGGGGCTGGTCGGCCTCGCGCTGGTCGTCGTCGGCGCCAGGACCCGGAGTGCCAGGTGCGCCTCGGCCGGGCTGGGGCTTCTGGCTCTGCTGCAGCTCGCTCAGGCCTGACCCAGTCGCCTCACCAGCGCCAGCACCGGCTCCAGGGAGTCGACCACCGTCGTCGCGCCGGCCCGGTGGAGGCGCCGGATGCGGGGCTCGTCCCGTCCGTAGCCCAGGAAGCGCACGCCGGCCCGGTTGGCCGCCTCCAGGTCGGAGGGGGTATCGCCGATCATCAGGGCGTCGCCGGGGCGGGTTCCGGTCGAGGCGAGGGCGCGGTGGAGGCAGTCGGGATCGGGTTTGAGCAGATCCAGTTCGGTGGTGCGGCCGTGGATGTGCGGGCCGAACGCCTCGGTGAGGCCGCGGTCGGCGAGGTAGCGCTCCACGACCTTGGGGGAATTGTTGGTCGCGATGGCCAGCCGGACCCCCACTGCCCGCCAGGTGCGCACCAGCGGATCGGCGTGCGGGGTGGGCCACGCGGTCGCCGTGGCGTGGAGTTCCTCCGCGGTGAGTCTCTCCTCCAGTTCCTCGACGAGCTCGCTGCCTGGGTGGATCAGGTCCACGGCCCTCAGCACGGCGTGCGGATCGCCGGACTCGCGTTCCTCGTCCGTCAGCAGCACGTGCTGCCCTCGTTCCTCCAGCCAGTCGATCAGGCTCTCCGCGACGGCATGCGCCCGGTGGCCCGCGAAAAGCCGGCAGATCGGACCGTCGAAATCGAAGAGGACGCACTTCACCCCGGTGATCAGGTCCCTGAGCTCCTCCACCACATGCGCCGCCAGTTCTTCCTTGGATGTCGTATCGGAAGCCACTAGGAGAGTGTCAGGTCCGAGGTGATTGTGTTCCAGAGGGCGTCGAACCAGTTCTGGGACTGCTCGACGAAGGCGCTGTCGCGCGACCCGGCTTCGGGTCCGGCGCCGAAGGGGAACAGCAGGGACTGGGTGCCGAGCGCGTCGTACATCTCCATGGGCTCCTCGTTCACCTGCTCCTCCCGCCTGGTGATCGTGTAGTACGCGAAGAGCGCCTCCCGCCCGTTGAGGATGTACAGCTTCACCGGCGGGGTGAAGGGCAGGGCGCGGAAGGTCACCCGTACGTCGATGCCGTGCGTGGCGCGCAGGGCCTGGAGGTTGTGGCGCAGCACCTGGCCCTGGGAGTTGCGCATCGCGAGCCAGCGTTCGTGGAGTTCGGCGGCCTTGGCGTCGTCCACCGGGACGGGGAAGGCCAGGTCGATCTCCCGGCTGGGTAGCAGGATGCGGACCGTGATGGCCTCGGGGCACGCCCGGCCCTCGTGGATGCTGCGGATCGGGTCGTGGAGGGCCAGCATCAGGGATTCCGCGGTGAGCGACAGCGCGTCGACGCGGACGTGGCGGGCGGTGAAGGCCTCGGTGATGCGGGGGGCCAGCGCGACCATCGTGGACCGGGGCTGTTCGGCCGGTGTCGGGACGCCGTTGGTGTGGGCGGGCGCGGGGTCGGCGACGGTGGCGGGGACGCCCCGGGTGACGTCGGTGAGCAGATCCTCCTCCTGGAGGATCTTCAGGGCCTGGCGGATCGTGCCGCGTTCGACGCCGAACTCGTCGGCGAGGGTGGCCTGGGTCGGCATGCGTGTGCCCACGGCGTAGACGCGGGTCCGGATGCGTTCGCGCAGCACGTCGGCCACTTCGTGATACGTGGGCTTCCTGCCGCCGCCGTTCAGTGGTTCCTGTTGCACGGTCACGACCAAACGCTACAACTCAAGACCATCAGGCGGAAGTTGTTTAGAAGTTGTTTATGGATCGCAACCAAGTGGGGACAACAGCAATGGAGTTGGTCGCCAACTCGGCCGCATTTGGCGGAGCGGGACCCTCCACCGACGCCGAAGAGGGAGGGACCACCATGCCTGCCATCGCACTCCTCCTCGCTGTGATCTCGCTGGGCACCGAGCAGCTCGTCCAGTGGCGGTACGGACCCATGGGCCTGCTCGGCCTGGTCCTGCTGACCGTCGGGATCAAGGCCGACAGCCCTCCGGTCAGCGCCGTCGGCGCGGCCATCCTGGCCGCGCTGGTCGCCGGCCCTGCGCTCTGAGACGCACCTCGCCCTACGGGCCGAACCTCAGGTCCGTGGTGATCGTGTTCCACAGCGCGTCGAACCACAGCCGGGACTGCTCCACGAACGCGGCGTCCCGCGGCCCGCCGCCCTCGGCGCGGAAGGAGAAGAGCATCGAGCGCGTGCCCTGGGTGTCGTACATCTCCAGGGACTCGTGGTCGATCTGCGCCTGGCGCTTGGTGATCGTGTAGTAGGCGAAGAGCGCCTCGCGCCCGCCCAGCAGATAGAGCTTCACGGGTGGCGTGAAAGGCAGGGCGCGGAAGCCGACCTTCACATCGATGCCGTGCGTGGCGCGAAGTGCCAGGAGATTGTGCCGCAGGACCTGGCCCTGGGCATTTCGCTGGGCCAGCCACTGACGCTGCGGCCGGTCGTCCTCCGCGTCCGCGACAGGCGTGGGGAAGGCGAGGTTGATGTCACGACTGGGAAGCAGGACCCGGACGTCGACCTTGGCCGGTTTGATACGCCCCTCGTGGATCAGCCGAAGCGGTTCGCTCAGCGCCAGAGTGAAGGAGCCGGCCGTCAGGCAGAGCGCGTCGATACTGACGTGGGGTGCGGAGAAGGCCTCGGCGACGCGGGGCGCGAGGGCGACCATCGTGGGCCTGGGGGCCGGTTCGGTCCCGGCACGGGTGTGCTCCCCGGGGGCGGCGACCGTGGCGGGGCTGCCCCTGGACACATTGGTGAGCAGGTGTTCCCGCTGGAGGATCCGCAGGGCCTGGCGCACCACACCGCGCTCGACTCCGAACTCCTCCGCCAGCCGGGCCTGGGTGGGCATGCGCTCTCCCGGCCGCATCCGGCCGGACGCGATCCTGGCGCGCAGCGCGTCGGCCACCTCATGGTGCTTCGGCCTGCGTCCGCCGAGGCCGTTCGCACCGTTTGCGCCGCTGACCGACTCATCCTCCGGGCTCACAGCCAAACCGTACAACTTTTCGCCATCTATGGGGAGTTGCCATGATGCTGGTTATGGGGTGGCATCGAAAGGGGACAACTTCAAGTAAGTTGGCCACCAAGTCAGGAGGAGCTGGCGGAAGTTCCCACGAGGTTGGTCAACCAACGTCCAGTACTTCCAAGGGGGAACCGCCATGCCACTCGTCGCACTCGCGCTCGCCGCCTTCGCCCTCGGCTTCGAACAGCTCATCCAGTGGCAGTTCGGCGCCATGGGGGTCGTCGCGCTCGTCATGCTCACCCTGGGCGCCAAGGCCAAGCACACGCCGACCACCTGCGCCGGGGCCGTGATCCTGGCCATGCTGCTCGCTCAGCCGATCCTCGGCTGAGCGACGGCCCGGCCACGGCCCGCCGAGATCAGCCCCGGCCCGGGCGAAGACCGGGCAAGGACCGAACGAAGCTCCACTCCGGGTGCGATCCCACCGCTAGAACATGTCCGGGCACCAGGGACGCCTGGACGTGCGGAACAGGGCGTCGGCGGTCGCCGCCGCGCCCGGCCGCTCCTCGGTCACCCGGCCGAGTGCCGCAAGGCGGGCAACCGACTCGTCACCGAGCCAGATCGCGCCCAGTTCGGTGAGACCGAACACGAGGCCGGGGTTCTCGGTCGTCGGCCGGCAACTCGCCCCGTCCCGCGAGGCGTCGAGCCGGAACCGCCCCCCGGACAGCCCCGATCCGTCCCGCACCTCGAGGACCACCTTCGCCTCCGCCCCGTACGTACGCGCCTGGAGCGCCTGTACGACGTCGAGGACCCGCACCCACAGCCAGTCCGCGTACGTGACCGTACGGGCCGCCCGAGGGTCGGGAAGAAGCAGCGGCAGCAGGGCGTCCGGGGCGAGGTAGCCGCTCCTGACCCTGGCGATCCAGTCCACCGAGCAGACGAAGTGCCACAGCGCGCGCTCGGCCGCCGGGGTCACCGCGATCATGTCGCTCACCGTCGCGGTGTCCACGGGCATCTTGGCGTCGTTCCAGTCGTCGTCCGACCGGTACGTCATCAGCCCCTCCACCTCCCCCGACGCGGAGCGGTACACGGCGTGGAAGGGCTCGGTCCACGGATGCCTGTCCAGCCTCAGCAGGCCGGTGCCTATCTGCCACCCGCGGTCGTCCCGGCCGATGGCCCCCGGCTGCGCGCGCCGCAGCCGCTCGTAGAGCTCCGGCCCCAGCTTGCGCACGTCGGCGCCGTCGACCAGGTCGATACGCCCCCCGCACTCCGGGCCCGACCAGCGTGGGTCGAGCCCGGCCCGCGGCACGTCGACCTCCCACACCGTGGCCCAGGTGGCGGGCCCGAAGCCGTACCGTCCGTAGATCGGGTACTCCGCCGCGATGAGCGTGGCCACGGCGTCGCCGCGCTCCCTGGCCGCCGCGAGGTCGTTCGCCATCATCCGGCCGAGCAGGCCCCGGCGGCGGTGGGTCGGGGAGACGGAGACGTTGGAGATCGCGTTCGCGGCGACGGCCGCACCGCCCACCGCGGTGACCTCCTGGGAGAAGGAACGGAAGGTGGCCACGCACCTGCCACCGTCGAAGGCGCCCTGGGTACGGTCGGGGTCGACGTACGAGCCGCGGTCCGCCACCTCCTCGTCCGACACCGAAGGCGGCCTGAGAAAACCGGTGTTGAGGGCCCGTGCCCAGTCGCGGAGGTCGGATCGGGAAATGGTCCGGACGTCGAGGCTCATGGGGTCACGCTAGAGCGG
>NZ_JAAAXQ010000147.1 GCF_009916105.1 Streptomyces sp. GC420 | reverse complement strand
GGCATCCCGCCGGGGCCGGACCTGCCCGATGATCTACGCCATGGTCATCGGCCGCCGACCGGCACGAGTACCCAACTCGCCATTCACACCAGACCCGTGACCTGCGACTTCAGCTTGCACACCGCTCCATGTGGGTGACGGTGGCATAGCGGCCCGCCGGGAGCACGCGGAGAGCACCTCCCCGTCGCCCGGCACCGGCCGCCGCACCGGCACCCCGGCGCCTCCACCTCCAGCTCGCCCTCCATGTCGACGACGTCGAACTTGAGGAACGGCGCGCCGTCAGGCTCACGCCGTGCTCCGCCAGCCACCCGAACAGGTCGGGCAGCCGGTAGGGCCGCGCGGGCCGTTCCACGACGACGGGCTCTCCCATGTGCCGATCTTGGCAGCGTTCACGCCCCGGGAGACGGGCGCCGCGCCACTCCCAGTACGCACGCGGACGTCGGCAGCGACGGACCCTGCGGCGGGATCCGCAGCGCGTGGTGGGGGCCGAGCTCGAAACCGGCGGCCTCCAGTTCGGCGAGCGGCCTGCGCGCCGTGTGGCAGCCGCCGAACAGCAGCGGCCACACGGTGCGGTCCAGGGCCCGCTGGGTCAGGGCCATCACGCGCCCCTCGGCGCGGCCGTGCTCGAAGAACCGCAGTTCACCGCCCGGCCGCAGAACACGATGGATCTCGCCGAGGGCGCGCGGCACGTCCCGTACCGAGCACAGCACGAGTGACAGCACCGCCGCGTCGAAGCCCTCGCTCTTGACCGGCAGCGCCTCGGCCGCGCCCGGCACCACATCCACCGGCACGTCCGCGCGCAGCGCGGCCTCTCTCGCCAGGCGGCGCAGCGAGCGCTCCGGCTCGATCGCCACCACCTCGGAGACAGCCGCCGGATAGTGCGCGAAGTTCAGCCCGTTGCCCGCGCCGACCTCGATGACACGGCCGGACAGCCCGGACAGCAACTCCGCGCGGTTCGCGGCGATTCCGCCACGGGTGTCGGCCGCCACGCTGAAGCGCGCGTAGAAGCGGGCGAACACGGGATGGTGCACCGCGTCCCCGGGCACCCCGGAGCCGGAACCGTGCCGCATGGCGAACCTCCCGGGAGGACGGCTGTTACCGCGATTCTCCCCCGGCGGGCGCCGCCTCACCCGTCGCCGTCGCCGTCGCCTTTGCCCTTGCCGTCGCCGTCCGCCGCCCACCGCTTGGTGAAGGCGGCGGCCTCCCAGGTCCCGCCGAGCCGCGCGGCGAGCCAGCCGGGCGCGGCGGCACGGAACGCGGCCGGAGTCAGCCCACCGGCGCCGGCGGGGACTGCGCCGAGGAGCGGCGCCGCGGCGGCCCGCGGCAGGTCGGCGAGGTTGCAGCGCTCGGCCAGGCCGGGGGACACGGGCCAGCTGCCGACGACCACACCGGGGCAGGCCAGGCCACGGGTGCGCAGCGCCTCCGCCGTGAGGGCGACGGCGTTGAGCGTGCCGAGTCCTGCCTGCGCCACGACCAGTACGGGCGCGTCCAGCAGCCGCGCCGCGTCGGCGAGTGTCGAGCCCTCCTCGTCGAACCGCACGAGAAGCCCGCCCGCGCCCTCGACCAGCACGAGATCGTGGCCGGCGGCGAGCTTCTCCGCCGCCTCGGCCACGCCACCGGGCCGCACCGGGGGCAGTCCCGCCCGCCGCGCGGCGGTGTCCGGCGCCAACGGGTCCGGATAGCGGGCCAGTTCGGCCACCGTGAGGAAGCCGCCTCCGGACGCGGGCCTGGTCCACGTGCCGCCCGCCGGCTCCGTGCCGGCGGCGGCGGGAGCACCGGACCGCGGCGGGGCGGCACCCGGTTCCGGGCGGAGCCAGGCGGCAGAGGTCCCGGCGCCGGCCAGGCCGGCCGGCCCAGGGACCGTCGCGCCCGGCCCGTCCGCCGCGGCCAGCCGGGCCACTTCGGCGACGTCCCCTGCCTCGCCCGCCGCCACGCCGGTCTGCGCCGGCTTGAGCACCGCCACGGACCGGCCCGCGGCGAGCGCGGCCGCCGCCAGCACCGCCGTGGTCACCGTCTTGCCGACCTCGGTGCCCGTTCCCGTGACGACCAGCACGTTCACCGCCGCACCTCCGTACCCGTGCTCATGCCGGTGCCGGTGCCGGTGCCGGTGCCGGTGCCTGTGCCGTTGCCGTTGCCGGTGCCTGTGCCTGTGCCTGTGCCGGTGCTTGTGCCGGTGGCCGTAACCGTGCCGGTGCTCGCACCCGTGCCACCGCCCGCGGCAGTGCCCGCGCCCGTACCCGGACGGACGCTCACGCCCGTAACGGTCCCCGTGCGCACGCCCGTGCCCGTGCCGGCTCGTGCGGCGGCCGTGACCGCCCCGCAGATCCGCGCGACGTCCTCGTCGCCGGTGATGTACGGCGGCATCGTGTAGACGAGGTCGCGGAACGGCCGCAGCCACACGCCCTCGCCGACCGCGGCCGCCGTGGCCGCGGCCATGTCGACGGGCCGGTCGAGCTGTACGACGCCGATGGCGCCCAGCACCCGGACGTCCCGCACCCCGGGCAGCGAGGCCGCCGGAGCGAGTCCGTCGCGCAGGCCGGTCTCGATGCGCCCGATCTCCGTCCGCCAGTCCTGGGACAGCAGCAGCTCGATCGAGGCCTCGGCGATCGCCGCCGCCAGCGGATTGCCCATGAAGGTCGGGCCGTGCGCCAGGACCGGTACCTCGCCGCCCGAGATGCCCTCGGCGACCCGCGAGGTGCACAGCGTCGCCGCCATGGTCAGATAGCCGCCGGTCAGCGCCTTGCCCACACACATCACATCGGGTGAGACCCCGGCGTGCCCCGCGGCGAACAGCTCGCCCGTACGGCCGAATCCGGTGGCGATCTCGTCGAACACGAGCAGCACGCCGTGTTCGTCGCACGCTTCCCTGAGCACCGTCAGATACGCGGGGGAGTGGAACCGCATGCCGCCCGCGCCCTGCACCACCGGCTCGACGATCACCGCGGCCAGCTCACCGGCATGACGCCCGATCAGTTCCCGCAGGTGGTCCGCGTACGACTCCTCGTACTCCGCCGGCGGCGCGTCCGCGAAGATCTGGCGCGGCAGGACGCCCGACCACAGTTCGTGCATACCGCCTTCGGGGTCGCACACCGACATTGGCTGCCAGGTGTCCCCGTGGTAGCCGCCGCGCCACGTCAGCAGCCGCCGCTTGGCGGGGCGCCCCAGCGAACGCCAGTACTGCAGGCACATCTTGACCGCGACCTCCACCGACACCGAGCCGGAGTCGGCGAGGAAGACGTGCCGCAGCGGTTCCGGGGTGATCTCGACGAGACGCGCGGCGAGCCGGACGGCGGGCTCGTGGGTGAGCCCGCCGAACATGACGTGGCTCATCCGGCCCAGCTGCCCGCGCGCCGCCTCGTTGAGCACCGGGTGGTTGTAGCCGTGGATCGCCGACCACCAGGAGGACATGCCGTCCACCAGCTCGCCGGCCCCGTCGGCCAGCCGCAGCCGTACACCGGAGGCGGACTCGACGACCAGCGGTTCCTGCCGGCCGGGCATCGGACCGTACGGGTGCCAGACGTGCTCGCGGTCGAGTGCGAGCACGTCGGCGGTGGTCAGCGGCTCAGGCATTGGGCGCGATGTCCGTGCCCGCGCCGCGCCGGCGTACGGTCACGAGATCGGTACGCGCCGCCTGCGGGGCGGGCACCGCGGCCGTACCGGTCTCCCCGCCGGCCCCGGTCGCGGTCGCGGTCCCGGCCGCGCCGTCGCCGCACGGGGCGCAGCCGCCGCCCGCCCCGCAGGCGGAGGCATCCGCCCGGTGCTCGGGCAGCGTGGTCGTGCCCGCGCCCTCCACCTCGAAGCCGGCGTCCGCGATCATGTCGAGGTCGGCCTTGCCCGCCTGTCCCTCGCTCGTCAGGTAGTCGCCCAGGAAGATGGAGTTGACCAGGTGCAGGGCGAGCGGCTGCATGCTGCGCAGATGCACTTCGCGCCCGCCCGCGAGCCGTACCTCCACGTCCGGGCAGACGAAGCGGACCATGGCCAGGATGCGCAGGCAGCGCTGCGGAGTGAGGTTCCACTCCTTGGCGAGCGGTGTTCCCTCGAAGGGGATGAGGAAGTTCACCGGCACGGAGTCCGGGTCGAGTTCACGCAGCGAGAAGACGACGTCGACGAGGTCCTCGTCGCTCTCGCCCATGCCCGCGATCAGCCCGGAGCAGGCGGACAGGCCCGCCGCCTGCGCCTGGTGCACGGTGTCCACCCGGTCGGCGTACGTGTGGGTGGTGGTGATGCCGCCGTACGTCGCCTCCGAGGTGTTGAGGTTGTGGTTGTACGCGTCCGCGCCCGCGGCGCGCAGCCGCTCGGCCTGCCCCTGCGAGAGCAGGCCGAGGCAGGCGCAGACCTCGACGTCCTCGTTGTCCCCCTTGATGGCCTCGATGGTCTTGGAGACCCGGTCCACGTCACGGTCGGTCGGTCCGCGGCCGCTCGCGACCAGGCAGACGCGCTTGGCGCCGCCCGCGACACCGGCCGCGGCCGCCCGGGACGCCTCTTCGGGCTTCAGCCAGGTGTACTTGAGGATGTCGGCCCCGGAGCCGAGACGCTGCGAGCAGTAGGAGCAGTCCTCCGGGCAGAGCCCGGACTTCAGGTTCACCAGATAGTTGAGTTTCACCCGCCTCCCGAACCACTGGCGGCGCACCTTTCCGGCGGCCGCCACCACGTCGAGCAGTTCGTCGTCGGAGGTCGCCAGCACGGCGAGCGCCTCTTCACGGGTCGGAAGCTCGCGCCTGAGCCCCTTGTCCACCAGCGTCTTCAGCAGGTCCATGGCGCGATCCTTACCCACCTCGGTGCTCCGGCGAAAGTTGGGAACCGCACAACAGCGCCCAAGCGGCGTGTGTGTATCGCCACACCGTGACCGCGCCTTTGCCCCGCTAGGTTCTATCCACTGCATACAAAAGAGCGGACGAAGGACGGACGATGCCGCAGGCCCCCGGGAACGCCCTGGACCCCTTCGACTGGATCGACGAGCGGGCCGAGGCTCGCCGCCGGGCCGGTCTCGTACGCACCCTGCGGCCCCGCCCCGCCGAGTCGCCGCTGCTCGACCTGGCGAGCAACGACTACCTGGGACTCGCCCGCCGTACGGAGATCACGGGGGCCGCGGCCGAGGCGGCCCGCCGCTGGGGCGCGGGCGCGACCGGGTCGCGGCTCGTCACCGGCTCGACCGAGCTGCACGCGACCCTGGAACGGGAACTCGCCGAGTTCTGCGGCTTCGAGGCGGCGCTGGTCTTCTCCTCCGGCTACGCGGCGAACCTGGCCGCCGTCACGGCCCTGACCGCCCCCGGCCACCTGCTCGTCTCCGACGCGGGCAACCACGCCTCGATCGTGGACGGCTGCCGGCTCTCGCGCGCCGAGACCGTCGTCGTGCCGCACGCGGACCCGGAGGCGGTGCGCAAGGCGCTGGCCGCGCACGGGGGGCGTGCCGTGGTGGTCAGCGACTCGGTGTTCTCGGTGGACGGGGACGCGGCGCCGCTGGCGGAACTGGCGGCCGCCGGCGCGGAGCACGGCGCGGCGCTCCTGGTCGACGACGCGCACGGCCTGGGCGTTCTCGGCGAGGGCGGCCGGGGGGCCCTCGACGCGGCGGGCCTCGCCGGGCGGCCGGGAGTGGTCGTGACGCTGACGCTGTCCAAGTCGCTGGGCAGCCAGGGCGGGGCGGTCCTCGGCCCGGCGCGGGTCGTGGAGCATCTGGTCAACGCAGCCCGGACCTTCATCTTCGACACCGGTCTCGCGCCGGCCGCGGCGGGCGCGGCCCTCGCGGCCCTGCGGCTGCTGCGCGCACGGCCGGAGCTGGGCGGCCGGGCCAGGGAGGTCGCGACGACGCTGTACGAGCGGCTGACCGAGGCCGGACTGACCGCGAGCCGGCCGGACGCGGCGGTGGTGTCGGTACGAGCGCCCTCACCGGAGCAGGCGTTGCGCTGGGCGGCCGACTGCCGGGACGAAGGGCTGTCCGTGGGATGTTTCCGGCCGCCGTCCGTGCCGGACGGGATCTCCCGCCTGAGGCTGACCGCGCGCGCCGATCTGACGCCGGAGCAGGTCACGACGGCGGTCGACACGATCCTGAGGACCGCGCCGGCCGCCGCCCGGCACTGACTGCTCGAACTGCCGGTGTACGGTTCAGCGGTCCTGCCGCTGCTGTACGAGGGTGAGGAACGACGTCCACGCCGTGGACGAGAAGAGCAGTGCGGGACCCGCCGTGTTCTTGGAGTCGCGCACGGCCAGCAGGCCGGTGCCGAGACCGGCCGTCTCGACGCAGTTGTTCATCCCGGTGCTGCGGCTGCTGCGTCGCCAGCGGGCGCCGCGCAGTCTGGTACTGGGGGTGATGGACGGGGAGTCGTTCTGGGGAATGGGCTGGGGCAGAGGGGACATGGGGATGCCTCCTTTACGCGCCGTCTCGGATCCCGGCGATCAGGTCCAGCGATTTCTCGGGCGAAAGGGCGTGCGCCTGAACGGAGTTGAAGGCCGTGACATACGCCTTCAGATCTTCTTTCCGTTCGAGATAGAGGCTACTCATCAGGTGGTCGATAACCACCACATCCAGATCAGCAATGTTCGGAAAGGAGAAGATAACGAAAGATCCGGTGAGTCCCATGTGCTCGCCGGCCGCGAGCGGCAGGACTTGGAGGCACACATGCCTCAGCTGCGCCATGAGCGACAGGTACTCCAGCTGCTCCCTCATGACCTCCGGACCACCCACCCGCCGCCGCAGCACCGACTCGTCCAGCACCGCGCTCAGCTCCAGCGGCCGCTCCGTGCTCAGCACCGCCTGCCGCGCCAGCCGCACGTCGACCACCGTCTCCAACTGGTCCTCCGGGAGGTCCCGCAGCACCGCACGGGTCACCGCCGTGGCGTAGCCGCGGGTCTGCAGCAGGCCCGGCACCACCGACATCTCCAGAGTGCGGGCGCGGCACGCCTGGGACTCCAGGCTGATGAAGTCCCGGTAGCTGGCCGGCAGCAGCCGCCGGTACCGGTGCCACCAGTGCCGGTGGCCGCTCTCGCCGTCCGTGTGCGCCAGGGCGCCCAGCAGGTCCCGCAGCCCCGGGTCCCGCACCCCGTACGCGTCGAGCATCCGCGCCACGTCGGCGAGCTTCACCCCGCTGCGTCCGGTCTCGATCCTGCTCACCTTCGACTGGTGCCAGCCGAGCCGTCCCGCGGCCTCCTCGCTGGTGAATCCGGCGAGGTCGCGGAGCCTGCGCAACTCCTCGCCCAGCTTGCGGCGGCGCACCGCGGGGCCGTGCTGCATGGCCGGTGCCTCCCTCTTTCGCTGACCTGCCGGAGCTCCCGGTCGTCAAGGGGCCAAGTGTGCCGCGCAAATCCAGTCTTCCGTAGCAGAGTTCACCGCTTTGAGCGACAGATATATGCACATCTTGGTGGATCCCCGCGTGCGGCCGCCCCGGGAGTGGCACTCTGGCGCCGAGCACCGGTCCGGTGCCGGCCTCGGCCCACTCATCCGCTCGCGCCGAAGACCGGTACCGGTGGGAAAGGGACAGCGTCGCCATGGCAGACCACCAGGAAGCGTCCGTCACTCTGCCGAGCGATCCAGCCTCGGTCACCACGGCACGGAGATACGCCACTGATGTCCTCGCCGAGTGGGGGCTCCCCGCGGACGCCGAAGCCTCGGACACGGTCCGGCTGATCGTCTCGGAACTCGCGACCAACGCCGTACAGCACACCTTCGGCCAGTCGCCCACCTTCACGCTCGACATCCTGCTGGAGCGCGACGAGCAGCTGCGCATCGGCGTCACCGACAGCCACCCCAGATGGCCCAGACGGCTGCCTGCGGCCGTCCAGCAGGACAACGGGCGCGGCATGGTCATCATCCGCTGGCTCACGGCGGAGTGCGGGGGGAGGCTCTCCATCACCCCCACGCCGGAGGGCGGCAAGACCGTCTGGATCGCCCTGCCCTGGACGGCTTCGGTCCAGCGGCAGTGAGCGGCGGCGCGCGACCGTCGCCGAGAAACGGTTCAGCGGCCCGTGCTCCGGGCCCTGCCCGCCGCCCGGACCGGCGCCGGGAACGCCCGCCAGGACCGGCACGGGTTACCCGTCCGTCAGTCGTCGGCCGGACCCGTCCTGCGGTCCGCTGTCCGCAGCGACCTGCGGACGATCTGCGGCAGTACCCCCCACAGGCCCGCGCACGCCACCAGGGTGCCCGCTCCGGCGACGATGCCGGCCGTCCGGCCGTATACGACGTCGACGACCAGGAGCGTGGCGCCGGTGAGCGCCAGTACGAGGATGGCCAGGCCCGCCTCGGCGAGCCGCGAGGAGATCCGTACGGTCACCGGTTTGGCGCCCTGCCCGAACAGCGTCCGGTGCAGTGCCGCGGGGGCCGTGAGCAGCGCGGCGGCCAGCATGGCGAGCAGCAGAGTGGCGACGTAGGTGCCCCGCTGCACGGGGTCGAGGGTGGGGAAACGCGCGGTGAAGGCGAGGGTCAGCAGGAAGGCGACCAGGATCTGTACACCCGTCTGCGTGACCCTCAGTTCCTGGAGGAGCTCGGCGAAGTTGCGGTCCGCCCGTTCCAGGGGGGTCTCGTGACGGCCGGAAGCGGGAGTCCGCCCGGGGGTGCGCCCGTCGTCTGCCGTGTCGTGCTCGCCGGACATGTCTCTTCGGGTTACCGGTGAGCGGCGGCTCAATCCTGTGGGGCGGCCCGGGCGCCTCGGGCCGCCGCGCACACGATCGGGGATCCGGCGGGTCAGCGCACCCGGCCGTACCAGACGCTGCGGGTCCAGATCTTCTGCAGCTTCACGACCTCGCCGGTCTTCGGCGAGTGCCAGATCTTTCCATTACCCGCGTAGATCCCGACGTGGTACACGCTGCTCCCCGAGTGGAAGAAGACCAGATCACCCTTCTTCCTGTTGGAGGAGGAGATGTGGCGCGTCTTGTTGTACTGCTGCTGGGCGGTGCGGGGCAGTGACTTGCCCGCCTTCTTGTACGAGTAGAGCGTCAGCCCCGAGCAGTCGAAACGGTACGGGCCCGTGGCGCCGTACTTGTACGGTGAACCCTTCTTGGCCGCCGCGACGTTCAGCGCCTTGGCGGCCGCTGTCGCCGCCTCTGCCTCGGTGGCGGCCCCCGGCGCCAGGATGGTGCCGCCGACGGCGGCGAGGGTGAGGGCGGAGGCGGTGCCGGCCCGGGCGAGCAGGGACGGGACATGTATATGCGCAGACATGCGCAACCCTTCGTCAGCCGCCTGTGAAGGATGACCTGTCGGGTTCGGGCAGGCGAAGATGCCCGGCCGCTCACGCGGCTTCACCCCAAGGGACGACCGTCTCCGGCCGGCCCGTCGTGCTTGGGTCCTCCACTCCTGCCGATCCACAACCTCGACCAGTCGTCCGGGACGGCGGCAGGACTCGGCGTCCGCCCGGACCGCCCCGCCGCCGCGGCGGGGGCTTGTCGTCCCAGGGATCTTGCAGCACCACGGGTCCGATTTCCGAGTCGAAACACTGTTATGTGAGGCTACTCACGACTGACCCGTTCGGGTGGACACGGCTGTTTCCTGCGTTGGGTGCGGGGAGTTGAGGAGCCTCGTACCAGCACCGGAACGAAACATTCCGTCAGTTGTCTACGCGTGACGCGCAACTTGACCAGCGTTGGTGACCTTGCCGCGACTACGCCGAAAGAGTGAGGCCGGCTCGTACCGCCGGAGCGGCGCACGACGATACGACCCGGTCGTGAACATCAACTCGTGGGCGCCGGTGGCAGGGTGACGCGATGCGCCCTGCGCTCGCCGTCCAGCACCCGCAGGGCGCGCGCCAGGGTCTCGCCGTGGAGCTCCGACTCGCCCCGGGCGTGCATCAGCGCCAGCGCGTCACGCAGGGCGGTCGCCTTCTTGACGAGTGCCTGGGCGGCGCGCAGTCCGCCGTACGTGTGATCCGCCCGGGCGGGATTGATCCGTCCGAGCAGGTCGACCACCTCCAGATAGCGGTCGACCAGCTCGGCCTCCGCGCGGGTCAGGGCGGGCAGCGGCGGGAGTTCGGGTGGCAGCATCGGCGCTCACCGCTCGCGCAGGCCCATGCCCGACGCCTTCCGGTTGACGACGATGTGGTCCACGAGCCCGTACGCCTTGGCGGCCTCGGCATCGAGGATCTTGTCCCGTTCGATGTCGTCCCTGACCTGCTCCCGGCTCTGCCCCGTGTGCCGTGCCAGCAGCTCCTCCTGGAGCGCGCGCTCCCGCTGGAGCTCGTCCGCCTGGATCGCCAGGTCGCTGGGCTGGCCCTGGAGGGGCTCCGGGACCGAGGGCTGCGAGATGAGGATCCGGGCGCCGGGAACGGCGAGCCGCTTGCCGGGGGTGCCGGCCGCGAGCAGCACGGCCGCCACGGAGGCCGCCTGCCCCAGGCACACCGTCTCCACCTCGCAGGTGACGAACTGGATCGTGTCGTAGATGGCCGTCATGGCCGTGAACGAGCCGCCCGGGGAGTTGATGTAGAGCGAGATGGGGCGGTCGGGCGCGGCGTGCTCGAGGTACATGAACTGGGCCATGACGTCGTTCGCGGACGTGTCGTCGACCGGCGTCCCGAGGAAGACGATCCGCTCTTCCAGGAGCTTGGAGTACGGGTCCATGGTGCGGACGCCGGTGGAGGTCCGTTCGGAGAACTCCGGCAGAACGTAGCGGCCGGCGGGTCGGTCCTGGGTCATGACGGTGCCCCTCTTTCGCTGTTCGCTTGTCCGTAAAAAATGTACAGGATGTACGTCCCGTTATGATGGAACCATGGCCTACGAGATTCCGGTGACGCAAGCCCGCGCAGAACTCGCCGAACTGATCAACCGCGTCGTGTACGGCGGCGAGCATGTGGTCGTGACGCGCCACGGGAAGCCGCTGGTGGCCCTTGTTTCCGCCGCTGACCTGCAGCGACTCGAGGCGCTTCGGGAGGCCGAGGGTGAGCGGGTGGTCAGCTCCGTCTCCGCGGTCGGCGCGGTGTCCTCCGCTCCCGGCGAGCAGCGGCGCTTCGGTATCGCGGCGGAACACCGTGGTCCGGAGACGAGGTCGTAGGGGCTCGCTCCCCCTCTGTCTGTGCGTCACGCAGAACGCGTACGGGGAACAAGCGAACAAAAAGGATTTTACGGGCTGTTCCACCGGGCGGCGGGTCCGTGCGCCCGAACGTGCGAAAAAAAGACCGTACGCCCCCGTCCGCTACAGCGAGGGCGTACGGCCGTCCTTCACCCCTGGGTCCGCGGAGCGGCCGGTCGGCCCGTCTCGCGTGGACAGGCCCCGCCGGGTGCCCGTCCCCGGTCCCGTACCGCATGCGATGCCCGGAATGCGCCTTCCGTAGCCCTTCGGCTGCGGAAGGCGCCCCGCACGGGGTGTCCCATCACCCGGACGGCTCACCGAGGGCGACGACGCCGTGCCACCTGCCCGCACTCACCGGACGCCGCAGGTACCGCGGACACCCCGGGCGCGGTGCGGCCCGGCCGCCGCGAGTCAGCGGCCCGTGCCGGACGGGGTCCTGTGGGCCCGCGCCGACTCCGCGGCGGTGTCCCCGGCGGCGGTGTCCGCGCCGCCCGGAGCCGGACGGCGGGTGCGCCGTGTGCCCGCGAGGAAGACCGCGCAGAGGCCGAGCGCCACCCAGGTCCACAGGACCAGCACCGGCCCACCGGCTCCCGCTCCGTCGAAGAAGGCCACCGAGCGGAGCATCTGCGAGCCCGCGCCGGGCGGCAGCCACTGGCCGATCGCGCCGACCGGCCCCGGCAGCAGCTCGGGGGCGCTCGACGCGCCCGAGAACGGGTTGCCGAGCAGGACGACGAGCAGCGCCCCGAGGCCGATGCCCCCGGAGCCCAGCAGCGCGGCGAGTCCGGCCGCGGCGGCGCCGACGGCGAGGGCCGTCAGCGCGAAGACCCCGGCCTCGGCCCACCAGTCACCGGTGATGATGCCCAGCCAGCTGTGGGCCAGCGCCGTCGCGGTGACGCCGACCAGGGCCGCGGCGCCCGCCAGGGCGGCGGCGGCGCGGCCGCCGCGCAGCCCCAGCAGCGAGACCAGCGTGCCGGCCGCGACGCCGGCCAGGGCCAGCGGCAGCACCGCCGCGCCCAGTGCCGCGCCGCGCGGGTCGCCATCCGGGGCGGGGACCACGTCGACGGTCTCCGGTCCGCCGCCGTCCGGCAGCCCCGCCGCCACGCCCTCGCGCAGCAGCTGGGCGACGACCGGACTCGCCGCGGAGGCGGTCAGCAGCTCCGGGCCCCGGGCGGTCACGACCACCGCGCCGTACACCTCCCGGGAGTCGATGGCCTCCCGGGCGGCCGCCTCGTCGGCGTACCGGTGCAGCTCGAAGGCGCCGCCCCGCGCCGCGAGGCGCTGCTCGACCTGCGCCACCGCCGCCGGCGCCCCCGCCACGCCGAGCGGCAGGTCGCGCGGGGCGATGCGGGCGGCGGGCCAGGCGAACGCCCACAGCGCCAGCGCCGCGACGGCGGGGACGAGCAGGCAGACGGTGAGGACGCGCCGGGCGGCCGGGGAGGCCGGTCCGGTACGTGCGGCGGATGAAGCGGACATCGTCGGACTCGATTCAAAGAGAAGGATCGTTCGTTTTACTTCGCTGCCCACCGTCCCCCCAGGGTGGCGACTTGTCAAGAATGAACGTTCGTTTTAGTTTTGGGGCATGGCACGCGTATCCCAGGAGCACCTCGACGCCCGCCGCCGGCAGATCCTCGACGGCGCCGCCCGCTGCTTCGCCCGCAACGGCTTCCACGCCACCTCCATGCAGGACGTGCTGCAGGAGGTGGGACTGTCGGCCGGAGCCGTCTACCGCTACTTCCGCGGCAAGGAGCAGCTGATCGCGGCCATCGCGGACGAGGTCTTCGTGCTGGTGGGCAGCGCCTTCGACGACGCGGCGCGGTCCGTGCCGCCGCCCACCCCGGACGTGCTCGTCGGCCGCGTGCTGCGCCGGGTCTTCGACACCAACCCGGCCGGCGACGCGCAGGCCTTCTGCCGCCTGGTCCTCCAGGTCTGGCCCGAAACCCTGCGCAACGAAGTGCTCGCCGCGACCCTCCAGGCCGGCTTCGACCGCCTTCTGGGCGCCTGGAGCACCCTCGTCGCGGCGTACCAGGCCGGCGGACAGCTCGACGCGGACATCCCCGCCGAGCACGTGGCCCGCACCTGCGTCGCGACCGTGCAGGGATTCCTCGCCCAGCAGGCACTCTTCGGCGACGTCGACGTCCGGGTCCTGGAGGACGGCGTACGCGGCCTGATGTCACTGGGCCGCGCCGTCGCGCCCGACCCGAGTTAACGCCGCCGAAACTCCGCCCAACTAGCCTGCGGCATCCGGACACGACGAACCAGGGCGCAGAAAACCGCAGGCGGGAGGCGGGACTCCGGGCCGGCGGGCGTGGGAGGCGCCCCACCTGTTCGACCGTGTCCGCGGCCCGCCGGACCGCCCGGCCCGGCACGAGGACAGTGAGGTGGGAAGCGTGCAACTGAGCCCGCACGAGCAGGAACGGCTGCTCATCCATGTGGCGGCCGACGTGGCGGAGAAGCGCAGGGCACGGGGCCTGAAGCTCAACCACCCCGAGGCCGTCGCCCTCATCACCGCGCACATCCTCGAAGGCGCGCGCGACGGGCGCACCGTCGCCGAACTCATGGCCTCCGGCCGCCGGGTCCTGACCCGTGAGGACGTCATGGAGGGCATCCCCGAGATGATCCACGACGTCCAGGTCGAGGCCACCTTCCCCGACGGCACCAAGCTCGTCACCGTCCACGACCCGATCGCCTGACGGGGGAGAGGCAGCCATGATCCCTGGCGAGATTGTGTACGGCGAGGGGCCCGTCCCCCTCAACGAGGGCCGGCCGGTCACCCGGCTCACCGTCCTCAACGCCGCCGACCGCCCGGTGCAGGTCGGCTCCCACTACCACTTCGCCGAGGCCAACCCCGGCCTGGAGTTCGACCGCGCCGCCGCGCACGGCCGGCGCCTGAACATCGCCGCCGGCACCGCAGTGCGCTTCGAGCCCGGCATCCCCGCCGAGGTGGAACTCGTCCCCCTCACGGGCCTGCGTGTCGTCGCCGGTCTACGCGGGGAGACCCGCGGCGCGCTCGACGCGGCCGCGGAAGCGACGGGAGAGACCGGTGCCTGAACTTTCCCGCGCCGTGTACGCCGACCTGTTCGGACCCACCGTCGGCGACCGCGTCAGGCTCGCCGACACCGACCTGCTCATCGAGGTCGAGGAGGACCGCAGCGGCGGACCCGGCCTCGCCGGTGACGAGGCCGTCTTCGGCGGCGGCAAGGTCATCCGCGAGTCGATGGGCCAGTCACGGACCACCCGCGCCGAGGGCGCCCCCGACACCGTGATCACCGGTGCGCTCGTCCTCGACCACTGGGGTGTCGTCAAGGCCGACATCGGAATCCTCGACGGCAGGATCACCGCCGTCGGCAAGGCGGGCAACCCGGACACCATGAACGGCGTCGACCCCGGCCTGGTCATCGGGCCGGAGACCGAGATCATCGCCGGCAACGGCAAGATCCTCACCGCCGGCGCCATCGACGCCCACGTCCACTTCATCTCGCCGACCATCCTCGACACCGCCCTCGCGACCGGCATCACCACGATCGTCGGCGGCGGCACCGGGCCCGCCGAGGGCACCAAGGCCACCACGATCACCCCCGGCCCCTGGCACCTCGCCCGGATGTTCGCGGCGCTGGAGCACTACCCCGTCAACATCGGCCTGCTCGGCAAGGGCAACACGATGTCCCGCGAGGCCATGTACTCCCAACTGCGCGGCGGCGCCGTCGGATTCAAGATCCACGAGGACTGGGGCTCCACCCCCGCCGTCATCGACGCATGCCTGACGGTGTGCGAGGAGACCGGTGCCCAGCTCGCCATCCACACCGACACGCTCAACGAGGCCGGCTTCGTGGGCGACACCCTCGCCGCCATCGCCGGCCGCGGCATCCACGCGTACCACACCGAAGGTGCGGGCGGCGGCCACGCCCCCGACATCATCACGGTCGTCAGCGAGCCCAACGTCCTGCCCAGCTCCACCAATCCGACCCGGCCGCACACCGTCAACACCGTCGAGGAGCACCTCGACATGCTGATGGTCTGCCACCACCTCAACCCCGCCGTCCCCGAGGACCTGGCCTTCGCCGAATCCCGGATCCGGCCGTCGACGATCGCGGCCGAGGACATCCTGCACGACCTCGGCGCCATCTCGATCATCTCCTCCGACTCGCAGGCCATGGGCCGGGTCGGCGAGGTCGTCATGCGTACCTGGCAGACCGCACACGTGATGAAGAAGCGCAGAGGACCACTGCCCGGCGACGGGCGCGCCGACAATCTGCGGGCCCGTCGCTACGTCGCCAAGTACACCATCAACCCGGCAGTCGCACAGGGGCTCGACGGAGAGGTCGGCTCGGTCGAACCAGGCAAGCTCGCCGACCTCGTGCTGTGGGACCCGGCGTTCTTCGGCGTCAAGCCGCAACTGGTGATCAAGGGAGGCCAGATCGCGTACGCGCAGATGGGCGACGCCAACGCCTCCATCCCCACACCGCAGCCGGTCGTGCCGCGCCCGATGTTCGGGGCGATCGGGCGCGCCCCGGCGGCCAACTCGGTGAACTTCGTCTCCCGGACGGCGCTCGACGACGGGCTGCCCGAACGGCTCGGCCTCGGCAAGGCCTTCGTACCCATCGGCGACACCCGGCGGGTCACCAAGGCCGACATGCGGCAGAACGACGCCATGCCGGACGTCGCGGTCGACCCGGACAGCTTCACCGTCACCATCGACGGCGAGGTGGTCGAACCCGCACCCGCCGCTGAACTTCCGCTCGCCCAGCGCTACTTCCTCTTCTGACCCACCGGGATCACAGGAGGAGCCCGAGGAAGGGGGTGAGGGTCCGATGAGCCTCGCCGCACTGCTGGTCCTGGCCGACGGCCGGTTCCCCGCCGGAGGGCACGCCCACTCCGGCGGGGCCGAGGCCGCGGTCAGGGCCGGGCTCGTCAAGGACGCCGCGGACCTGGAGGCGTTCTGCCGGGGCCGGCTGCACACCGCCGGGCTGGTCGCCGCGGGACTCGCCGCGGCGGCCGCGGCGGGCCTCGACCCGCTGGAACTCGACGCGGCGGCCGATGCCCGCACCCCGTCGCCCGCACTGCGCACCACGGCACGCAGGCTCGGACGCCAGATGATGCGGGCGGCACGCGCCACCTGGCCGTCCGCCGAACTCGACGCGCTGGCATCGGCCCGCCCGCGCGGCGCCCACCAGCCCGTAGTCCTCGGCCTCGCCGCGCGGGCCGCCGGGCTCCGGCCTCTGGACGCCGCCCACGCCGCGGGCTACGAGGCCGTCGGCGGACCCGCCACCGCGACCGTACGGCTGCTCGGCCTCGACCCGTTCGAGGCGACCGCCGTACTGGCCCGGCTCGCGCCAGAGCTGGACCGGGTTGCCGCACGGGCCCGCGAGGCGGCCGAACGGGCCCTCGCCGGTGACGGCACCCGGGCCCTGCCCGCCGCGTCGGCGCCCATGCTCGACATCCACGCCGAGCAGCACGCGGCCTGGCCGGTGCGCCTCTTCGCCTCGTAACGACTCAGCACCGCCCGAACCCCAGGAGCCGTCATGCACCTCGACCATCCGGAGACCTTCCCGCACCGGCACACCCACAGCGCCGAACCGCACCGGCCCGACGGCTCCCGGCGCGCCCTGCGCATCGGGCTGGGCGGCCCGGTCGGCTCCGGCAAGACCGCCACCGTGGCCGCGCTGTGCCGCGCGCTGTCCGACGAGTTCTCCATCGCCGTCGTGACCAACGACATCTACACCCGGGAGGACGCCGAGTTCCTGCTGCGCGAGGCGGTGCTGCCGCCCGAGCGGATCACCGCCGTCGAGACCGGCGCGTGCCCGCACACCGCGATCCGCGACGACATCTCCGCCAACCTCGAAGCCGTGGAGGAACTCGAGGAGGAACTCGGCGGGCTGGACCTGATCCTCGTCGAGTCCGGCGGCGACAACCTCACCGCCACCTTCTCCCGCGGGCTGGTCGACGCCCAGATCTTCGTCATCGACACCGCGGGCGGCGACGACATCCCCCGCAAGGGCGGCCCCGGCGTCACCACCGCGGACCTCCTCGTCGTCAACAAGACCGACCTGGCCCCGTACGTCGGCTCCGACCTCGCCCGCATGGCCGCCGACGCCAAGTCCCAGCGCGGCGAACTCCCGGTCGCCTTCACGTCACTGCGTACGGAGAACGGCGTGGCCCCGGTCGCCCAGTGGGTCCGCGAACGCGTGACCGCCTGGACGGCGGCCGCGTGACCGCCTCCGGCGTACGGCCGGACCCCGGCGCGCGCCGGGCGCTCGCGCCGGGCGCCGCGGCGGCTGCGGCCTCCGGCGGGGGAGGCGCGCGGTCCGGTTCCGCCGGTGGCCCCGGCGTTGCGCGCGGCGTGCCGGGTGGTGCTGCCGCCGGTGGTGAGGCGGTCGGCGGGTCGGGCCCGCGCCGCGCGCTCGTACCCGCTGGTGAGGCGGTCGGCGGCCGTGCTGCCGTGGGGGGCGTGGTCGGCCGTGGCGCGGAGCCGACCGCGACGGTCGGCGCTCTCGGCGCGGCCGGTTCCGCCGGTGGCCCCGGCGTTGCGCGCGGCGTGCCGGGTGGTGCTGCCGCCGGTGGAGGCTCGGGTCCGGGGCGCACGGCCCCGTCCGGAGCCGTGCCCGGCATCGGTGCGGGGGCGCGTTTCCGCCGCGGGGCGGCCGGGCCTGAGGCGGGTGGTGCGGGGGCTGTGG
>NZ_JAAAXQ010000146.1 GCF_009916105.1 Streptomyces sp. GC420 | reverse complement strand
GTATGCATCCCTCCCCCCGTTCGCGTTCCGTCTTCGGGTCCCGCGCAGCCGCTTCCTGGGGGATCATGGGGGCATGACCGAGGTGTCCTCCCTCACCGGGCGGCTGCTCGTCGCCACTCCGGCCCTCGCGGACCCGAACTTCGACCGCGCGGTCGTGCTCCTCCTCGATCACGACGAGGAGGGCTCCCTCGGCGTGATCCTGAACCGCCCCACCCCCGTGGAGGTCGAGGACATCCTGGAGCCCTGGGCGGACCTCGCGGGCGAGCCGGGGGTCGTCTTCCAGGGCGGGCCGGTCTCCATGGACTCCGCGCTGGGCGTCGGGGTGATCCCCGGACCCGCGGTCGAGGGGCCGCTGGGCTGGCGCCGTGTGCACGGCTCGATCGGCCTGGTCGACCTGGAGGCGCCTCCGGAACTGCTGGCGAAGGCGCTGGGCTCGCTGCGGATCTTCGCCGGGTACGCGGGCTGGGGACCCGGCCAGCTGGAGGACGAGCTGGCCGAGGGCGCGTGGTACGTCGTGGAGTCCGAGCCGGGTGACGTGTCGGCGCCGGATCCGGAGCGGCTGTGGCGGTCCGTGCTGCGCAGACAGCGCAGCGAGCTGGCGATGGTCGCCACGTACCCGGACGACCCGAGCCTCAATTGAGCACCACCCAGTACCCTGAATCCATGAGCACTCTTGAGCCCGAGCGCGGGGCAGGCACGGGAACCCTCGTCGAGCCGACGCCGCAGGTGTCGCACGGCGACGGCGACCATGAGCGCTTCGCCCATTACGTCCAGAAGGACAAGATCATGGCCAGCGCGCTCGACGGCACACCCGTCGTGGCGCTCTGCGGCAAGGTCTGGGTCCCGGGTCGCGACCCGAAGAAGTACCCCGTCTGCCCGATGTGCAAGGAGATCTACGACTCCCTGGGTCCGGGCGGCGGCGACAACGGCGGCAAGGGCGGCGGCAAGGGCAAGTAAGGCGCTTCCGGGCCGTTCGGTGCTGCGGCGCCGGACACGTCCGCACTGAGCCTTCCGTGTCTGCCCGCGCCGGGCCCCCGCGGCCCGGTGCCGGTTCTGTCCCTGCTCGAGACGATTCACAGGCGATGGGCCCCTGGGGGCGCGCGACGACGCGCGCCCCCAGGGGCCCTTTGCGTTGCACGGACTGCTTCCGGTGGTCACGAACTGGTTGAGACCTCTTGTCGGGGCGGTGAGGCGTTCCCTAGCCTCCTGTGTGTTGTGCAATACGAAACGCTCGTTGCGTATGTTGCAACGCCGAACGTGGGAGTTCCGCCGTATGAAGCTCTCCGCCAGAACCGGCGCCCTGGCCCTGCTGCTCGCCCTCGCCACCGCCTGCGTCCCCTCCACCAGTGACACCGATGCCTCCGGCAAGGACGGGAAGAGCGGCACCCTCCGGGTCTGGCTCTTCCAGGAAGTCGCCAACAAGCCCAAGGAGGAGGCCGTCGGGCGTGCCGTTGCCGCCTTCGAGAAGGCTCACGAGGGCGCCGACGTCGAGATCGAGTACATTCCCGTCGAGACCCGCGCCCAGCGGATCAAGGCGGCCTTCAACGACCCCGCCAGCGCCCCCGACGTCATCGAATACGGCAACACCGACACCGCCGGCTACGTCAAGGACGGCGGACTCGCCGACATCACCGAGGAGTTCGGCGCCTGGGACGAGGCCAGGGACACCGACCCCACGGCCAGGGGCTCAGTCACCGTCGACGGCAAGATCTACGGTGCTCCGCTCTTCGTCGGCGTACGCGCCCTCTACTACCGCACCGACGTCTTCGAGGAACTCGGCCTCGAACCGCCCACCACTCAGGCCGGACTCGTCTCCACCGCGAAGAAGATCCGCAAGGAGAAGCCGGAGCTGTACGGCCTCGCCGTCGGCGGCGCCTACACCTACGGAGCGATGCCCTTCATCTGGGCCCGGGGCGGCGACTTGGCCGAGCCCGACGGCGACTCGTACAAGGCGGTCATCGACAGCGCCGCCGCCCAGAAGGGCATCGAGACGTACACCTCCCTCTTCGGTGACGACAACTGCCCGGCGGCCAAGTGTGCGGAGATGGGCGGCAACGACACCGTGACCGCCTTCGCCTCGGGCAAGGCGGCCATGGCCATCGGCGGCGACTTCGGCCACGCGGCGGTCGAGGCCGGCGCGGTCAAGGGCAAGTATGCGGTCGTCCCCCTCCCGGGCGTCGAGGCCGGGGAGATCGCCCCCGCGTTCGCGGGCGGGAACAACCTCGGCGTCCTCAGAAGCACGACGCACCGCACCCTCGCCGTCGACCTGCTCAAGTCCCTGGCGGGCAAGGACACCCAGCGTGAACTCTTCGGCGCCATGGGCTTCCTGCCCACCTACACCGACGTGCGCGAGGAGGTCGCGAAGGAGGAACCCTTCGTGGAGCCGTTCGTGAAGACCCTCGCCGCCGGCACCAGGTTCGTCCCCGCCTCGCCCGCCTCGCCCGCCTGGTCTGCCATAGACGCGGGACTCGTTCTGCCCACGATGTTCCAGGAGATCGTCAGCGGCCGTAAGGACGTACCGGAAGCGGCCGGGGACGCGGCGGAGAAGATGGACGCGGCCTTCCGTGACGCGAGCTGAACCCGTGACGCGAGCCGAACCGATGACCGACGGCTCGTCGCCCGGCGGTCCCGCCCCGGCGGCCGGCGCCCCGGCCCTGCCCGCCGGGGCGCGGCCCTCAGTCGGCAGGGGGCGGGGCAGAGGCGCCGGCGGCGCCACGCCTTGGATTTGTCTCGCCCCCGCCCTCGTGGTGCTGGGCGGGCTGCTGGTCTACCCCGTCTACCAACTCGGCCTGATCTCCTTCCTGGAGTACACGCAGGCACAGGTCAGCGGCGGCGAGCCGACGACCTTCCAGGGGTTCGGCAACTACGCCGTGCTCTTCCGCGACGAGCAGTTCTGGCAGGTGCTGCTGGCGACCGTGCTGTTCGCGGCGGCGTGCGTGGTGTGCACCCTCGCGGTGGGATGCGCGCTCGCCGTCCTGCTGACCCGCATCCGGGCCCTGCCCCGAACGGCGCTGATGCTGGCCGCGCTGGGGGCCTGGGCGACCCCGGCCATCACCGGGTCCACCGTCTGGGTGTTCCTCTTCGACCCGGACTTCGGACCCGTCAACAAGGTGTTCGGGCTGGGGGACCACTCGTGGACCTACGGCCGCTACAGCGCCTTCGCCCTCGTCCTCCTCGAAGTCGTGCGGTGCTCGTTCCCGTTCGTGATGGTCACCGTCTACGCCGGCATCAAGGCCGTTCCCGGCGAAGTCCTGGAGGCCGCCGCCCTGGACGGCGCCTCCCACTGGCGGACCTGGCGCTCGGTCACGGCCCCGATGCTGCGGCCGGTCCTCGTCGTCGTGACCATCCAGTCGGTCATCTGGGACTTCAAGGTCTTCACCCAGATCTACGTCATGACGGGCGGCGGCGGTATCGCCGGCCAGAACCTCGTCCTCAACGTCTACGCGTACCAGAAGGCGTTCGCCTCCTCGCAGTACAGCCTCGGCTCCGCCATCGGCGTCGTCATGCTGCTGATCCTGCTCGCCGTGACCCTCGTGTACCTGCGTCTGCTGCGCCGCCAGGGAGAAGACCTGTGAACCCATTCGCCGCGCGTCCGGTCGTCCGCAGGCCCTGGCGGCTCGCGGCCGAGGTCTCGGCGCTGCTGATCGCCGCGGCCGTCGCCTTCCCGCTGTACTGGATGGTGCTCTCCGCGCTGAAACCGGCGGGCGAGATCCAGTCGACCGAGGCCCGCCCCTGGACCCTGAACCCTTCCCTCGACTCCTTCCGGCGGGTCTTCGAACAGCAGGAATTCGGCCGCTACTTCCTCAACAGCCTTTTCGTGGCGGGAGTCGTCGTCCTCGCCTCCGCGCTGATCGCCTTTCTCGCGGCGACCGCCGTGACCCGTTTCCGGTTCAGGTTCCGCACCACCCTGCTGGTGATGTTCCTCGTCGCGCAGATGGTGCCCGTCGAAGCGCTCACCATTCCGCTGTTCTTCCTCATGCGGGACTTCGGCCTGCTGAACACGCTGGGTTCGCTGATCCTGCCGCACATCGCCTTCTCGCTCCCCTTCGCGGTCTGGATGCTGCGCGGTTTCGTGAAAGCCGTCCCCGAGGCCCTCGAGGAGGCCGCGTACATCGACGGAGCGAGCCGCACCCGCTTCCTGTGGCAGATCCTGTTCCCGCTCGTCTTCCCCGGCCTCGTGGCGACGAGTGTCTTCTCCTTCATCTCCACCTGGAACGACTTCCTCTTCGCCAGGTCGTTCATCATCAGCGACATTTCGCAGTCGACGCTGCCGATGGCGCTGCTGGTCTTCTTCAAACCGGAGGAGAACGACTGGGGCGGCATCATGGCGGCGTCCACGGTGATGACGATTCCGGTCCTGGTCTTCTTCACGCTGGTGCAGCGCAGACTCGTCTCCGGTCTCGGCGGCGCGGTCAAGGACTGAGCGGTCGAGGACTGAGCGGTCGAGGACTGAGCGGCTGAGGGGGAGAGCCGGAGGGCTGAGCGGCTGAAGAACCGAGTGGCCGAAAGACCGAGTGGATGAAGGACCGAGGGAGGGCCATGAACGGCGAACACCTGATCCCGGCGCCCCGTTGCCTGCGCCGCCCCGCCGCGCCGCGCCGCCGGACCACGCTCGACGAGCGGACCGTGCTGGACGCGGGGCCCGGCACCGAGGGTGTGGCCCGGTGGCTGCGCACGGCCCTGGGCGCCGCGACGGGACTGTCACTGCCCCCCGGCACCGGGCCGACCGCCCTCGCGCTCCGCCTCGGCACGGGGGTGGGACGCGCCTTCGGCCCGGAGGGCTACCGGCTGACCACCGGGGGCTCCGCCGGCACGGGACCGCGTGTCCTCATCGAGGGAGGCGGCGCGGCAGGGGTCTTCTGGGGCGCCCAGACCCTGCGCCAGCTCCTCGGCCCCGCGGCCTTCCGCCGGGCCCCCGTCGTCCGGAACGGGGAATGGGACCTGCCGGTGCTCACCGTGGAGGACGGTCCCCGCTTCGCCTGGCGCGGCCTGATGCTCGACGTGGCGCGCCACTTCATGCCCAAGGACGGAGTGCTGCGCCAACTCGATCTGCTCGCCGCCCACAAACTCAACGTCTTCCACTTCCATCTGACCGACGACCAGGGGTGGCGCATCGAGATCGAGAGGTATCCGGAACTCACCCGGACCGGTGCCTGGCGGTCACGCACCAAATACGGGCACCGTGCCTCGCCGTTGTGGGACGAGAAACCCCACGGTGGCTACTACACGCAGGACGACATCCGCGAGATCGTCGCCTACGCCGCCGAACGGCATATCAGCGTCGTTCCCGAGATCGACATCCCCGGCCACTCGCAGGCCGCCATCGCCTCGTACCCCCGACTCGGCAACACCGACGTCATCGACACCACCGCCCTTTCCGTGTGGGACACCTGGGGCATCAATACGAACGTACTCGCGCCCACCGACAGCACCCTTCGCTTCTACGAGGGCGTACTCGAAGAGGTCCTCGAACTCTTCCCCGCCGACGCCGCCGCGTTCTCGTCCTTCGTGCACATCGGGGGCGACGAGTGCGTGAAGGACCAGTGGAAGGCGTCCCCCGCCGCGCAGGCGCGGATCGCCGAACTCGAACTGTCGGGCGAGGAGGAGCTGCAGAGCTGGTTCGTCCGCCACTTCGGCCGATGGCTCGCGGCACGCGGCCGGCGCCTCATCGGCTGGGACGAGATCCTCGAAGGCGGTCTCGCGGACGGCGCCGCGGTGTCCTCCTGGCGCGGCTGCGCGGGCGGTGTCGCCGCCGCGGAGGCCGGCCACGACGTCGTGATGTGCCCCGAGCAGCAGGTGTACCTGGACCACCGGCAGGCACCCGGCGAGGACGAGCCGATGCCGATCGGCTACGTCCGCACCCTGGAGGACGTCTACCGCTTCGAACCGGTGCCGCCCCGCCTGCGCGGCACCGCGGCGGCCCGGCACGTCCTGGGCACCCAGGCCAATGTGTGGACCGAGGTCATGGAGGACCAGGGCCGCGTCGACTACCAGGTGTTCCCGAGGCTCGCCGCCCTCGCGGAAGTCGCCTGGAGCCGGCTCCCCGAGCCGGCCGAGCGGGACTTCGCCGATTTCGAGGCGCGAATGGCCGGGGCGCACTACGCCCGTCTGGACGCGCTGGGTGTCGCCTACCGTCCGCCCGGCGGCCCGCTGCCGTGGCAGCGGAGGCCGGCTCCGGAAAATATGACCGGCAGCCTCGGACGCCCGATCGAAGGACCACCCCCGAACGTGTGAGACCCGCTCGGTACGCTGACGCCGCAGGGCATCCGGACGATGGCATACGAAACCGGACCATCACCCAGGTCGAGGACGAATCACTCCTAGTGGACCCTCGCGTCGGGCGGCTCGGAGAATGTGCCAGAGTTGCCACGTCCGGCCTGTGAGCACGTACCGTACGGCGGAACAGACGCGCACCGGCGCGTAGGAGACCCGTACGGCGGAAACTAGGCGCACCAGGCGGGACACCGGTCGGGAAGGGGCAGCTGGGTTGACCACGCACGCACCGCAGGCAGCGCAGTCCGTGATGCTGCCGGCCTCGCTCGACGAGGCCGTGGCGGCGCTCGCCGCCGTGCCCGCCGCCGTGCCCGTCGCCGGCGGTACCGACCTCATGGCGGGGGTCAATTCCGGTCAGTTGCGGCCCGCCGCCCTGGTGGGTCTCGGCCGGATCAACGAGATCCGCGGCTGGCAGTACCAGGACGGCCACGCCCTGCTCGGCGCCGGCCTCACCCACGCCCGCATGGGGCGTCCCGACTTCGCCGCGCTCATTCCGGCGCTCGCGGCCGCCGCGCGTGCCGCGGGCCCGCCGCAGATCCGCAACGCGGGAACCCTGGGCGGCAACATCGCCACAGCTGCCCCGACCGGTGACGCCCTGCCCGTTCTGGCCGCGCTGGAGGCCACGCTCGTCATCGCGGGCCCGGGCGGCCGCCGCCGCGAGATCCCGGTCTCCCACCTGCTGGCGGGCCGCGAGCTGCTGCACCCCGGCGAGCTGATCGCCTTCGTGCGCGTACCGCTGCTGCACGCGCCGCAGACCTTCCTCAAGGCCACCGGCCGCACCGGACCCGGCCGCGCCCTCGCCTCCGTGGCGCTCGTCCTCGACCCGGCGCGGCGCGGCGTGCGCATCGCCGTCGGGGCCGTGGCGCCGATGCCGCTGCGGCCCCTGGAGGCCGAGCGCTGGGTCGCCTCGCTGATCGACTGGGACGGCGAGCGAGCCCTGGCCCCCGAGGCGCTGGCGGCCTTCGGGGAGTACGTCGCGGCCGCCTGCATCCCGGACCCCGTACCGGGACCCGACGGCGAGGTGGCCGCGCTACCGCCCGTCGTACTGCACCTGCGGCGTACCGTGGCCGCGCTGGCGCGACGAGCACTGGGGAGGGCGCTCTCGTGAGCGACAACGAGCGTGAGTACGACCGCGACTACGAACGCGACTACGAGCGCCGGTACGACCGCGAGTACGACGGCGAGCAGCAGGGCGCGGGACCGGCGCCCGGCACCGGCTACCCGGGCGAGTACGGGCAGCAGTACGGCGAGTACGGCGGACAGTTCGGCTCCGGCTTCACCGGCGAACTCGGCGGCGAGTACGACGAGGGCGCCACGGCCTTCGTGAACCTGCCCGAGGGACTGCGCGACGGCACCTATCCCGGCCGCGAGCCGCTGGCCGCCCCCGGCAACGGCTACACGCCGCCGCCCATCGCCACCCCCGACCAGCAGCAGTGGGCGCAGGACGTGAACGACCTGCGGGACGCGCGCGAGGGCGACCCGCACGCGACCGGCCAGTGGAACATCCCGGAACAGAACCGTGGCGGCCCGGCCCAGGGCCACGCGCCCGGCCAGGCGGCCGACCTCACCGGACAGTGGACGATCCCCGTGGCCGACGGGGACCTGCCCGACGAGTCGGGCGAGTTCACCACCTCGGCGCTCGCCGCCGAATGGAACGGCTCGCTCCCGCCGACCCTGCCGGGCGGCGCGCCCGCGCCCTGGGCGACCGGACCCGCGCAGGGCACCGGGGCCGCGGACACCGGCGCGCAGGACCACTGGCCCGCACCGGCCTCGGGGACGCCCGCCGCGGGGACCCCGGCCGCCGGGAACCAGTTCTCCGGTGACCCCGGGAACCAGCCCTCCGGGAGCCGGGCGTCCGACTCCTGGCCCGCGACGCTTCCCGGCGGTGCCCAGGCGCCCTGGGCGGTGCCCGCCGACGTCGCGGAGGAGTACGCGACCCGGGACCCGCGGGAGCCGCAGCAGCCCGCGGAGCCCGCTCGGGGCCACGGAGCGGCGGACGGCAGGGACGCGGGGGGTGCGGGCGGCGCCGAGACCGCCGGGGTCACCCAGAACGACGGGGCGGCCCGGGACGGCGCCCCGGGGGCCGGGCAGCGGGACACGGACGCCCGGGCACAGCAAGGCCCCGCGGACGGCGAGGCGGGCGCCCAGGAGCCTCAGGAACCCCACCACGCCCACGCCCAGGACCCCCAGGACCCCCAGCAACCCCAGGACTCCCGGGACCGGGCGGAGGCGCCCGCGGAGGAAGCCGCCCCCGCCGGCAGGGACTCCGCCGTGCCGTCCGACGAGCACCCCCTCGCCTCCTACGTGCTGCGCGTCAACGGCGCCGACCGGCCCGTCGCCGACGCCTGGATCGGCGAGTCCCTGCTCTACGTCCTGCGCGAGCGCCTCGGCCTCGCCGGCGCCAAGGACGGCTGCTCGCAGGGCGAGTGCGGCGCCTGCGCCGTCCAGGTCGACGGCCGGCTGGTCGCCTCCTGCCTCGTCCCGGCCGCGACGGCGGCCGGCTCCGAGGTCCGCACCGTCGAGGGCCTCGCCGAGAACGGCAGCCCCAGCGACGTCCAGCGGGCCCTCGCCAGGTGCGGGGCCGTCCAGTGCGGCTTCTGCATCCCGGGCATGGCGATGACCGTCCACGACCTCCTCGAGGGCAACCACGCCCCCACCGAGCTCGAGGCCCGCCAGGCGCTGGCCGGCAACCTGTGCCGCTGCTCGGGCTACCGGGGAGTGCTCGAAGCCGTGCGCGAGGTCGTCGCCGAGCGCGAGGCACTCGCCGCCGAGGCCGACGAAGCGGCGGAAGCCGCGGAGGCGGCGGCGGAACCGCACGAGGCGGCCCGTATTCCGCACCAGGCGCCCCCGGGCGCGGGCGGGGTCCACCCCGCGCACCCCGACTACCAGCACCCGCACTACCCGCAGGACGGAGGCATGGCGTGAGCAGCGACCCGGGCCCCACGGCCACCGCGGCCCCCGCCCCCGAAGGCGGCACGGGAACCACCGGAGGACCGGACCCCGAGCCGCCCCCGCACGGCCTCGGTGTCTCCCTCCCGTCCGAGGACACCCGAGCCAAGACCGAAGGCGTCTTCCCGTACGCCGCCGATCTGTGGGCCGAGGGCCTGCTGTGGGCCTGCCTCCTGCGCTCCCCGCACGCCCGGGCCCGCATCCTCTCCGTCGACACCTCGGCCGCGGCCGCCATGCCCGGCGTCCGGGCCGTCGTCACCCACAAGGACGTCCCCGGCGACGCCGCCCACGGCCGGCGCGTGGCCGACCGCCCCGTGTTCGCGTCCACCGAGGTCCGCCACCACGGCGAGCCCATCGCCGCCGTGGCCGCCGACCACCCCGACACGGCCCGCATGGCCGCCGCCGCGATCGCGGTCGAGTACGAGGTCCTCGAGCCCGTCACGGACCCGGAGAAGGCATTCTCCGCGGAGGCGCTGCACCCCGACGGCAACCTGATCCGGCACATCCCGCTGCGCTACGGCGACCCGGACATCACCGGCGAGGTCATCGTCGAGGGCCTGTACCGCATCGGCCGCCAGGACCCCGCGCCCATCGGCGCCGAGGCCGGCCTCGCCGTCCCCAGACCCGACGGCGGCGTCGAGATCTACGTGGCCTCCACCGACCCGCACGCCGACCGCGACCTGGCCGCCGCCTGCTACGGGCTGGAACCCGAACGCGTGAAGGTCGTCGTCACCGGCGTCCCCGGCGCCACGGCCGACCGCGAGGACCCAGGCTTCCAGCTCCCGCTGGGCCTGCTCGCGCTCAAGACCGGATGCCCGGTGAAGCTGACGGCCACCCGCGAGGACTCCTTCCTCGGCCACGCCCATCGCCACCCGACCCTGCTGCGCTACCGCCACCACGCGGACGCCGACGGCCGGCTGGTCAAGGTCGAGGCGCAGGTCCTGCTGGACGCGGGCGCCTACGCCGACGCCTCCTCCGAGGCGCTGGCCGCCGCCGTGTCCTTCGCATGCGGTCCGTACGTCGTTCCGCACGCCTTCATCGAGGGCTGGGCGGTCCGCACCAACAACCCGCCCTCCGGCCATGTCCGCGGCGAAGGCGCCATGCAGGTGTGCGCCGCGTACGAGGGCCAGATGGACAAGCTCGCCGCCCGGCTCGGCATCGACCCGGCCGAGCTGCGGCTGCGCAACGTCATGGCCACCGGCGACCTGCTGCCCACCGGCCAGACGATGACCTGCCCGGCCCCGATCGCCGAACTCCTGCGCGCGGTGAAGGACCACCCGCTGCCCGCGCTCCCCGTGGACACCCCCGAGTCCGACTGGCTGCTGCCGGGCGGCCCCGAGGGCGCGGGCGAACCCGGAGCCGTACGCCGCGGTGTCGGCTACGCGCTCGGCATGGTCCACATGCTCGGGGCCGAGGGCACCGACGAGGTCTCCACCGCCACCGTCAAGATCCAGGGCGGGGTCGCCACCGTCATCTGCGCCGCCGTCGAGACCGGCCAGGGTTTCTCGACCCTCGCCCGGCAGATCGTCCAGGAGACCCTCGGCGTGGACGAGGTCCACGTCGCCCCCGTCGACACCGACCAGCCCCCGGCGGGCCCCGGTGCGCGCGGCCGGCACACCTGGGTCTCCGGCGGGGCCGTCGAACGCGCCGCGAAGATGGTGCGCACCCAGTTGCTCCAGCCCTTGGCGCACAAGTTCGGCATGTCCACCGAGCTGCTCCAGATCACCGACGGCAAGATCACGTCGTACGACGGTGTGCTCAGCACCACCGTCGCCGAGGCCCTCGACGGCAAGGAGCTCTGGGCCACCGCCCAGTGCCGTCCGCACCCGACGGAGCCGCTCGACGAGACCGGCCAGGGCGACGCGTTCGTCGGCATGGCCTTCTGCGCGATCCGCGCGGTAGTCGATGTCGACATCGAACTGGGCTCCGTCCGCGTGGTCGAGATGGCCGTCGCCCAGGACGTGGGCCGCGTCCTCAACCCGGCGCAGCTCGCCGCGCGCATCGAGGCCGGTGTCACCCAGGGAGTGGGGGCGGCCCTTACCGAGAACCTGCGCACCACCCGCGGCCTGGTCCGCCACCCCAACCTCACCGGCTACGCGCTCCCGACGGCCCTCGACGCCCCCGACATCCGTATCGTCAAACTCGTCGAGGAACGCGACGTGGTCGCCCCCTTCGGCGCCAAGTCCGTCTCCGCCGTTCCCGTCGTGACGTCCCCGGCGGCGATCGCCTCCGCCGTGCGCGCCGCCACGGGCCGCCCGGTCAACCGCCTCCCGATCCGCCCCCAGGCGGCCGTGGCGGTCCCGGGCACCTGACCGCTGCCGGCCGGGTGCCGACCGGCGACGGGTGACCGGCACCCGGCCGCTACCCGGCCGGCACGTGGCCTGCACCTGGCGGGTATCGAGCGGCGCCCGGGCGTGCGGGCGTTCTTCACGACCCGGGCCGGTACGCGCCTTGGCTAGAGTGATCCCCGTTGCTTCGGTGAACGGGGAGCGCACTGTGGTGTCGCGGCGCGGCCGGATGCCGCAGTCGGCCGTGGCCCGTTCGCGACCTGAACCTTTCGAACCGGGAACCGGGGGCAGGGCCGCATGGCGTTCGACGAGGAATGGACCGCGCTGCGAGCGGAAGCCGGGATGCGCCTCAACCAGGCCGAGGGCTCCGGAGGGGGCGGTGGCGGCGGAGGCGAGGACCTCGTCGTCAACCAGGACGACCTGGGCGCGGTCGGCAGTGAGGCGTACCAGCTCTACCAGGCGCTGACCCGGGACGGCGACCGCGCCAGGCCCAGCACCTTCGAGGCCGCGATCGCCCTGAACAACGGCAACTTCACCAGCGGGTCGGCGCTGTTGCGGACGCACGACCGCTGGAACAGCCAGATGCGCACCCTCCTCGACGCCTGCGCCCACATCTCGAACCACCTCGACTACACGAAGACCGTCCACCGCAAGGACGACCAGGAGATCGCCGCCACGATCAACGCCTCAAGGATCAGCGAATACTTCAAGTAGGCGGAGAGGGAAGCATGCTGAGTTTCGACGACGTCTACCACGCGCCCCTCGGCCCGCTGCGCACCGCCATCGGCGACTGGTCGAAGATGACCACGGACCTGGAACGCCTCGCGGGCACAGCCAGGGACGGCATGCTCGCGAAGTCGGAGAAGGCGGCCTGGAAGGGTGTCAATTCGGATGTGACGCGGCCGTTCATCCGGAAGACCGCCAAGGAGTTCGACGACGCCGCCAAGGAGGCCAAGGGCGTACGGCAGATCCTTGAGGACGGCCATCTGGCCTTCAAGAAGGCCCAGGACGACCTGCGGCGCATCGTCGAGGAGGACGCTCCCGCGCAGGGACTCAAGGTCGACGGCAAGGGCAGGGTGTCGGCCGTCGACCCGTTGGAGGACCACGCCACCGAGTACCGCAACGACCCGGACTACCCTGAGTTGCTGCGCAGGCAGAACAGTGCCATCGCCCGGCTCCAGCGCAGGATCGACCGAGTCGTCGAGGACTGCTCCGACGCCGACGACTCGCTCCGGCGCGCCCTGACGGCCAATGTGAAGGACGACCACGACTTCGGCGGCCCCAAGTACCGGACGCTGGACGAGGAGCAGGTCGACCGGGCGGCGAAGCTGGTGGACAAGGTCACCGGCCCGGGTGGCACCGCGCGGAACGTCGAGGAACTCCGGCAACTGGAAGAGCTCCTCGACGACAACAGGAGCGACCCCGAGTTCGCGACCGGCTTCTACCGCAGACTGGGCGCCGAGGGGGCCTTGGAGGCCTACACCAGGATGTCCCTGGATGCGACCGGCCTGGGGCCGATCGGCCAAGACCGGGCCGACATGGTCCGCAACATCCAGAAGGACATGGGGAACATGCTCGGCCTGGCGACCGACTCGTCCACTCCGGGGCATCTCGACAAGGCGTGGACCAACGACCTGCTGAAGGCCGGGCGCAAGCAGATCGACGTCTCCGACTTCGCGGGACTGGGCACCCAGGTCTACGGCTACCAGGCGCTCGGGGCCCTGCTGCGCGAAGGCGACTACGACAAGGAGTTCCTGACCTCGGTGGGCCGGGACATGGTCGCGATGGACCGCGAGAACCCGAAAGTCTGGGAACAGAACCTCCCCTTCAGCACCGGCATGGCGTTCAGCCAGGACGAGGGAGGAGGCAAGGGCTTCAACCCGCTCACCGGCCTGCTGGAGGCGCTGGCGGCGAATCCCGAGGCGTCCACGGCACTCTTCCACGAGTCGGTCCGCGAGGACAGCAACGGCGACGGCATCGTCACCGAGGACGACAGGAAGACCAAGGGGCCGTACGGGAAGGCCCAGGGCATGGTGGACTACTTCCTCGACAAGAAGCCGGAGTTCGACTGGTACGACACGAGCGGTACCAGTGAACCCGGCGTGGGCCAGAACGCGCTGGGCCGGGCTCTGGAGGCGGCGGTCACCCAGCGGGTTCCCGGCGACGACGGCGCCGAACCCGTCAAGCACACCCGGGCCATGGCCGACGTCATGGAGCGGGTGGTCGCGAAGATCGGCGAGAACCCGGAACTGGTCACCGCCAAACCCGGCGAGGACCCCGCTCCGCTGAGCGGCATCGCGCAGAACCTGGGCAACATGGCGGCCGAGTACATGCCCGACCTCCAGGCCACGGCGGAGAACGGGGCCCAGCAGGCCAAGTACTTCGGGGAACCGGCCAAGTTCGACAAGGGGGACATGACCGGCTTCCTCGGCGCCGTCGCCCAGGACCCCGGGGCGTACGGCGCGATCAAGAACGCGCAGCAGGCATACACCACGCTCCTCGTCTACGACGTGTTCACCAACCCCACGGACCACGGCGACCCGGGCGACGCGGTCCGCAACGCGGTGCACCCCGGCGGCGAGATCGCGGGCATCATGACCGAGGCCCGCGCCCAGGCCGTGCACGACACCCACGCCTACGAGGACGGCGAGTTCAACAAGGGCGTCGAGGAACAGGCCAAGTGGACCAACCGCGTCATCTCCCTCGCGGGTGCCAAATACCTGGAGATGGCTCCGATCGCGGGCGACGTGGTGGGCTGGCTCCAGGAGGACATCACGGCGTCGGTGGTGGAGAACGCTTCGAACGACTCGACGGACGAGGCGCGCCGCGAGGCAGGCGAGGGCTACCAGAAGTCGGAATTCGCTGCCCGGACATCCGCAGAGGCAGCCGTAGTCGCGGCCGCCAGGGGATCCGATTTGTCGGAGGCTGAAATCAGGGAGTACGCGGGTGCGGCCTCCACTCAGGCGGCGGCCGCTCACTCCATCGGTCGCGACTTCGTCGCAAGCACGAACTCGAAGGGAAACTAGTCGTGTTCTCCGCCTTTCGGTGCATCGCTGTCCCGGTGGTGATTCTGTCGTCTCTTGTCGGGGCGAGCGGATGTTCCATAGGGGAACATGATGATTCCGTTCCAGAACTGCCAGAGAAGGTGTGCTGGAATTCACTTTCTGGGGCGGAGGTGGCTCGCCTCCTGCCGGGTGGAGATGAATTGGAGATCGAGGAAAATCCTCCCTCTTTCCGTCTCGCTGGCGAGTGGGATTCCGCATTGTGCAACCTTTACATCGACGGTAACACCAAGCTTCTTGCCAACGCCAGAGTCGTGGTCGGTGATGTCGATTGGGAATCCTTTGAAAAGCCTGGCGGCACGTCTCCGCTTGATGCGGGAGATGAGGGGATTATCTGGAAGAG
Organism: Streptomyces sp. GC420; assembly: GCF_009916105.1. Classification (GTDB taxonomy): domain Bacteria; phylum Actinomycetota; class Actinomycetes; order Streptomycetales; family Streptomycetaceae; genus Streptomyces. The sequence goes on along the minus strand of NZ_JAAAXQ010000146.1, from coordinate 2,774 downwards.
TGGAGCCGCTGCTTACTTTGCATGCGAGAGCCTTGTAACCGATGAGGCGGGTGACGGATCGGACTCCGAAGGTCTTCCGGTGCTAATCGACCTCAATATCACCTTCAATGCCGTGCCGGAAAAGGTAAATAATTCACGTGAGGTAATTTCCGGCGTGATGCGGGAGTTCGTGGATTTCGCGCGGGAAGAATTGCGGTGCGACGCGGGCTGACCTCGGGTCCTTCCTACTCGCCGTCGCGGTAAGGGCAGGACCCGAAGGTGCAAGGTGGTGCGGTGGACGTGGGGCGCACGCCGTGTGGTCGGAGCTCAGTCGTTCGCCTCGCCGCCACCGCCCCGCTGGGCATCACTGGTGATCACCTTTCCCGAGATCGCATCCACCGTTCCGCTGAAGCTGGTGTCGGAGTGCTTCCCGGTCACCAGCCAGCATGGGCGCCACTGGCCACTCACCTGCTGGGCAAGTAGCTCGGCCCCTGCTTTGTTCTCCAGGCCGGGTGCACCAAGCTTCACCTGCTTCAAGACCTCTTTGACGGCATCCGCTTTCGCGATACTGGGTGAAGTGACCGAGGGGTCCGGAATGTCAAGCATTATGAGTTGGGACACTCTCCCGGTTCGATCGACCTGGATATCAAGGCGCATGGGCATCAGCACGCCATTTGCATCTCGCCGACGCCAGCTGATCATCCATCCCAGTTCAGCCTCGGAACCTACCGCGCTCGCAGTAGTCTGCGCCTCTTTGATACCCCAGGCGGCATGCGACCGGGCATAGAGAGATGCGATCTTCTCGGCGTCATTAGCATTGGCAGGCACGGTGCTGTTGCCAGAGACAGGGAATCCGCTGGGTTGGCCGGTGTCTGACATGTCCAGGCTCGCAGTGAACTTGCGACGATCAGGCCAGCTCAGCTCCGCGAATCCTTCCTTGAAGGATGCCATAACAGTGCCCGCTCCAGATTGACCTGCCGCAAATTGCATATCAAGGATCTCGTAGTGGTCACCGAATGCATCTCGAACGGCTTCCTCTATTGCTGTCCTTTGCTGAGAGTCGGCCCGCCCGATCCCCACTGTGTGATCCACCTTCTCCGGAGTGATCAAAGTGATCCAGGCAACGGAAAGAAAGGCAAACGAGGCGACCGCGGCTATTCCGTTCCGTCGCTCGAGTGGATTCCAGAATTTTCGGCCGCGATCCTCGAAATGCACAATCAACCAGCCGCAGGTTACCCCGGCAGCAGTCCCAAGGAAATTCATTTCCAGGTCGCTTGTATCGCACCCGCGGCCGAGAAAGGTGAAAATTCCTTGAAATGTCTCAATGGTGGAAGTGAGGAGGAAGCCGCCAACTAGTGGGCCGACGGCCCTCCTGGTTGCCAATGTGGCCAGAAGGCCGACAGGGGCGAACATCCCGGCGTTGAGGATCCCCTGCTCAGTGGTCAGGGGCTCCAGCAAGTCCCGGTTGACCAGGCAAGACATAGGCTTTCCGGTGCCGGATCCAGTGGTCCACAGGGTAAGGCACGCGACAGCAGTCACAGCAGCTGTGAGCAACGCGTAAAGGCCGGGGCGGTCCGATCGTGTGGTTGCTATCCTGTAACCGAAGTACCCAATAGCGGCAGAAGCGATAGCGGCTAGGAATATGAATAGTTCATGGCCGCGAAATACAGCATATAGCAACTCGGCTACTTTCTGATTTTATGCTGACCGGGTGCCGGCCCTGTGCGGTGCTGGACCGGCACCCCAAGAACAAGGTACTAACACACGTCTGCGGCAGGCGTCTGGTAGGTCGTACCTCCTGAGTACAGAAGACCATTCACGGGAGAGCACGCGTTCGGTACGCTAGTCCACGTTTTTGAGTAGTAGTACCCGGCGCTCATGCTCTGGCTGCTTCCCCAAGTGTTGCTTCCCGAGCGAAGGTATCCCAGCTTGGCGGTGATGGTACTGCCGCCGGTCTTGTGGTACTTGGTCTCGACGGTTCGTCCTTCGTCTGCCAGCCAAATTCTAAGTATGCCATTGCTGAGTGTCGTGCACCGATGTCCGGGTGTGACGTAACCGTCGCGAGGACAACTTTCGGCTTGCACTGCCTGAGTAGAGGCGCCTTCGGCCGACGCGGTCGCCGCCCCGCCCATAATTGGGATCAGGGTAAGAGCGGTAGCGGTCGCGATTCCTGATGCAGATATCTTCATCGTTTTCTCCTTGAGGGGAACGAATGCGTAAAAGATCTTGGTTTGAATGTACAGAAAGAGTCAAGGTCGTACTTTGTGAGATGGATCACCTGAACGTCGCATTCCGGCCTTTGGTGCTCGGGTGGCATGTCGGCCTGATTGTGTTGGTGTGGCTGGTTGAGCCCGAAGGGGGTGTAATCCCGATCGGCTATCCATTGGCGGAAAATGGCCGGCCGATTCTTGACTGCGCTTCCTGCTGCCCGGCTCCGGTCAAGTAATCCAAGCTGTACGTCGGCGCCGGGACGTGGGCATCGGAGAATGGGCATTGCGCGCGTCTGCCTGATCACCAGCCTGGATTTTCAGCCACTGAGGCACTGAGGGCGCCATGCATCACGTGCGTGCCCGCACCTTCCGAGACTCCATGTGGTTCGTGTCCAGCTGCCACTGATGGCCACCCCGTGCACCGCACATGGCCACCGGGTTCCTCCGCGTGTCGGGCCGCGGCTCACGCTGTTGGAACCGGTAGCGGCGTGCGGCAGTCGGGGCAGCGGCCAGGGTCGGGGGCTCGGAAGGCGTGGTCGCAGGTTTCGCAGTTCTGGAGGGGGTGCCGGGCGGGTGCCGGTGGTG
>NZ_JAAAXQ010000145.1 GCF_009916105.1 Streptomyces sp. GC420 | reverse complement strand
GTCGGCGGTGAGGGGGCGGGGGACGGCGCGCTCCCCCTGCGACTCGAGGCGCCGTCGCAGACGGTGCAGACCGCGGCGCGCGTGACTCTTCACCGTGCCCAGCGGCAGACCCGTGCGCGCGGAGATCTGCGCCTGGGTGAGGTCCTCGTAGAACGCCAGGCGCAGGACCCGTTGCTGCTCCAGGGGGAGCCGGGCGAGCTCCTGGGTCACCAGAACCCGGTCCAGAACGGCGTCGGGGTGCGGCGTGGACGGCTGCCCGGGCGCGGTCTGCGCCGCGGCCAGCTGGATGCGCCGGGTCCTGGCGGAGAGCGCGTCGGCGATCTTGCGGCGGGTGATGCCCACCAGCCAGCCGGCCAGGGGTCCGCGGTCCGGGCGATATCCCTCGCGCCCGCGCCAGGCGGCGATGAAGACCTGCTGGGTAACGTCCTCCGCCTCCCGGAAGTCGCCGAGTGAGCGTCCGGCGAGCGTGTGCACCAGGGTGCCCCAGCGGTGGTAGGCGGCGGCGAGGCAGTCTTCCTCGCCCCTGACCAGGCCCGCCGCTATCTGCTCGTCCGCTAGGGTCTCCTCGGCGGGTGGCCACGGCGTTTCACGGACATCGGCGGCGCGGGGGGCGGAAGAGACGACGGTCATGGCTCGCTCACCTCCTGCCGGGCCGGAACCCGGCCGGTGGGCCGGGGCGGACGACCGGGTGGAGCACGGGTCCGGCCGGTCCGCCATCGCTGCCGGGGGGTGGCGCGACACCGCCAGACTGCAAACGATGCACACAGCGATTCAACTTGCATCGATTCTGCGTCGTATAGGTCGTACGATGGGTCCCATGAGCGCAGCAGCGGAAGCACGCACCGGCTCCCCGGCCCGCACTGCCCCGTCCCGTACCTCTGGCCCGTCCGGCCCGTCCGGCCCGTCCGGTACCTCAGGTCCGTCCGGCCCGTCCGACGTTGCGGACGCCGGGCTCAACACCGGCGCCGTGGCACGCCGGCTCGGTGTGTCACCGACCACCGTGCGCTCGTGGGACCGCCGCTACGGCATCGGTCCTGCCGCCAGGGAGGGCGGCCGGCACCGGCGCTGGACTCCGAAGGACATCGCGGTGCTGGAGGAGATGTGCCGGCTGACGGCAGCCGGAGTGCCGCCGGCGGAGGCCGCCCGGGCGGCCCGCTCCCAGCGGTCCGCCGGCCCGGTGCCGCCGGAGCCGCGGCCCGCACCGCCGGAGGCGCTGCCGGGGGCACCGGCCGGGCCGCCAGGGGCGTCGGCCGAGTCGGCCGGGCCCGGGACCGCCGTACAACCGGCGCCGCACGAGCCCGTACCGGCCGGGGACGCCGTACCGGTGCGCCGCAGGGGCGCCCCCGCGAACCCGCTGCCCGTGGGCAACGCGCGCAAGGAGTGCAGCGGCCTGTCCCGCGCCGCCGTCCGGCTGGACGCTCCCGCGGTCGAGGAGATGCTGGGTGACCTCCTCGACCGGTACGGACTGGTCGAGGCGTGGGAGGAAGTGGTCATGCCCACCCTGCACGCCGTCGGCCGGAAGTGGCAGTCGTCCGGGGACCGTTACGTCGAGGTGGAGCACCTGCTGTCCTGGCACGTGTCCTCCGCCCTGCGCCGCGTCCCCGCGAAGCTCCCCGCGCGGACCGACATCGCGCCCGTGCTCCTCGCCTGTACACCGGGGGAGCAGCACACCCTGCCGCTGGAGGCCCTGGCCGCAGGACTTGCCGAACTCTCCCTCCCCACCCTGATGTTCGGTGCCGCCGTGCCCGCCGAGGCACTGGACGCCGCCATCCAGCGGGTGGGGCCGTCGGCCGTGGCGCTGTGGGCCCAGTCGCGGTCCACCGCGAGCCGGGCCCTCGCCCAGCACGTGACCGGCATCGGCTGGGGGGTCAAGGGTGCCAGGACCCGCCCCTCCGTCCTCCTCGCGGGGCCCGGCTGGTCCGGCGCGCGCATCACCGGCGCCCTGCGGCCGCGCTCCCTGAGCGAGGCACTGGCGATGCTCACCCCGCCGGCCGACGCCGCCTCACCCCGGCCCGGCCGCCTAGCCCCGGCCGCCCCTGCGGTGTCCGGGGAACCCCCGCGAGGGCGGTGATGTCGTCGTCCCAGGCACGCCCGAGGCCTTCCTCATCGACCGCGGCTTCCAGGTGTTCAACACCTCGTATCCGCAGGTGAAGCGCCGACCTGGGCTCGCGGCGCTGCGACTGCGCCCCCTTCACCCCCGGTGCGCTCGTCCACGCCGGTGACGGGCGGCTGCGGTTCACCGACCGTTCCTGAAGGCTGAGCGGGAGTGAGTCCGCTCAGCCGCACGCCCCGAACGGTCTTGGGCGCACTGGTCCCCGGCGTACTCGGCCCCGGGGTGGCGACACGGATCGTGTCCGTGGTCCGAATCCCGGGAGGCCGGTTCCCTCACGACCCGGCCGGACGGAATCGGCCGGAGGCGACGGGGAGGCCCCGAACCACCACTGCGGTGGAGCGGGGGCCCCGCACTCCCCCGGCTACCGCCGGGGGTGCCCCCAGGCGCCGTACCCGGCGTCCCGGATCGCACGATTACCGGAGCCCGAACAGCCCAGCACACCGCAAGCCAGCAAGCAGACCACCACACGATCGAGCTAACCCGACCTCGTCACACTCCCCGGCCAGCAGCCATCAACACCTCGCGCAGGCCGCGCGAGGCCGCCGCCCTGTTGCCCGGCCGGCTCGCGGGCGGTCGCGACCTGCTCGCGCTCGGGATCCTCAGCGCCCGCGACGTGCTCGCCCCGGTGGGCCGCCTCAAGGCCGGTCCCGACTGCACCACACGGACCGAGCCGGCGGCTTTCGGCGTGTCGGACGAGTGCGTCGAGCGGTTCTTCCGGCCCTTCCTCTCCGGGGTCTTCCTGAAGAACGAACTGGAGACGTCGAGCCGGTTCTTCCACCTCGTATGGCGCAGCATGCCCGTGGCACGCTGTGCCTGCCCTCCGCCGGGATCGGCGCCGTCCCGGCCGAGCCGGCGGCCGGTCTGCCGCCCGGCACCGTCCGGCTCGGTGAGCCGGTCGACCGGCTCACCGAGCCGGTGCCCTGCTGGCCGACGGCCCCGAGATCGCGGCCGGGGCCGTCGTCGTGGCGACAGGTCCGACGGCGGCCGCGGAACTGCTGCCCGGGCTCACCGTGCCCGGGTACCGCACGGTTACGACGTACTACCACGCCGCGGACACCCCACCCCTGCGCGAACCCGCACTGCTCCTGGACACCCGGCGCCGGTTCCTCGACACGGTGGTGCTCGGCGAGGTCGTGCCCGGCTGTGCCCCGGCGGGCCACGCGCTGATCGCCACGTCCGTGCTCGGCGAGGACCGGCCGGGCCGCGAGCCCGGCCCCAGGACCGCGCTCGCCGAGGCCTGCGGCACGGACACCGGCGGCTGGACCGCGCTCACGTCCCGCACCGTGCGCGAGGCCCTGCCCGCCATGCCCCCGCCGCAACCGCTGAGCCGCACCACACGCTTCGCGCCCGGCCGCCGTGTGTGCGGCGACCACCGGGCCACCGGCTCGGTCCAGGGGGCGCTGGCCTCCGGGGCGCGGGCGGCGCGGGAGCTGGCCGCGGACCTTGCGCGCGGCCGGGCGTCGGCCCGTCGGCCCGTCTCCGCCCGACAGGCGGCGGGCGGGCTCTCCGCGGGCCCTCGTGGGCCGCCGAGCGGCTCTGCCCGGCGTGCGGGGCCGGTGTGGGAGGCGCGGGCCCTGTCCGGCGGCTGCCGGCACACCTGCCTGCGCGCGGCCGGGCGTCGGCCCGTCGGCCCGTCTCCGCCCGACAGGCGGCGGGCGGGCTCTCCGCGGGCCCTCGTGGGCCGCCGAGCGGCGCTTGCTGTCGTGTGGTCCGCGCCGTCGGCGGGGGAGAGGGCCCGGTGCGGGGCTCCGCGTATGACGCCGGGTGCGGAAGGAACAGCCGCTTACGGGCTACCCGCGTACCGCCGTTGGGACCACTGCATCCGCAACGGGCGTCAAACGGGAATACGTGGAGACACGTCGTCCACGGACGCGACGAGAGGATGCGCAATGCGCCCCATTGGTGCGATGGAACATGCCCCGGCCCGTTCGCGCCCGGGCCCCGCGGCGGCCGGACCGCCGGGGCCCTGCGCCGGGCTGCCGCACACCGGAGTCGACAGAGACGTGCCCGGCGCCGTGGAGGACACGCTGCGGGAGTACCTGACCCGGCGGCTCGAGGAGGCGGACGCCACGGACGGGACGTTCGGGCGCGACATCGCCGAACGGGTCGTCAGTTTCACCCTGCGGGGCGGCAAGCGGCTGCGGCCCGCCTTCGCCTGGTGGGCGTGGCGGGCCTGCGGCGGCTCCGGGCACGGGCCGCGGGCCAGGACCGCCCTGCGGCTCGCCGCCGCCCTGGAACTCCTCCAGACCGGTGCCCTGGTCCACGACGACATGATGGACGGTTCGTCACTGCGCCGCGGAGCGCCGTCCGTCCACACGGACTTCGCCGCCCGCCACGCCCAGGCAGGTCTGCGCGGCTCCGCGGCGGCGTACGGCAGGGCAGCGGCCGTACTCGCCGGAGACCTGGCGCTCGTCTGGGCGGACGACCTGGTCGCCGAGGCGGAGCTTGACCACCCCGGACCCACCGGGCCGGACCACGCGGAACCGCACCACACGGGACCGCATCACGCGGCACCGCACCACACGGGTCAGGACCGTGCGGGTCCCGGGCATGTCGCCAACGACGGCCCGGGACCCGCGGGGCAGGACGAGCCCGGCCCGGCGGGGCCCGCCGTCCTCGACGCGGCCACCCGCCGGGCGGTACGCGCACACTGGCGGGCCATGCGCACCGAGATGGTCGGCGGCCAGTACCTCGACCTGCACGCCCAGGCCGGCGCCGACGAATCACTCACCACGGCCGTCCGCGTCGCCTGCCTCAAGACCGCGCTCTACACCGTTGAGCGGCCGCTCGCGCTGGGTGCCGCGCTCGCAGGCGCCGACGACCGGACCGTGCGCGCCCTGTGCTCCGCCGGCCGCTGCGCCGGTATCGCCTTCCAGCTCCGGGACGACCTCCTCGGCGTCTTCGGCGACCCCGAACAGACCGGCAAACCCGCCGGCGACGACCTGCGGGAGGGCAAACCCACCTACCTGGTCGCCGTCGCAAGGGCCCGCGCCCGGGAGACGGGCGACCAGGACGCCCTCGACACCCTCGCCGCCGGCCTCGGTGACCCCGGCCTCACGCCCGAGGGTCTCGCCCGGCTGCGGTCCGTGCTGCTGCGGACCGGTGCCCGCGATCTCGTCGAGGCCAAGATCGGCCGGCTGCTCGACCACAGTACGCGGCACCTGGCGGGAGCCGTCCTCGAATCGGCCGCCCACCGGGAACTCGCCGCGATGTTCGCGCGGGCCGCGGGCGTACGCACTGCCCCGCCGGACGACCGGCCCGATCCGCGCCCCGGCCACAGTGCCCCGTCCCGCACCACCCGGCCGCTGCCGAAACCGGTCGCGGTCGTCGAAGGAGGCCGCCGGTGAAGACGCTCAAGGGCCCCACCGACCACGTGGTGGTGGTCGGAGCCGGCCTGTCGGGCCTCTCGGCCGCCCTGCACCTGCTGGGCGCCGGGCGGCGCGTCACCGTCGTGGAGCGCGACGGCCTGCCGGGCGGCCGGGCCGGGCTGCTCGAACGCGGCGGCTACCGCATGGACACAGGGCCGACCGTGCTGACCATGCCCGACCTCATCGACGAGGCATTCGCCGCCGTGGGCGAGTCCCTCGCCGGAAACGTCGAACTCGTCGGCCTGCACCCGGCCTACCGCGCGGAGTTCGCCGACGGGGGCAGCCTTGACGTCCACACCGGCGCGGAGGCGATGGAGGCCGAGATCAACCGCTTCGCCGGTCCCCGTGAGGCCGCCGGTTACCGGCGTCTGCGCCAGTGGCTCGAAGACCTCTACACCGCTCAGCGCTCCCGCTTCATCGACGCCAACTTCGACTCGCCGCTCCAACTGCTGCACCCGGACCTCGCCCGGCTCGCGGGTCTGCGCGGCTTCGGGCGGCTCGACGCGCAGATCGGACGCTTCCTGTCCGACGAGCGCCTGCGCCGTGTCTTCTCCTTCCAGGCGCTGTACGCCGGTGTGCCCCCGGCCCGTGCCCTCGCGGCCTACGCCGTGATCGCGTACATGGACACGGTGGCCGGGGTGTACTTCCCCCGCGGCGGCATGCACGCACTGCCCCGCGCGATGGCCGCGGCGGCCGAGCGGGCCGGAGCCGAGTTCCGCTGGAACAGCGAGGCGACGCGGCTGGAGCGTTCCCTCGGCCGCGTCACCGCGGTGCACACCGCCCGCGGTGAACGAGTCCCCTGCGACGCCGTCGTACTCACCCCCGACCTGCCCGTGGTGTACCGCCTCCTCGGGCACGCCCCGCGGCGTCCCCTCGCGCTGCGCCACTCGCCGTCGGCCGTCGTCCTGCACGCCGGGACCGACCGCACCTGGGACCGGCTGGCCCACCACACGATCTCCTTCGGCGCAGCCTGGAAGAGCACCTTCCGGGAACTGACCCGCGACGGAAGGCCGATGAGCGACCCCTCCCTGCTGATCACCCGGCCCACCACGCACGACCCGTCCCTCGCACCCCCCGGGCATCACCTGCACTACATCCTCGCGCCCTGCCCCAACACCGACATCGGGCCGGGCGCCCACGAGTGGCGCGACCTCGGCCCGCGCTACCGCGACCGGCTGCTCGCCGAACTCGAACGCCGGGGCCTGGACGGCATCGGGGCCGCCATCGAGGAGGAATGCCTGGTGACCCCGGCCGACTGGGCGGCGCAGGGCCACGCGGCGGGCACCCCGTTCTCCGCCGCCCATACCTTCGCCCAGACGGGCCCGTTCCGCCCGCGCAACCTGGTACGAGGCGTCGACAACGCGGTGCTGGCCGGCTGCGGGACCACCCCCGGTGTCGGCGTACCGACCGTGCTGATCTCCGGCAAGCTCGCGGCGGCCCGGGTGACGGGCCCGGCCGGCGGAGCCGGAGCGAGCGCACGGAAACGGATCACCCGCACCCGGACCACGCGCACCCGGACCATCCGTACCCGGGCCACCCGCACCACCCCTGCGCGGGCCGCGCAGTCCCAGGCCGACCAGTCCCAGGCCGACCAGTTCCCGGCCGACGAGTCTCCGGCCGGCGGTCCGGGGACCGCGGGCTCCCCGACCGCCGGCTCCCCGACCGCGAGCCCTTCGACGATCGCGAACCCGGGGAACGCCCACCCCGAATCCCTGAGAGGCCCGGTGTCATGACTCGGCGTGAACTCGACGCGGCGGGAATCGCCGACCAGGACCTGCGCGATGCCTACCTCGCGTGCCGGCGGCTCAACGCCCGGCACGGCAGGACCTACTTCCTCGCCACCCGCCTGCTGCCCGTCGCCCGGCGCCCCGCCGTCCACGCCCTCTACGGCTTCGCACGCTGGGCCGACGACATCGTGGACGACCGATCCGCCCCCGTGGCGCCCCGCATCCGCGCCCGCGCCCTGCGCACCCTCCAGGACCGGCTGGAGGCGGGGCTGCGCGACGGCGGCGGCGAGGAGCCGGTGGTCCGCGCACTCGCGCACACCGCCGCCGTGTACGGCATCGAGCACCGGCTGTTCCAGGACTTCATGGACTCCATGCGCAGCGACCTGCACGTCACCGACTACGCCACCTACGGCGACCTGATGGCGTACATGCACGGTTCCGCGGCCGTGATCGGCCTTCAGATGCTGCCGGTGCTCGGCACCGTCGTGCCCCGCGAGGAGGCGGCCCCGCACGCGGCCGCGCTAGGAGTGGCATTCCAGCTGACCAACTTCCTGCGGGACGTGGGCGAGGACCTCGACCGCGGCCGTGTCTACCTCCCGGCCGACCTGCTCGCCGCGCACGGCGTCGACCGCGAACTGCTCCAGTGGAGCCACGACACCGGCAACCGCGACCCGCGGATCCGCGCGGCCCTCTCCGCCGCCGCCGACCTGACGCGAGGCGTCTACCGGGAGGCCGCCGCCGGCCTGGACATGCTCGACCCCGTCTCCCGGCCGTGCGTGCGCACCGCGTTCGTCCTCTACGGAGGGATCCTCGACGCCATCGAGGCCGACGGATACGCCGTACTGCACCACAGGGCCGTCGTGCCGCGCCGCCGCAGGGCGGCGGTCGCCCTGGACGGCCTGGGCCGCGTGGCCGGGGCCCGGCTGCGCGCCCGGTCGGAACCCCGCGGTGCCCGCCCCTCGCCGGGCACGGCACACCTCACTGCGAAGGAGAGCGTGGCATGACCGGCCGCCCCCGGCGGCGGGGCTGGACGTCCCCGCTGCGACTGCGCCGCCCCGAACGCTGGGAGGACCAGCGGCCCACCTGGCGCGAGGCGCGGCCCGCCGTCATCGCCGAGGCACTCAAACGCGCCGCCGCACGGCCCTCCGGCAACTGGTACGTGCTCGGCGCGAGCCGCGAGGTGCGCGGCGGGCACCCCCTGGGCCGCACCGTCGCCGGCACCGAGGTCATCGCCTGGCGCGACGCCGGAGGACGGCTGCGCGCGGGCCCCGGCGTCTGCCCGCACCTCGGAGCCCCGCTGAAGGACAGCCCCGTCCGCTGCGGGAAGGTGATCTGCCACTGGCACGGTCTGGCCCTGGACGGCGGGCCCTTCGCGGGCTGGGAGCCCTTCCCCGCTTACGACGACGGGGTGCTGGTGTGGGTGAGGCTCGACACGGTGGGCGGTGAGGAACCGCTGGACCGGCCGGTCGTCCCCGCACGCCCCGCCCTCACCGGCGCGGTCGCCGCCGTCTATACGGGGATCGGCGTATGCGAGCCCGAGGACGTCGTCGCCAACCGCCTCGACCCCTGGCACGGCGCCTGGTTCCACCCGTACTCCTTCGTGGACCTGCGGGTCGTGCGGGCACCGGGAGCCGGAGCGGAGGCGGCGGACGACGGGTTCGCCGTCGACGTCTCGTTCAAGGTCGCGGGCCGCGCCGTCGTCCCGGTCCGTGCCGTGTTCACGGCGCCCGAGCCACGTACCGTCGTCATGCACATCACCCAGGGCGAGGGCACCGGCTCCGTCGTGGAGACCCATGCCACGCCCCTGGCCCCCGACGCCTCCGGCGCCCCCCGGACCGCCGTCGTCGAGGCCGTCGTGGCCACCTCCGACCGCCCCGGCTTCGCCCTCGCCCGTGCGTCGGCCCCCGTGCTGCGCCCGCTGATGCGTGCGGCGGCGGGCCGGCTGTGGCGCGACGACCTGGCGTACGCCGAACGGCGCCGGCACCTGCGCAGCACCGGCAGGTTCCCCAGCTGACCGCCGTGAAGGCCGCCCCGGTGCGCCGCCGGGTACCTGACCCGGGTCCGGCGGCGTCAGGCGTCCGCGCCCGGCCGCCCCGGTGCCCGCCGCGGGCGACTCGGGACGGGTTCCGGCCCTGGCGGGAGTGAGCGGTCTCCAGCCTCACGGTGACCTGTCGTCACCGCCGCCGCGCCGGCTCCCAGGCGCCTTCACCGTGCACGGCACACGGCGTCGCGACAACGCAGAATGGCTGATCGCACGTCGGTTGCGGCAATGGAGCGGAGTAGAGTGCAAGTACCGGGAGCACTTCGCACACCCGCCTCCACGCCGGTGTCGTTTCTGGTGATCACCAAATGCCGGGCCGTCGCTGACGAGCCCGGGGGCAGGTCCACACCATGACCTTGACCAGCATCGACAGTACGACGCCCCGCGAGGGCGATCCCGCACCGCCGGCCCGCCTGTCCCTGACGCCGGCGAACGGGGTCCCCGGCCGGCTGGACGGTGCGTGGTGGCCCCGCTCCCGTGACCTCACCCGTGAACTTCCGGCACTGACGGACGCTCTGGACGGTCTCTGGGGACGCATCACCCGCGTCACGGTGAACCCGGCACACTGGCCGGTCATCCCGCGCAAGGTCCCCGTCACCGGGCACACCGTGCACGTCGGCTGGTTCGCGGACGAACAGGACCCGCACAAACTGATACTCCTCGGCTACACCGCCGGCCGCTGGGACCTGCTGGTGATTCCGCCGGAAACCGGTCCGGCGTCGGCCGGACGGCTGATGTCCGCCGCGGCCACCGAGGGCAACCTGAGCACCGCGAGCGCGCTGATGGCCGACGAGGAGGCGACGAGGGCGGTTGCCGATGCCCAGACCCGGGAGGACGCGGGGGAGCGCGAGGGCGGCGGCACCCCGACATCGCAACCGATGCTCCGGCTGCTGAAACCCGTGGCCGTCCGGGCGCCCGACCGGCGGAGGTAAGGACGGCCGTGGCCACCGGGCCGGAAACCACGAGTGCCCCGGCCGTGCCCCGCGGAAGACAGCCGACGGTGACGCCGACGCGCCGGCAGCGCGCCCGGCCCGAAGGGAACGACGACGCAATGACAGACCAGGAACGCATGCCGGCCGAAGGACACGCCGAGGTCCGCATCGTCGCGCGGAACCCCGAGACCGCCCGGCGTGTCGCGGAGGTCCTCCGCCGGTCCTTCGCCGCCACCGAGCAGCGCAGCTATCCGGCGGGCGAAGACGGAACGCTGCTGCAGCTCACCGTGGACACCACGCACGCCGCCGGGCACGTGCGGACGTGGCTCTCCAGCAGCAGGTACCCCGACGACGACCGTCCGTATGCGGACGACGCCTGACACGGCGGGCGCCGCCCCCCCAACGCTGCCGCGTGGCAATCGTCGGCTTACGGGGGGACGCTGGACCTGCAAGGAGTGCCCAGGGCTCATGTCCTGGCCCCGGACGGTCCACAGGACAGGACCAGAACAGGAAGCGGATCGTATGATTCAGCCAGCGGACATTCGTGAGTGGCGGGACCACAACGTCGTCGACTCCAAGGGGCACAAGATCGGCGCGCTGGAAGCGGTCTATGTGGACACCGCCACCGACGAACCGGCCATGGCCACCGTGAAGACCGGACTGCCCACCCGCCAGCGTCTGGTGTTCGTGCCGGTCGACGATGCGGTCGTCGGCCCGGACTATCTCAAGGTCCCCTACGAGAAGGGGACCGTGAGGAAGGCGCCGTCGATCAGCATGGACGGCGTACTGCCTGTCGAGTACGAACAGACGATCTTCCAGTACTACGGCATGGCTCGTCCCGGCGGCGGAGGAAGGCACCTCGCCCGCCGCTGAGCGTCCGTGCTCCGGGGACGATTCGCGGCGACCGGCCGCCACGACGAGCCCGCCACCCGGCTGGTCACCGAACCGGCGTGGTGTCAGCACCGGGTGGCAGCTCTGCCGCCATGAACAAGCAGCGGTTCTGGCGGCTCATCGAGGCGGCCCGCAACCGGGCGTCCGACCCGAACGACGGAGAAGCGGTCGCCCGCCGGGCGACCTCGCTGCTGGCCACCCACCCGGCCGGGGAGATCGTCGCCGCTCAGCAGGTGTTGTGGGATCTGATGGCCGGCTCCTACACGAATCCTCTGTGGGCCTGTCCAAGTCATGGATCTACCTTGCGCCCCAGCCGGGAGGGTTCAAGCAGGCTGTGGCAGCGCGCCAAGCCGTCGTTTGTGATTGCTGAGCGTATAGAACTTCATGATCAAGTGGGCCCGTTGCCGTTGTGATGCCCCTGCGACCTCCCGGCGCCTGTTGCCGGTCGGTCTCAGTGGTGCCAGGCACGCACGCCCGTGTTGTGGATGAATCGCTGCAGCACTTTGAGGGTGGTCAGGTACTCCTCGTCGGAGATGCCCGAGTGCCGTTCCGCCCGCAACTCGTCCTGGAGGGCCGCGGCCTTGGCGTAGAACGCCCTGCCCGCGGCCGTGATGGTCAGGCGCCCCTCGGAATCCTCGGTGATCGAGCCTTGAGCGATGGTCGTGTCGATCTCCCGCTCACGCCGACCACACCACCCGCGCACTCCCCAACACCCCCAGCACACGCACGGCGAGGACGGGACACGGCTCGACTGGTACATCCGGGACCTGCGCGCCGGCCGGCGGTGACGGTCTCGATGACCTGGGACAGCCGTGCGGGGCGGTCCGCCTGCATCAAGGGTCAGGGACCGGACCGATGGACAGGGCTCCGGCGGAGGCTGACGATCGCTCTTCCCACGCGACGACAACCCGGACCGGGAGATCCGTGTCCTCCTGGACGACACCAGTGACCAGCAGTCGGTCGTCCAGAATCCACTTCCTGCACGGGATGAACTCGTCCGCGTCGTCAGGTGTGCCCTCGGCCTCGATCAGGTGGGCAGCGAGCGCGGACGACTCGATCTCCGGGAGGAAGCCGGTCAGGGCTCGCTCGCCCTCCCCGTAGACCGCCTCCAGGTCCTCGAAGCAGCCCGTCTCCTCGTCCACGTCCCGCAGCCAGACGGTGAACTCGACCCGGACGCCGCCTCGGTACGGGTGGATCCAGCCTCTGACGTCATCCTTGGCCCAGGATGTTTCGAAGCCGTTCCTCGGCCGACCCCCGGCTTCCCAGCCCTGCGCCGCGAACTCCGCCGCAACGCCCTCACCGGTCAGCGGAACAAGCCTTCGGACGCTTTCCAGTATCTCCGCCACCGCGGCCATGGATCTACTGGCCGGCCTGTGGCATACGTACGACCGCGATCCCCGCTTCCAGGTCCACCCTTGTCCGGTTGGGCGGCGCGCCGTCTTCCTCGTCGTCCCGCATCACCAGTGCCGACTGCCGCTCCTTGAGCTCGTTCTCCTTCCCGGGCGAAAAGCTCGCATGGAGCTGCTCGAACCCGGTCGCCGATATCTGGCCCTGCCGGACGCTGTTCCGCCATGGCAGCAGTCCGGCCCGCCCGGCACGGAGAAGCAGCTGATCTGCGAAGGCCACGACGGTCAGCAGAATGACCAGACCGGGCAAGGTCATGAGGACGACGAATGCCGTGCGCCCAGTATTCCGGACCGGGGGGTGATCCGGGACGGGGGATCCAAGTCCAGTCCGGTCCCGCTTGCCGTGGGTGACGAACGGCGGCCCGCGCGTGCGGCCTTGACCGGCGGGGAGGAACGAGCGGGCGCTCCTGGCCCTCACCGGGCCCGGCACCCGACTCGCGCAGGCCGGCGTCGGGACGGCCTTCCCGCGTTCCGGGGGTGTCAGTACGCGCCCAGCCTCGCCAGTGCCCGCAACGGTGCGGACCGTCCGCGGTCAGGGACGGTCCACAGGGTCTGGCCGCGTACCCCCCAGCACTCCAGCAGGGCGTTCGCCGCCTGGAAGCCCGTCGTGGCGGCCCGTTCCATCAGGGCGACCGGCAGGTCGGTGCGCACCAGGTCCCCGGCGAGGGTCACGGCGGGGTGCGGGGTGCGCACGGCGGGCCGGTCCCTGAAACCGCCGACCGGGAACATCGGGCAGTCGGCGTGCCACTCGTGGCGTACGTCGACCGGGCGGGCTTCCCGGGTCTCCGGGTAGACGCGGCGCAACTCCTCCGCGAGCCGCTCCTGTTCCGCGCCGCGGTCCGCGCCGGGGCCGACGGCATAGGCGTGCAGCTCGATGACGGAACCGCCGGTGCGTGCCGCCCAGCGTGCCGCCTCACCCTCCCAGCGCTCCAGCACGCTGACGTTGTCCAGCGGACCGAAACCGCTGGTGCCGAGGAACCCGGGGCGGCCGGGCGCGACCGGACGGTCGAGCCAGAGGCGTGACACCAGGAACGGGGGAGTGGTGCGCAGGCCCTCGATGCGGGCACGCCAGGCCTCGTCACCGAGTCCGGGCGAGGCCGCGACCACCCGGCGCAGCCCCGCCGTGTCGAGCGCCAGCACCGCGGCGTCGTAGGGCTCGGACCTGCCGCCGGCCGTGATCTCCACACCGCCGTCCACGGCGGGGTCCACGCCCTCGACCGGGGTACCGCAGCGGATCTCCACCCCGTGCTGCCGCAAATAACGGGCCAACGGCTCCCACAACGCCTGCGGGTAGGGCTCGTCGGGCACGTCGAAGAGCAGGCCCTCGCTGGAGCCGAGAAAGTAGATGTGGAACATCAGCACCAGCTCGGCCGCCGAGAGCTCGCCGGGGTCGGCGAAGAAACTCCGGGAGAACACCTCGAAGGCCAGGTGCTGGGCGGCCGAGGGGAAGTTGATGGCGGCCAGGAAGTCCCGCGCGCTGGTCGAGTCCAGGCGCTCGTACACCTCCGGCACCCGAACGTCCAGCAGGGGCAGCGCCGCCACCGGGTTCATCCGTGCCAGGTCGGCCCAGCCGAAGGAAGGGCTGAGGGCGACGAAGCCGAGCGCGCTCCACGGCGGGGTGCGGGGCACGTGCGCGAAGCTGTCACGCAGTCCGCCGCCGTGCTGGAGCGGGTAGTCGGGCAGCGGGGTGAGCATGGACAGGGACGGGTCCGCACGCCGCAGCAGCCCCCGCAGGTTGTAGTACTGGCGGAAGAAGGCGTGGAAGCCGCGGCTCATGGTGGCCTCGGAGCCGTCGGCCAGCCGTACCGGCCACCCGGCGAGGCGTCCGCCCAGCGCGGCCCCGCGCTCGTAGAGGGTGACCCGGACGCCGCGCTCGGCGAGCGCCGTCGCCGCGGCCAGGCCGGCGATCCCGCCGCCGGCCACCGCCGCGCGGCGCGGCACGCCCGTGATCCGGTCGGTGCCGGGCGGCGCGGGCAGGATTCTCGCCCGCCGGTCCCTGCCTCTGCGCGGCGCCGTGCCGCTTCCGTTCACGGGGCGGGCGGGGGTCATGCGGCGCCTCCCGCCGCCGTGGCGCGGCCGACGACGGTGTGCACGATGCCGGTCTGCCAGCCCGGCATCGGTGCGACGCGCACCCGGTCGAAGCCGGCCCGGCGGACACGGGCGGCGAACTCGCCCGCGGTGTCGAAGCCGACGACGCTGCGCCAGAGGTGGCGGTAGAGCTCCCGGTCGCCGGTGAGGGTGCCGGCGGGTACGACGACGGCCCGGCACACCGCGGTCCACACCAGCCGGTCGAACGGTCGGCCGCTCAGGGTGTACTCGTGCACGGCGAGCCTGCCGCCGGGTGTCAGCAGGGCGCGTACGGCGGTGAGTACGGCGTCGGGGTCGGTGACGTTGCGGAACAGGTAGGCGGCGAAGGCGGCGTCGAAAGGGCCGCTCACCCCGGCTTCGGCGAGGCGTTCGGCCGGCGCGTGCACGAACCGTACGCCGGGTGGCCAGCGTTTGGCCGCGGCCCGCTCCAGCATGCCCGCCGAGGAGTCGACGGCCGTGATCTCGGCCAGCGGGGCCGCACGCAGCAGGGCCGCGGTCGAGGCGCCGGTGCCGCAGCCGAGGTCGAGCAGTCGCAGGCCGGCGCCGCGCGCGGGCAGGCCCAGCCGGCGGGCGGAGCGCCGGAGGTGGGAGTGGTAGCCGGGGTTCGCGGCGACCAGGTGGTCATAGCTGCGGGCCGCGTGGTCGAAGGCCGTGGCCAGTTCCTCGTCGTGCAGCAGTGTCATGTGCGGTTCCTCTTACGGGACTCACGGGACTCACGGGGTTCGCGGGGTTCGCGGGGCTCAGTCGGTTCGGTCGGTTCGGTCGGTTCGGTCGGCGTGCAGGGTCCGGCCGGTCGGGTCGGTGTGCCGCGTCCGGCCGGTGCTCGGGGGCGGCCGGGGAGTTCACGGGCATCGGGCGGCCGGGCGGAATCGGCGGAGGCCGCCGGGTCCCCGGGTTCGGCGGGGCCGGTGCGGTCGGCGGGATCGTTGGCACCGGTCGGGAGCCCAGGAGCGGCCCGGCGCCCGGCCCCGGGCCGCGCGTCCCCGCCGTGGCCCCGGCACGGCCGCGGCCGTGCCGGTGTCCCCCCGGCGCCGGGGACTCCGGTTCGGCCAGGACCCGGCGGCCGGCAGCACTGTCCCGGGATTGCCGCCGGCTCTCCGGGCGATGTCCGGCGGCGGGTGCGCGGTCCGATCCGCCCCTGACCGTTCGGACGGAGGACTCCCGGGGCGCTGGGGGCCCGCCGGGCGGCGGGCCGGGCTGCTCGCACCGATGCCGCCCCGCGCGCGGCACGCCCCCGGAGGCGCGGGCCCGGCCCCGGGGCCAGAGCGGGCCGCGCGCGGAGGTGCGCGCGGTGGGCACCGTGCGGGCAGGCGTCCGATGCCCAGCCGCCGGCAGCCAGTGCCTTGCCGCGTGCCCCGCGCAAACGCCCCTGCCGCCGGGCGCCGCTGTGACGGCGGCCGGGGCGGACGGCGGCGGGCCACGCGGCGGCCGTGGACGCCGCAGCAGGCGTACGCGGCGGCCTCTTTCCCGCACGCCGTTCCTCGTTCTTCGGAGGGGAGGAAGAGCGCGTGTCCCTTCGGGAAGCAGGACCGGGGTGCGCCGCGGGGCGGGCACCGGCCGTTTCCGCGCCCCGGGCCGGGTGCCGGGACGCGGACCAGCCGAGCGGGCCACGGGAGCGGGCCACGGGAGCGGGCCATGGACGCGGCCCCTGTCCCGGGGCCGTGCTCTCCGGCCGACAGGGGCCGCGGGACCGGGCAGGTCCGTGCGGGCGGGGCGGGGGTCACCCCGCCCGGGCCACCGTCCGGCCCGCGGCCTGCGGGCCGGACGTCCCCAGGGTCTCGGGCTGGGCCACCAGGATGGAGCGCTGCAGCCGGCTGAGTGCGGGCGACGGCTCCAGCCCCAGCTCCCGTACGAGGGTGGCGCGCAGCCGCTGGTACACGCTCAGGGCCTCGCCGCGCCGGCCGGAGCGGTGCAGCGCCAGCATGAACTGGCCGTGCAGGCTCTCGTGCAGCCGGTGCCGGTTGACGAGCACGGTCAGCTCGGAGAGCAGTTCGCGGTGGCGGCCGAGCCGCAGGTCGGCATCGATGCGCTGGTCCAGCGCGCACAGCCGGGACTCCTCCAGCCGGCTGACCTCCAGCTCGGTCCGGCTGCCGGCCTGGACGTCGGCGAGGGCGGGGCCGGTCCACAGCGCCAGGGCGTCCCGCAGCCGGCGGGCGGTGCCGGAGAAGTCCTCGGCGTCCATGGCCCGGTAGCCCGCGCCGGCCCGCCGCTCGAATTCACGGAAGTCGATGAAGCCGCCGCGGGTGTCCAGGCGGTAGCCGCCGGGGAGGGTGACCAGGACGTCCTTGGCGGTGACGTGCTCCTCACCGGCCTCGGCCAGCGCCTTGGCGATGAGTTCCCTCAGCTGCAGGACGTAGGTCTGCAAAGTGGTGCGGGCACTGCGCGGCGGCTCGTCGTCCCACAGCTCCTCGATCAGCGAGGAGACCTGGACCACCTGATCGGCGTGGAGAGCGAGCAGGGCGAGCACCTGCCGCGGTTTCGGCGCCGTCGGCGTGACCGAGATGCCGTGCTCACGTACCGACAGCGCACCCAGAACTTCGATGTCCACGGCCTTGTCCCCCATTGTTCGGTTGCGTGCGGATCACTGCGTGCAAGGACTGCCGCTTCCGCGCCGGAGGCGTGCCGCGGCTTCTGACTCGAAGACGATTAAAAAAACAGCATAGTCGGTTTGTCAATCCCGCGGCAGATACTGCCGACCGCACGCACCGAAGAACACACGGACGGCCGCCGCGAAACCCCCGGCGCCGGCGCGGGGCCGCACAGCGCGGGCCGGCGCCGTGCCGCCGCAGGCAGGGCCGCACGGGACGGCGCGGGCGGCACGGCCCCTGCCGGGGGCCGGGCTCCGGCACGCGGCCGCGCGCGGGCGGCACCTGGCGCCGGCTTGCGGCGGGCAGCCGCCGCGCCCCGGCACGACCGCGCCGCCCGAAGCGGGCGGCCCGCTCGCGGTCCGCTCCGTCGCACGGAGCGCGCAGACCGCCCCCCACCTGCCCAGACAGTGTCCGGGGAGCCCGGGTCGCACCTCCCGGCCGCACCCCCCGGCCGAAAGCCCGGCCGGGAGGTGCGGCGCACGGGCTCACGCCCGGGCCGGCAGCGCCGGACGGACCCCCGGAAGGCCCCGTACGCTTCTCTTTGAGGACGCGTAC
>NZ_JAAAXQ010000144.1 GCF_009916105.1 Streptomyces sp. GC420 | reverse complement strand
GCCTGTCGGCTCTTAAGTTGGCCTGGCGGCCAACTACGGGCCTGACGGCCCGTTAGGCCAATGTCGTCGTGCCTGGCGGCACGACTGTGTATCAGGTACCGGGTTGGCCCTGGCGGGCCAACTTGGTTGGTTTCTGTGGTAGTTGGCGGGCCTGACGGCCCGCTCAGCAAAAGGGATGCCGTCCTGCCTGACGGCAGGACGAAGGGAAATGCCAAGGCCCCTCCCCTGGCGGGGAGGGTGAGGTGTCGGCCACCGGCGCCTGGCGGCGCCGGGTGATGTCATAACGGGGTGGTTGCACAGATATTTGAGTTGTCTGCGCTCCCCTGCCGGGGAGCTTGAATGGGTGGTGTCCGGCTGTCGCCGGACTGGGTGGGTGTCAGTTTCATCGCTGGCTTTGGGTGTTGTCGTTTTTGAGTGTGGCTGTCTTTCGGGTGGAGGATGCGCCTGCCGGCGCGACAGCACTTGGGGTTGTGGGCTTGGGCCCCGCCTTGGCCGGCATGCGGGGACTTTGCTTTGGTGCCCGGGGACGTGTGGCTCATGGCCGTTGGCTGAGCCATGAGCCACATGCCGAGACGGGCCGTGCTCAGATCCGGGGACGTGGTGGACGACCAAGCAGCACGGCCAGTGCCTTGAGCGCCGCCTGCCGGCGGCGGGCCGTCGGAGCGCATACAGCGGTGAGGGCGAGTCCGGCGATGGTAAGGGAGTGCGTGGCCAACAACGTCGTGATGAAAGGGCTGTTGAGCAGGGCGATCAGGTGGTGGGACAAGGGTGGGGCCTCCTTGGGTGTGGGATCCGCTCCTGCGGCGGAGTCCTTGGTGGCCCTATTGGCGCTCGTCCGGGAGGTTTCCGGCGATGTTCTGGATGGCGGCGGTCCGGCGTCTACGCTGGCCAGGGCCCGTCTGACGGGTTTTCCGGTGCAGGGGTGAGCGGACGTGCAGGAGGGGGCGCGGTGGTACAGGGCACGGCTGTACGGGCTTTCGCGGCCATGCTGAAGGCTCTGTATGAGAGGGCAGGTTCGCCCACGCTCGCAGCGTTGGTGCGTCAGGGCGGGTTGCGGCAGCCGCCCATGGTGCTGAGTACGTCTTCGTTGAGTGACTGGCTGGCGGGCCGGTCTGTGCCGTCGCAGCAACCAGTGGTGCAATTCCTGATCGTCTGTCTCTCCCAGCAGGCCCGTCAGGTGGGTGGTGCGGGTGCTCCTGCAGGGTGGGTGAGGTTGTGGGAGGCGGCAGTTGAGGAACGGCGGCAGCGGCGCGGCGGACGTCCTGGCCGTTCTGTGGCGGACAGGCTCGAGAGCGAGGTGCCTGTCCGTGGCCGGTTCGTGGCCGAGTTGAGGGATGAGGAGGCGTTCGATGAGTGGGAGGTGCACCGGCCGGTCGAGGTGACGGCGGCGGTGCCGGGGGTGTTGCCGCTGTATGTGCGGCGTGCCCACGATGAGGTTCTGCGTTCGGTGGTGGACCAGGCCGCTGGTGGCGCGAACCGGATGGTGGTGCTGGTCGGTGAGTCGTCCTCGGGCAAGACGAGGGCGTGCTGGGAGGCGGTGGCAGAGCTGCCGGCCGGGTGGAGGCTGTGGCATCCGCTCGATCCGTCACCCGCCCAGGCGCTGGCGAACGCGTTGCAGGAGGGGATAGCTGCGCGCACCGCGATCTGGCTCAACGAATTGCAGCAGTATGTCGGCGATCAGGCTGGCGCATTGGCTGAGCAGGTGGCGGCTGGTCTGCGGGCGTTGCTGCAGGACAGCACGAGGGGGCCAGTGCTCATTCTGGGGACCGTCTGGCCGGAATTCTGGAGCAGGCTGACCGCGCCCGCGGTCCCAGGCCGCAGTTCTGGGCACGCGCAGACGCGGACGTTGCTCGAGGGCAAGGGCGTGTACGTACCGGCTGCGTTCGAGACGCAGGAGCTGGAGGATGCGCGGACGGTGAGCGGCCACGATGTGCGGTTGGCCGATGCTCTGGCCCATACCGTGGGCGGGCGGCTCGCCCAGTACATGGCAGGGGCTCCAGCTCTGCTCGAGCGTTACCGGACGGCGCCGCCCGCGGCCCGTGCGGTGATCGGCGCGGCCATGGACGCGAGCAGGCTGGGCGGGGCAGCGCTGGTGGGGCGGGATTTTCTGCAGACGGCCGCCGAGGGCTACCTCGGTGACGACGACTACGACGCGCTCGGCGAGGAGTGGCTTGAGGATGCTCTCGCCTACACGCAGCAGCCGAGCAAGGGAGTGCGTGGACTGCTGAGCCGCGTGCGGGGCCGCCCGGGAACGGGTGGCAGGGGCGGGTGGCGGCTGTCCGACTACATGGACTACATCGGCCGCATCGAACGGCGCTATGCCGCTCCCCCGGCCTCGTTCTGGGCTGCGGCGCGCGAGCATCTGCCCGAGTCGCACATCGTGCGGGCGGTAGGGCAGGCGGCAGAGGCACGCTGGCGTGATACCGAGGCCGCCAGCCTGTATCAGCGGGCGCTGGACCTGGGGGATGTGAAGGCGGGGCAGGAGCTGGCCTGGCTGTGGCAGGAGCGTCAGCGGGCTGAGGAAGCCCGTCGCGTGCAGGAGCAGACCGCACTCGCCGGGGACGGCGAGGTCCTGGAGGAACTGCTGGAACAGATGCTGGAGCAGGAGCAGTACGAGCAGGCCGAACAGCTGGTACGAGAGGCCGCCGGCCGCGGCAGTCCCACCGCCCAGCTCCACCTGGCCCGTGCGCTGATGCTGGACGGGGAGGCTGAGGAGGCCGCCCGCTGGTATGCCGAGGTCGCCCAGTGCAGTGATCCGGACATCCTGCGCGCCTACGCCGACGAGCTGCGTGAGCGCGGGGACCTGGACGGTGCGCGTGCGGCGTTGCGCTCAGCGGGCGACCGCCACGCGATGGGGGAACTGGCCGCTCTCGCGACAGGGATGGCCGAGGTGGAAGAGGCTGCCAGAGAGGCCTTCGCAGCGGGCGAGGCCACCCCGTTGAAGGACCTCGCCGAGCAAGCCGAAGCCGAGGAGCGGACGGCTGACGCGGAGCGGCTGTATGGAAACGCGATCAGCGTCTTCGAACGCCGGCGTCGGCAGCGGGAGGAGGGCGTGGATCTCATCGACTTCGAAGCGGGCCCTCGGTCCCTGCTCGATTACCTCAATCCTGCCGTGCTGCCCATGCCGCCCGGGGAGACCTGGGCACTGCGCCAGCTGGTGGCCCTGCTGGACGCCACGCAAGGCGCGGCGGCGGGCGACGACGCGCTCCGGCAGGTCGCCCGGGCCGGGAACTCCTGGGCGCTGGAGCAGCTGCTGCGGCGGCTGCACGAGCGCGGGCAGGACCACGAGGCACAAGCGCTGCTGGACAGTGAGGTGGAGCGGGGCACCCCGTGGGCGCTGTGGGTGCAGGCGCACCGTGCTGTGCACGACGAGAACGTCCCCGACGACGTCCGCCGCGCGCTGCTGGAGCGTGCGGCAGCTGCCCGTGTGGGGCAGGCCGTGAGGACGCTGATGGAACGGGCCGAGCAGGCCGAGCGGCGGGAGGAAGCCGACCAGTGGGCCCTGCATGCCGCTGCCCGCGGCTACACCACGCCGCTGTGGAAGCTGGTGAAAGGCCGCGAGAAGGCTGGCCTGCTGGAAGAGGCCGAGCAGCTTGCCTGGAAGGCACCGGCCGGCCAGCGGTCGTGGACCCTGCGCCGCCTGGCCCAGGACCGTGCCGGGGAGCAGGCCATGCCCTTGCTGCGGCGCGCCTACGACGAAGCTCTGGCGTGGGCGCCGGGCATGCTCGCCGAACGTCTGGAAAAGGCAGGTGAGTTCGTCGAGGCCGAGCGCTTCGCGCGGCAGGCTGCCGACGCGGGTGACCGGCAGGCACTGGAAGAGCTGGCCGCACGGCGCAAGGATGATGATCCCGACCGGCAGTGGCAGGCGCTGCTGGCGAACGGGCTGGCAGCCGAGGGGGCTGCTGCCGCCCCCTGGTGATCTTCCGGTGCGGTGCTGGGTTGCTCCGTCACGGCAGGTGCCTTGGCGGCTGGGGCGTCATGCGGGGTTCCTGGCGTGCCCGGCAGGCCGGGGCACAGCGTTGGGGCGGCCCAGGCAGCCTGGGTGGGGTTATTCGTCGATGCGTTGTAGATCGACAGCCTTTCGGTCGCCGGATGCGGCGAGGCCGTCGACGATCCGGCGCCATCGGCTCAGTGTGGCGGTGTCGGGAAGGGCGGTTTCGCGGAGTTCGGTCAGCCAGCGGGTGACGTACCAGCAGTGGTTGGCGAAAGCGTCGTAACGGCCGTCGATCATGTGCTCCAGCCACGCCAGGCCTGCGGCGCACTGCCAGGTGGAGGGGACGGTGCGGGCGAAGCGGGCCAGCGCGTCGGCGGCCATGGGTTCACCGCGGGCCAGGTCGAGCCATCGTTCGGCCGCCTCACCGAGGGCATCAGGCGCGAGCCAGTCGCTGTTCGCGCGGGTGAGGGTCTCGTCGAAACGAGGGTCAGCAGTGCGCGGTTGCGGAGTCGGCAGGAGGGCGGCGATGGCGTAGTCGGCCCATCGTTCGCTTCCTCGGCCCAGGTCGGCGCCCGCGTCGAGGGCGTCGAGCGTGGTGGTCATGATCAGCGGCCAGACGGCCGGGAGCAGGGCACGCAACTCAGGATCGTAGGTGCTCAGGGTGGCGGCGTCGTTCAGCAGTTGCTGCAGGGCGTTGGCGTTGGCGGCGAACGATCGCAGATGCGCGGTAAGGGGTCCTTCGGTGCCGTCGGCGGCGAGGGTGATGAGGGCGCGGACGACGAGTTCGCGTTCGGGGCTGTTGTATCCGGCGTAGCCCTCGGTCATCCAGTGGTCGGTGCCGTCGCGGTGCGCGTCCATCAGCGCCGGGAACAGGGCGGTGGCGTGCTCGGTCAGGCAGGCGGTGTGGCAGGCGGCGGCGGTGCAGGCGATCGGCATGGCGAGCCGGTTCACGAGCAGGTCGGTGGGCGGGACGGTGGGCAGGGTGTCGGTGTAGGGGGGTGGCAGGAACTGCGGCAGGCGGTTTCCGTATTGCCAGGGGCCGAGGCGGCAGTGGCCGAGAGCTGCTTGGACGGCGGCCCACAGAGGCTTGTGGCGTCGGCAGGGGGTGGTCTCGTCCGCTTCCGCGCAGGGAGCTTCCCACACGGGGGTGCAGCCGGCGGCGAAGAGAGTGCGGATGCCGTCCGGCCACGCGGCCAGGGCGGTGGCGGTCCGCTCGATGCGGTCCTGGGCGATGCCGAGGTGGTCGAACGGGGCGAGGAGGAGGAAAGGGAGGGCGCGGGCGGCCGAGGCGGAGGCGGCCATCGGATATACCACCCAGGTTTCGTCGTCCCCGCTGTCGACGGGCGCGGTGGTAGGGGTGTCGAGGAGGATGTCGGCGGCCCAGCGCAGGTCGTCGTCGGGGACGACGGTCAGCCCGCGTGCGTGGCTGATGACTGCGGCGGCCGCGACGGCGGCCGGGGCGTCCTGCGGGTGCAGGGTGCCGAAGGAGGGCGGATCGGCGGTGATCTGTCGTGCGAGCTCGAGATCGGCGAGAAGCGAGTCGGTGGGCCAGTGTTCGGGCTGAATCTCCGCGTCGCCGTAGGTGTGCTGGAGGCGCAGGGCTTCGCTGCCGGCGGCCACCTGGGCCGCGAGCGAGGTGAAGCCCTCGGCGACTTCGGCGGGAGGCGTGTACTGCAGGACGATCTTGTTGTCGGCGGTTCGGTAGGCGGGGTGGTTCTCAGGCCGCAGCAGCGACGCCCGCCCCTGGACCCTGGTGAGTTGCCCGTCGGGGTCCTCGCCGAGTTCGGCGCGCGCATTGGCGACCAACCGGTCGGCGATCCCAGTGAGGGCGTCCAGCCGTTGTTGGTCGCCTGTGATCATGGCCTGCTGGGTCAGTTCTGCGGCGGCTTCGCGCGGGGTCGTCGTGCGCCGGTGGGCACCGACCACGTCGTCCGGCTCGGCTCCCCGCACGTGGAAACGGCCTTCGGCGCTGGTCCTTGAGGTCTCCAGGCTCCACACGGCCGGCGAGGTGAGCCAGACGTCCAGCAGGTTCCCGGCGTCGTGGAGACGGCGGACGAGTAGGCCGACGACCAGGCCGGCCATGGCGAGATTGTTGCAGCCGCGCAGCAGCAGGTGCACGACCTTCTCGTAGGGGATCCCGGCTGCGATGAGGCTGTCGGCGCACCGTTCGACCGCCATCAGGGCGCTCATGCACGGGTGGGGTCCGACGGTCGAGCCGCGGTACCAGCCCCATACATGCCGGTCCCCGACGAAATAGCGGGGTCCGATGCCGGGGATGTCGAGGCTGATTCCCTGCGGCGGGGCAGCCGGTTCGTCCTGCGGGGCACGGACGCGGAACGTCGCTGCGTGGTCCAGCATCCGGTTGATCATGTCGAGGGTGTCGGCGGTCAGGCTGTGCAGAAGCCAGTAGAACGGTCCGAAGTGCCAGGCGGCGAACGGCGGGCCGAAGCCGGTCTGGCGGCTGTGGCGGCGGATCCCGTCGTCGTGCAGGCCCCCACCACCCCAGCGGCTTCGCCTGGGCTGGTGGATGTAGTAGGCCTCGGTGAGGTCCAGGAGCAGCCGCGGATGGGTCCGGGCCATGGGAATGGCGCCGAATGACTCCACGGCGGCCGCCAGCTGTCCTGGGGCTTGGGCTGCAGTTTCCCGCAGCCACTGTTCGCTGGCTTCGTCGGTGTCAGGCCCCAGGGTGGCCAGGGCCTCGACGGCGAAGTCGTCGTAGTGTTCCGGGTGCATGGCGAGGACGTAGTCGCGTACCTGCTGGCGCAGTGTGTCGGGGTGCTGGGTGTCGCGGGCCATGCCGCGCAGCCACGCCAGCACGAGATGGCGGATGGTCTTGCCCATCCCTTGTGAATAGCGGTTGTTCTGTCCCAGGTCACGGTCGGTGCAGTAGGTCAGGGCTACTACTGGTGCGAGGGTGAAGGGATCCGCGATGGTGCTGGTGACGTAGCGCAGGTCGGCGAGGCGCAGGAGGGTCTTGAGTCCG
The DNA here is from genome assembly GCF_009916105.1 of Streptomyces sp. GC420. Lineage (GTDB taxonomy): Bacteria > Actinomycetota > Actinomycetes > Streptomycetales > Streptomycetaceae > Streptomyces. Next base: position 10,919 of record NZ_JAAAXQ010000144.1, on the reverse strand, counting down.
CGGTGGTCATCGGCGGTCAGGTCGTCCCAGACGCTTTCGATCGCACTCTGGGCGTCGCCGAGGGTGAGGAGTGCTTCCATCGGGACTTCCTTCCACCGCTGCCCCTCTTGCCCACCGAACTGCTGGAATTCGTGGCACAGTTCGCGCCAGGCGGCCGCCGGGTCCCCCGCCAGCAGCTTCACCTGGCAGGCAAGCCGCACCGCGCGGATGGTCCAGCGGGGTGCTTTGGCTTTCCTCAAGGGTTCCCAGCCGGCGGTGAGGAACAGGCGGCACAGGGCGAAGTCGCGCATCAGGTCGGTAGCGAACTCGTCGCCTGCGGCGAACGCAGGATTGGCCGGCGCGCGCAGCACCGCATCGGATCGCAGTCGCGGCAGGGCCCCTGCGCTGGTGGGTGCGCTGTCCGGCAGCTTGAGCGCGCGGCACGCGACGGCGAGTACGGCATGCTCCCTGTCGTCCGGTGACACACCCCCGGGAAGGTACTCCTCGTCGTTTCGGACGAGACCGTTCCACACGGCACCGAACACATCGGCTTCAGACAGCAGTGTGCTGGTCTCGGTGACCGTGCCGGCCCGCAGCAGGACATCGACCAGGCCCGGCCGGCCGACCAGCCACTCGGCTTGTGTGTCGGCGCTGAAGCGGATCAAGGTCTGGAAGGTCTCGACGAGGCGGCGGCGCTCGGCGAGGGTGAGCCGGGGTACGTGGTGCTGGGCCACCGTTTCAGGGCGGTCTGCTTGTGACGCACCGGCTTGCATCACCTCGCACACCCGTGCAGACCCGTCGTTGCGGGTGACGGCGACCACCCCGAGCCCGGCCCTGAAAGCAGCGGTGGCGACTTCCCGAAACAACTCGCGGCGGCCTTCCAGAACGGCTTCTGCACCGTCGATCACGAGCAGGCGGACCTCCCTGGTCTCTCCCGCCGCGAACACGTCCGCCAACGGGCGCCCGCCCAGCAGGTGTTCGACCTGGGCCACCGACTCGGGAAGGTCCCGCAGGCTCAGGCAGGTCACCGCCGCGCCGTGCTCGGTGAGCTGTTTCGCGGTTCGGATCGTCAGAGCGGACTTCCCGACGTCGGGCTCCCCCGTCACCACCAGTCCCGAGCCTGCCCGGCCAGTCCGGTTCATCGTGTCGGCGAGCCGCGCCCGCTCCTCGCTCCGGTCCAGTTCCAGCCGCACATCGCCGGCCTGCAAGTCCGGTGGGGTCCCTTCCCGCAGGCGACGCGCCATGCCGTCCAACACCGACCAGGCCGGGCGGTAGGAAGGGGGCCGGCCGAGCGGGAAGCCGCTGAGCTCGCGGCGCACCAGCGCCTGGTCCAGGGCCGCGGCAGACGAGGCCCAGGCACCGGAGCGCTCAGCCAGGCGAGCGAAGACGTCATCGGCTGTCGTCGTCGCTTCATCGGCCACGATGCGCCGCAACGCGGAGACGGCCGTGGTCCGGTCGGACTCGTCCACGCCCTCCAAGCGCAAATGCCGTACCCGCAACGCCATCAGCCACCGCCAGGTCAACTCACCGGCGTCGACGTGCGAGAGAGCCGCATCGTCCTTGGAGGCCGCAACAACCAGGGCATCCAGATGCTTCAGACGAGCCAGCACCGCAGTCTTGGCCACCCCGGGACGCTCGACAGCGGTCCGGAATCCGTCCGCAGAGGACACGGACCGCGCGATCCGGGCCAGCGCGTCGGTCTGCTGCACAGCCGTGCTCGACACACCGACCGCGAGCACCACCCGCCAACGCCCCGCCCCCACCTCGTCCCAGTGCTCGGTCACCACCCGCAAGAAGGACCGCACCAACGGAACCGACTTCTCATCGCTCGTGGTCAGGTCCGGGTTCCTGCGCACCCCGATCGACACCCGCCGCACCTGGCCGTCGCGGGTACGGCCCTCCACCACAACGTCGTCGATCGGACTGATGTAGCTGGCCTGCAGGCGCACCGAGTGCGGGACGACATCGTCACCGAGCTCGCTGATCGGATCCTCGGTCAGCAGGGCGGCAACCAGCGTCGCCGCATAACGGTGTTCGAGCCAGACACCGCCCCCACCCGTCGCGTACGGAGAGGAGGCGTCGGTCGTCGGCACACCCATAAGCTTACGAGCCGTCACCGACATCCCATTGCCGATCCTCGGTACGGGCCGTCGCAAACGGCCCTCCCCCCGCCCACGATCCCTGGAGCCCTACCCTGCACCAGAAGTAGGACCGACGATCTTCCGCCTGGATCATTCACGCTGGCCAGCGCGGCATTTCTGACAGATCATCCACATTGCGATCTTCGACCTGCATTCCCTGCCGGGGACTTGGCCCGGGCGCACTGGAGCGTTCCGTCTTGCGAGCCGCGCTGCGCGATATGCCGCCTTCCGTCCGCGCCGGCCGCCAGTGGCGAGGGCACCTCGTCCACGACGGAGGCTTTGAACCGCTCCTGCCCCTGGTCGCGGAAGCGGACCTGCTCATCCGCCCAGACCTGTTCACCCGCCTGCACGCCACTATCGGCCCCTCCCGCTGCCAGGCAGGTATCAACGTCTGCCACATGACAGCAGCCCAGGACGACGACATCCCCGACGACGAGGGCTGAGAACACCCCCGCGACGCTCACGTCCCCCGCTCTACGGCTCCCCTCCAAAGGGTCCGCCCCGGGCTCATCCCAGAACCTCGACGACGCCTGCGAAACGCCGGAGTGAGTGGAGGAGGCGCATGCCGTGCTTAAGAGGTGAGCCAAGAGTGCAGGACTACCGTCCGGTCGCCCATGCGGGCCCGGGGAGATGGGGTGGATCGCTACGCTGGTCGCAGGTGCGGCGCTCCCCCCGTGGCGCCGCACCGACCCTCCTTAAGGCTCGCCCGTATCGCTGGGGCAGGCGGACATGGGGCGTCTAGCCGCCGCTGGCCTGGTCCTCCTCGCCTTCCCGGCGGACAGGCCCGGCCAGTGCTTCGGCCTCCTGCACGAGCCGGTCCGCTGGAGCGAAGTCCCCCAGCTCGATCGCGAGCGCGGCGCGCACGAACGCGGCGAGCGCGATGCTTCCGTTGCGTACCTCGAAGATGCGGTACGCCCCGTCCGCGTACGCGGCGCGGTGTCGGCACCCGGACTGCACGCAGTAGCCCTCGGCGGCCAGGGCGAGCCGTTTGAAGGCGGCGTTCTTCTCGTCGGTGAGCTGGGCGGGACAGCCCAGGTGGTCCAGCGTGATCCGGATGTGGGCGCGCATCTCGGCCGGGCGGATGGTGAGCCGGCCGCCGCCGGGCGTGACGTAGCGGCCCGGTGTCACCGGGGCGTACGGATGGATCAGCGGCAGATCCTTGTCCACCGCGTGCAGGACGGGCAGTCCGTCGTACTCGAAGTAGGGGCCTGCAATGCCGTTGTGCTCGATTGCCATGCGGTCCTCGTTTCGGTCGCGGGGCGGGTGCCGGGCCGCCCCGTCACGCGCTGGTTCCGGGCACGTTCCGCAGCAGTGCGGAGGTCATCGCCAGGAGCGTCTCCGCCTCGGCCCGGTCGTACTTGAAGGTCTTGGTGACCGCGTCGTTGTGCAGGGCGCCGCAGGTCTGGCTGTACAGGGCGTCCTGGATCCGCCACCACCGCTCAGTCTGGTTGCACTGGCTGGCCTGCTTCCTCGATCCGGGGTTGTCCCAGTCGACGTTCTCCCGGACCCACTCCAGCGCCCGCCTGACCTCCAGGATCGACGCCCGCACCTCGTTCGCGATCAGCAGCCGCTGCGCCTCCCGCAGCGTCCGGCCGACCTCGTCCCGCTCCGGATCACCGAGCGGGTACGGCACGGCCATCTCGAACGCCGCAGACGGCCCCAGCTGCGCGAGCTGCTGCTCCCACCGGCTCTTGGCGATGGTGATGTGCGCCGTCTCCTGGGCGCTCCCCGGGTAGCCGGGCGCCTGCGGCAGCGTCGCGTTGAGGTCGATCTCAAACCGTACGTCGCCAGTACGGCCCGCCTCGATCGCGTGGACCTGCAACGACGTCAGCGGGAACGACAGGTTCACGCGGTGGACGGTCACCTTCGGGGTGTACGCCAGGTTCACCGTGGTCCGGGCGAGCCGCGAGCGCTGCCCCGTCGCCTCGAAGCCGAACAGGTCCGCCTCCAGGGCGAGGATCTTCCCGGCCTCGGTGAAGGGCGACACCCCGACGGCGAGCTGCATGCTCAGCTCGTGGGCTCCCAGCGCGCGGCGCAGCCACGTCTGGTCGCTGCTGACTTCCACGGTGAACCGGATGTCGTCGTCGAAGCGGAGTTCCTGCATAGCTCCCCCAAGGGCGTGTAGATCACCCGATTCTGCCGGGCGGGCCGCCGCATCACCCCCGATTTCCCCGGCCACGGGCTCCAGCCCCGCAGGCCCAACGAACCCAGCGACCGTCGACCCGGGCTCGACGCAATCAACTACCCAAACGAGGAGGAACCCGGCGCCTCCCGCCCAGAGACCAGCCGGATATGATCACAGCACACCCGCGATCCACTCCCCTACCTCTAGCCCTCTCAATGAGGTTGCAGGCCAGTCTCAATCCTTGCAGCTTTGACAGGTCAGGCACCTTTTGATCGGTCAGGGCTCGTCTGGATCCAGCGTCTGAGGCAGCAAGCCCGTGACCAGGTGGTTTCCGGTCCGGGCTTGCAGCGGCAGTGCGGTGTTCAGGGGCGGCCGCAGCGGCCTGTCGGCCGTGATGGTTCAGTGCAGGGCTGCGGCGATGCGGGATCGGAGTTGAGGGTCGGTGATCTGGTCGAGGTTGCGCCAGGCGGCGTCGGAGACCTCTTCGGTCTGGAGTTGGCCGATGTCAGCGGTGGTACGGAAGAGGAACCGGAAGTCGAAGTGCTGGTGGGCGGGTTCGTCCTTGGCGGGGTTGGCGTCGATGGGATGGATGTCGATGTGGAGTGGGGTCTCGCCGTGCGGAGTAACCACGTGGGGCGGGATGCCGGTCTCCTCGGCGAGTTCGCGGCCAGCGGCCTGCAGGAGCGTCTGGTCGGAGGGCTCCAGATGGCCACCAGGCAAGAGCCATTTCTGGGTCGCGTTGTGGAGAATGTGCAGGATGCGGCCGTCGGGGTCGACGAGGATCGCGCCGACGGTGACGTGGCCGGGTAGCGTCTTGCGGCTGGTGAGGTCGTCGCCGTCGTCGATCAGGCCAAGGACGACGCCGAGCTCGCGCTTGTCCTCGGGGTACTGATCCAGGTAGGCGGCGATGGTGGTGCGGATGTGGTCTGCCGTGATGGGCATGGTGATCACCTGTTGAAGTAGGAGAGCCACGTCGCCGCGATGGCTTCGCGGTCGGGTGCGGGGACCTCATGGATGCCGGGGGCGAGGTCTTCGCGGGTGAGCATCCTGATCGCGGCGAGGATCTCGGCTTGGACCAGGAAGATGAACGGCCCAACGCTGGCGCCGTGGATGAAGTTGACGGCATTGCCGCCGTTCGCCAGATAGAAGTAGTGGCCGGTGGTCCGGTAGCGGGTGACGTGGTCGCCGACAATCGTGCGGGTGTAGACGTCCGGGAGCCCTGCGAGGTCGAGTTCGTCCTCGCTGGAAGTAACGGTGGCGACGTAGGCGCCGTTGCGCAGGTGGGAGAAGTCCTCGCCGCGCAGGGATATCGCGCCGGTCGCGCAGAGCACGAGGCCAGCGCCGGTGAGGGCGGTCTCGCGGTCGCGGGCGACGGTGAAGCCCTGGGACAGGGCCTGGGTGCGGCGGACGGGGTCGATGTCGAAGACGGTGACCTGCACGCCCTTAGCCTGCAGAAGCCGGGCGATCGAGGAGCCGAGCTTCCCAAAGCCGATCACAAGGGCCGGGCGGCCGTGGAGAATGTCGCCGCGACCGCGCATGACGGCCTCGGTGGAAAAGACCACGGACTGGCCGACGAGGAAGTCCTCGGGGTCCTTCAGCGGGGACCGGGCGACGGAGATGACGGGGCAGGGCAGTTTGTCGAGGTCCGCGTAGCGGCGGTGCCCGTTCTCGGTGTCCTCGATCACCCCGGCGATCCGGCCGGAGAACCGGCTGTGGACCTCGGCGAGGGTGGGGGTGAAGTAGCCGCCGACGTCCAGCAGGCAGACCGTCTCGCCCGCGGCCCTCGACTCGAGGTAGTCCAGGGCGTCATCGGGCTCGGTGAACATCTCGCGGGTGAGGGTGTCGACGGGGACGGTCGGCTCAACCTCGCGCTTCGCGGCCGGGTGGATGGACTTCGGCTTGGGCAGCACCGCGGTGAGCCGGGTCATCGCGGCGACGGCCTGGACGAACGCGGGCCGCTCCGGCAGCAGGTGCGTGACCAGGAACGAGGCGGTCTGCTCATCTGGGGCGAACTGGGTGGCGATCCGGGCGAAGTAGGCGTCCAGCCGGGCGCGTTCGAAGGTTTCCATGGCAGTTCCCTCTCATCCGTTCCGTCCGGGGGCCGTGCGGGAAGATCCAGGGTTCAGCGGGTGCGGGCGCGTCCGAACAGCAGCCGGTCGGCCGTAAGAGCGGCATCCAGGTAGCTGTCGAGCCGGGCGGCGTCGGCGCGCTGCGGCAGCGGGTCCAGTCCGAGCAGGAGGACGGCCTCGCCGTTGCGGGCGACCAGCTCGGTCCAGGACCTGCGGGTGGGCAGCCGCAGCCTGCGGGAGGCGCCGGGGAGGTGCATCAGCACCTGGTCGCCGACGATCTGCAGACACCGGTCGAGCTCCGGGACGACCTCCCGAGGGCCGGTCAGGGAGCCGAGGCTGTCCGACAGCCGCCGCATCCGGGCCTCGACGGTGTCGCCGGTCAGGGCCGGGGTGTGGGTGATCAGGATGTTCGCGACCTCGCGGCCGTCCGGGCCGGTGCCCGACCAGGTCCAGGACGCGAGCGAGACCAGCAGCCGCAGTTCCGGCCCCTGTGGGGTGAGGGTGACGGGCATGACGTCGTCCCTCCCGTGGCCTTGAAGCAAAACCAGACGATCTTCCTGAACGGGGTGCGGTCCTGAAACGCCCCAGCCGTCGGCGAGCACGCTGACCAACGTCAGGCCGCGTCCGGACAGGTCCGTGTCGGCAGCCTGGCGAGCCGCGGGGTGCTGGCGGCGGCTGTCGTGCACTTCCAGGCGTACTTCGTCCTCGTCGACATCCAGCTTGACCAGGAAACCCGTGGCCGGCGACGGTCCCGTGGACCAGGGCATTGGTGGCGAGCTCGGAGACGCAGACCCGGATGTCCTCAGCGCGGTCTTGAAAGCCCCAGTCGACCAACGCGTCCGTGGTGAACTTTCGTGCCTGGCCAATGGATTCGGGCCGGGCGTCGAAGAACCGCTGGATCGTCTCGGTCATCGTGCCCTCATGACTCGGAGTCCAGGACGCGGGTGGTTCCCGGACTGCGGCGGCGGACGGGGCCGCCGCGGGAGATGGGCGGATGTGCGGTGCGGGGGCGGCGGACCAGCAGCAGCCGGGAGCCGGCCGCCTCGATCCGGCGCTCACGCTCAGCAGCTATGGTCTTCGGCCCCAGGTGCGATATGGCCGGGGCGATCACGCCATAGATGTCCGGCAGGGCCAGCACGTCCAACAGCCCGGTGAACGCCGCGGAGTCGGGCCCGGGACTCACGTCGCGGTCAGTGAAGACGCCGGACAGCTGCAGTTCGTGGATGCGGCAGTACTCGGCGAGCGAGGCGGTCAGCGCCGCCTGCCGGGCCGCAGGCACCTTCACCAGCCGCAGGAAGCCGTAAACAACCGGGCCGCTGACCAGGCGATGCTCCGTGAGGGGTTCCATGCTGAAGACCGTCCAAAAGGCTCGACAAGTGATGACCCCTTGAGCGTGGTCGATGCCTAACTCCCGGCCAATCACCGCCTGTTCTACTTCCGTTCCACTTCCGTCCCGCCGACTGCACGGACCGTGCTTCGATGACCGGTGGAAGGGAGCGACGCGTGGCGACCGTGCACCATTGGACCGGCCTGGAGGCCAAGGCCCTGCGGCTCGCCCTGCGACTGAGCGTGCGGGCCTTCGCCCAGCAACTCGGCCTGGCCGTCGCGACCGTCTCCAAGTGGGAGTCCAAACTCGCGGCCACCGAGCCCAGACCCGACACCCAGGCCATCCTCGACACCGCGCTCGGCCGCGCGGACGCCGCCGTCCACCTTCGCTTCGAAACGCTCCTGTCCGAGATGACCAGCGCCGCGACCACCGCCCGGCGTCGCGTCACCACCTCCGGGCCCCGGGCCTGGGAATACGAGTCCTGGGCCGACGACTTGGACCGCGTCGTCGTCGCCCTGTCCCGGCAGAACTTCCCCTTCGCCGACAGCCTCCTGACCCGGTGGCTCGGCCGGTTCAAGGCACCCGAGCTGGATGAGAAGGGCCTGTATCTCTTCGCCCGTTCGACCGCCTTGCTCGGCGACCTCAAGCGCGACCAGGGCGTCGTCCTCGGCCCGCTCTCCGCCCAGCACTCCTATGCCGGCGCCCGCTCCGTCTTCACCCAGCTCGACATCCCCCGCCGCGTCGCCCAGCTCGACCTGTCCCTGGCCGTGGTCACCGAGATGTCCGGGAAACTGGAGATCGCGGCCCGCAATTACGAGACCCTCGCCGTCGATGACCGGCTTTCGAGCCGTGACCGCGCAAGGGCACGGCTGTGGGTGGGGACCGCGCTGAGCAAGGACGGCAACCACGACTATGCGACCCGCGTCATGCAGGCCGCGACCCGCGACTTCGGAGACCTCCAGGAACCCGACGACTGGTCGGTGGCCCATCAGAAACTCGCCCTCGCCCGACGCGGCGCCGGCGATCTCACCCAGGCCCTGCACTTCATCGACATCGCCCGCAACAGCGGGACCACCGAATCACCGATGCAACGCGTGCGACTGGACACCGCTCATGGCCACATCCTGCTCTCCGACGCAGCAACCCGGGATGATGGGCTCCTCGTCCTCGACCAGGCCGCCAGGACAGCCGCGCAGTACGGACTCGTGCACCAACTGCGCAGTATCGAGGGCATCAAGGCCATGAGCGAGGGGCCGACCGGCCCCCGGCAACGGTGACCAGGGAGAACACAGACGTGGGCGACAACCAGCAGACCATCACCGAGGACCAGTGGCGCCAAGCCAAGCTGATCTGGGACTACCACCAGATGAGCCACGAGTTGCGGCCCGTCGACGTGGCGATCGGGCTGGGCAGTCACGACCTCGGCGTGGCCGCCCATGCCGCCGAGCTGTATCGCTCCGGGCTCTTCCCGACCCTCGTCTTCACCGGCGGCAACAGTCCCACCACCGCCAAGGTCTTCCCGCGCGGGGAGGCCGTGCACTTCCGCGAGCACGCCATCGACCTCGGCGTCCCCGCCAAGGCGATTCTGCTGGAGCCGAACGCGTCCAACACCGGGCAGAACATCACGCTCTCGCGTGAGGTCCTCGCCGCCGCCGGGATCCGGCCGAAGACCGTGCTGCTGGTCTCCAAGCCCTATATGGAAAGGCGCTCGTTCGCGACCGCCCGCAAGCTGTGGCCCGACGTCGAGATCCTGTGCGCATCGGAGCCGCTGGAGTTCGACGACTACTTGAAGTCCATCGGCGACGAGAGGCTCGTCCTGGACATGCTCGTCGGCGACCTCCAGCGGGTCATCGAGTATCCGAAGCTCGGATTCGCCATCGAGCAGGAGGTCCCGGAGGACGTGCATGCCGCGTACGAATCCCTCATCCGCGACGGCTTCACCAGCCGACTCATCTCGTGACCTGCCCCAGCCGGGCGGACTGTGCGCGATCCACCAGCCGAACTTCCTGCCCCGGCTGACCATGCTGGCCAAGCTGTTCGCGGCGGACTACTGGATCGTCCTGGACGACGTGCAGTTCACCCGCCGCGACTACCAGCACCGAGCCCGCCTCGCGGACCTCGACGACCCCACCGATCAGCAATGGCTCACCATCCCCACCCGCCTGCCGAACGGTCGGCCCACCCTCATCCGCGACGCCGTGCTCGACGACCCCGGCCTGGCCCGCCGCAGGACCGCGGGGATGCTGCAGCAGCACTATGGGGTCAGCACTCACTGGCCCGCCCTCGCCGAGACCCTGGCCCCGGTGCTGGACTCCTTCACCACCGGACGGACCGCAACGGTCGCCGAGACCTCCACCCGCGTCCTGCTGGACCTGCTCGGCTGGCGGGGCCAGGTCCTCACCAGCAGCCGCCTGCCCTCCCGGCAGGGCCGATCGGTCCGGCTCGCCGACCTGGCCGCCGCGACCGGCGCCCGCACCTATCTGTGCGGGACCGGCGGCATGACCTATCTCAACCCCGCCCCGTTCACCGCCCAGAACATCGCCGTGGCTCCGTTCCGGCCGCCGACCGCTGGCATCTGGTCCTTCGGCCGCCGCCTCAGTGCCCTGTGGGCTCTCGCGGAACTCGGCCCGGACACCGTGGCCGACCGACTCCGGACCCTCGCCGCCGACCACACGGTCCTGCAGCCCGCCGTCTGACCGCGGCTGCCCCCCTCCGCGAGGAGGAGGGGACGTACCGCTGAACGTCCCCAGTCACGTACGACTCGCCGTGCACCATCGCGTACGGGACGTACCTCTGGCACATGCCCTCTTGGCTCCGGGCCGGGAGCCAAGGCAGGCCCGTACGCGGGTGCGGCGTCCCGGACAACAGGCAGCCAGAGATTCCGCTTAGGTCCGTCCGCGGAGTCGCAGAGCCATTTCGGCCTCCCGCGCGGTGGCCGCCAGGGCGTGCGCTACTGAGCTGATGGGGATGCGTTCTTGCTCCAGGCGCAGATGCGGCTGGTAGGTGCCCAGGCGCAGATCTTGTTCCAATTGGGCTTCTGCCGGGGTGAGATGTGCCGGTGGTTCGCTGGTCTGGTGTTTCTCTTCGCCCCAGTGTGCTCGGTGGGCGAGGAGTGTGTGGCGGTCCATGAGGAGGGATCGGGTGTGCGGGAAATGGCCGCGTACCCGGCTCAGGATGGCGAATCCGTGGGTGTCGATGTCGCCCCAGTACCAAAGATCGATGTCGGCGAGCCAGGGCAGGTGGCGTAGGAGCGAGGCGGCGTAGCCGGAGCCCAGGAG
>NZ_JAAAXQ010000143.1 GCF_009916105.1 Streptomyces sp. GC420 | reverse complement strand
GGGGAGGGGGAGTTGCGGTACCTGGCGCTCGCGCTGGTGCTGCTCACGGGCCCCGGTGTGCTGGACGTCGACCCCGTGGCCGAGGTCCCCGGGGCCCGGCAGGCGCTCACCGTCCTCGCGGACGGCTTCGACCGCTGCCTCGACCGGCGGCAGGCCCGCGAACTGGCCGCGCTGGCGGTGCGGATGTGCGAGCGGGGGCACATCAGGGTGGTGGGGACCGTGGGGGACCCGGACCCGGCCCGGACGCTGCCCGGGGTGACGGTGGTAGATCTGGGGCTGTGACAGACGCGAGCGGGAACACCGAGGAAGCCGGCGCCGCGAAGGACCGGCCGGACGCCGTCGGGACAGGAGCCGGGGCCGGGACGGGCACCGGGACCGTGGCCCCGGCGGGGACGGGCGGACTCGACGTGGCGGGACTCCAGCGCAGGCTGGCCGAGTTCGCGGCGGCACGGGAGTGGGAGCCGTACCACACGCCGAAGAACCTCGCGGTGGCGCTGAGCGTCGAGGCGGCCGAACTCATGGAGATCTTCCAGTGGCTGACGCCCGAGCAGTCGGCGCGGGTGATGGAGGACGAGGAGTCCGCGCACCGGGTGAAGGACGAGGTCGCGGACGTACTCGCGTATCTTCTGCAGTTCTGTGAGGTTCTCGGGATCGATGCGCTCGCGGCGCTGTCGGCCAAGATCGACCGGAACGAGTCGAGGTTCCCGGCGAAGAAGGGCCAAGTTCGTCACTCTATGGAGTGATGGGAATATCCACAACGAAACTGGTGTCCACAGTTTTCCGAAAACCCCTGGTCTTTCCGGCCGTTCGCCCTCACTCTGGGTAGTGGGTACGGGCGGAGAGTGAGCGGAGTGAACGGGGGAAGTCGCATGGAGGCGATGCGGCTCATCGGGGCGAGCAGAGAGGCCCTCGCGGCGTGCAGGGTCGCGCCGGAGATCGTGGCGGAGGCATGGCAGGCGCAGGCCCTGGCCCAGGCGATCGGGGACCGGCTCGCCGTGGCCGGGCCGCCGGAGCTGAGAGGCGAGGCGCGCTCGCTCAGTGAGGTGGGCGGCCGCGGCGGCGCCGTGGGCGGTGCGGGCCTGCGGGAAGGATCGATCCGGGCCGCGCGGCTGTCCCAGGTGACCGATGCGCGGGTCGCGTTGACGGGGCTGGGCGGGCTGCTCGGCGAAGTCGGCATGGCGCTGGTGGGAGTCGCATGCGCCGCCGACGAGGAGGGGCTGTACTGGCAGTGCATCGAGGCGATCGACGCGGCCGACGAGTCGCGTGACCGAGTGCGCGTGATGCTGCGCAGGCTGGCCACCCGCGACGAGGCGCGCGCCGGCACGGCGCCCGACCGGGGGGCGGGGCGGTGACGGGCCCGTGCGGTCCGGGGGACCGGCGCGCCTTCGAGAGTGCAGGATGGAGGTATGGATCTTCGAATTTTCACCGAGCCCCAGCAGGGCGCGACCTACGACACCCTCCTGCGCGTCGCCCGGGCCACCGAGGAACTCGGCTTCGACGCGTTCTTCCGCTCCGACCACTATCTGAGCATGGGCGGTGTCGACGGCCTCCCCGGCCCGACGGACGCCTGGATCACCCTGGCCGGGCTCGCCAGGGAGACCAAGCGGATCCGGCTCGGCACACTGATGACCGCTGCCACGTTCAGGCTGCCCGGAGTGCTGGCCATCCAGGTGGCCCAAGTGGACCAGATGTCCGGCGGCCGGGTCGAACTCGGTATCGGGGCGGGCTGGTTCGAGGAGGAGCACAAGGCGTACGGCATTCCGTTCCCCAAGGAGAAGTTCGCACGGCTCGAGGAGCAGTTGGCCGTCATCACCGGCCTCTGGGCGACCGAGACCGGCAGCACCTTCGACTTCGACGGCACCCACTACCGCCTCAGCGACTCGCCCGCCCTCCCCAAGCCGGCCCAGGCGAAGGTGCCGGTGCTCGTCGGCGGACACGGCGCCACCAGGACCCCGCGCCTGGCCGCCCAGTACGCCGACGAGTTCAATATGCCCTTCGCCTCGACCGCCGACAGCGAGCGGCAGTTCGGGCGGGTCCGCGCGGCCGCCGAGGAGAGGGGCCGCAAGCCCGGTGAACTCGTGCTCTCGAACGCCCTGGTGGTGTGCGTGGGCAAGGACGACGCCGAGGTGGCCAGGCGGGCGGCGGCCATCGGCCGGGAGGTCGACGAGCTGAAGACCAACGGCCTGGCGGGTTCCCCGGCCGAGGTCGTCGACAAGATCGGGCAGTACGCCGCGATCGGCTCCTCCCGGATCTACCTCCAGGTCCTCGACCTGGACGACCTGGACCACCTGGAGCTGATCTCCTCCCAGGTCCAGTCCCAGCTGGCCTGACCCGGCCGTCCCCGCCCGGCCTCCGTCCCCGGCCCCGCGCCACCCGCCCGGCCGGGGCCGGCACCTCCGTCCCCCGGTGGACCCGCGGGTGATGGGAATCGCGGTGGAGGGCTGTCGGCTACTGCGCGCCCAGGCCGGTGGCGTGTTGATCCACCTCGATGTCCGAGCGCCGTACGCCGGTGAATCGAGTGGGCCGGAAGGCCCGAAGGAGGTCCTGTTCCCGATCGGTTGAGATCTCGGCCGCGACCAGGCGTCCCAGAATCGGCGCCAAGGTGACCCCGCTGTGCGAGACGAGGCAGTAGACGCGGGACTGGGCAGACGCGTAACCGGCGATGGTGCGGCCGTCGGCGGGCAGTGACCGGAAGCCGACACGCAGGTCGATCTCCGGTGCCCGGCCCGGCTCGGGCAGCAGCGCGGAGAACCGCCGGGCGAGGGTGCTAGCCATGTCCCCGTCCGCGGAAGGAGGGTCTGCCGGATCGACGGCAGCGTTCAGATCGAGAGCCTGCAGGACGGTATGCCCGCCGGCTGCGGGGCGGAGGTTGAGGCCCGGGCTGTGGATCACACAGCGCAGGTCGAGTTCCGGCGACCTGGCGTACCCGAGCAGACCGACGGTCTGTGCTCCGCGGCCGGTATCCGTCACCATGGGAATGTCGATCCCTGCCCGTGCGGCGAGCCGTTCCGACCAGCGGCCTGCCGCCAGGACGACTCGATCGCCCGCGCAGACCTCGCCTCCCGCCAGAGTGACGGATACTCCATCCGACCTGTCGTCGATGTCCACGACCTCGCCGATCGCGCACGTGGCGCCGTGCCGCTCGGCATCCGCCAGCAGGTTGCTCACGAAGAGGTCCGGCAGAACGTATCCCTCGCCGGGGAAGTGCGCGATGGACGTGATGGCCGCCGGGATGCGGAGGCCGCCCGCGATCCGCGCTGCTTCGTCAGGCGTGACCCAGTGGGCGGGGTAGCCGAGGGCCCGCAGTCGCTCCACGTTGTCGGCGAGCCGCTGCTCGTTCGCGGCGTCCGCCCACTGCAGCGCTCCGCTGGGGAAGTACGACGGTGTGCCGCGCAGCTGCTCGGCGAGCCTGGCGTGCTCCTCCATTCCTGCGAGGTTCAGCCGGTGGTAGTCCGGGTCGGGCTTTCGGCTGGAGTTGGTCCAGGCGAAGGTGGTCGCGGTCGTACCGGTGCCGACTCCCCACTGATCGAGCAGGAGAACGGTCTCGCCGGCGAGGGCAAGCTGCCTCGCGACGCTCACGCCCAGTACGCCGGCACCTACGATGATGACCTTCATCGTGCGCACTTCCCTTCTGGCAGCGCCACGCTGCTCACACGGCGGGGACGGGCAGCTCCAGGAAGAACTCGGCGGTTCCCGGACGGACGAGGGTCGTGACCACCTCGACGGTGCTTCCGTCATCGGCACGCAACTCCCTGCGCCTCATCAGTGCGGGCGTTCCGCGCTCGCTGTGCAGCAACGTGGCGTCGTGCTCGTCGAGGGCCACCGGGTCGAGGTAGAGCCGGATCGAGTCGATCGGTACTCCTCTGCGCTGCAGATACGGGAGGGTGACGAGGTCTTCGAGGTTCTCGTTCAGCAGGCCGGGGGCGGCTGCGAAGAGAACGACGTGCCGCTCGACCGACTGGGGCTCCTCTCTGACGTTCAGCTTGCGGCGGACCAGTTCCACCACGGCGGTGTCGGCGGAGGCGCCGGGGAGGGCCAGGACGGCGTCGGCGGCCCTGACGATCCGCGCGGAAACGACTTCGTGCCTGCCCGGTGCGCCCTTCGCGGCTGCCGCGGGGGTGACGAAGCTGAGCAGGTTGATCTGCCGCGTCACGTCCGCGACGAACGTTCCATGGCGCCGCCGGCGGATTGCCAGTCCCGCCTCGGCCAGGTCGTTGAGGACCCGTTGAGCCGTGGCACGACTGACGCCGTACTCGGTGGAGACGTCCATCTCGCTCGGCAGTCGCGACCCGGGCGGCAGGGCCCCGGCCCGGATCTTCGCTTCGAACTCTCGCCTGATCTGTACGTAAAGGGGCACGGTCATGTCGGTCTCCCGCCGGGTATGCCTGGCAACAGCGCGCACCTGGAGCGTACAAATATGCAATTGACCGGTCAATACTGCGCACGGCGACCTCCTGGTCGGCGCGCCGACCGGCGTGGCGCGGAGGGCCCGGCGGAGCCGGAATGCCTTGACCCGGTCCGGCGGGTCTGTGGCAGGCGGGGCAGGGTCAGATCGTGAGGACGAGACGTCCGGGGACGTCGCGCCCCTCCAGACGGCGGTGCGCCTCCGCGGCCTCGGACAGGGGCAGTTCGTCGATGCGCAGGGTCAGCTTCCCGTCGGCCAGGAGACCGACGACCTTCTCGGCGGCAGGCCGGGCGGCGTCCGGGTGGGCGTGCAGGTAGGAGCCGACCTCGAAACCCAGGATGCCCGCGTTCCTGTGCCACAGGTCGTCGCCGGTGAGGGGGACGTCGGGGGTGCGGGCGGCGTGGCCCACCGCCAGGATGCGTCCGAGGGGCGCCAGTACGTCCAGGCTGGCGGTTCGTACCTCGCCGCCGACCGGGTCGACCACGACATCGACCTGTCGGCCGTCCAGCTCCCTCACGAACCGGTCACTGGTGAACACCTCCTCCAGGTCCAGGTGCTCCGTGTCCTTGATCCGGGCCCGGGAGGAGACCGTGCCGGTGACCCGGGAGGCGCCCAGTGAGCGGGCGACCGCCACGAAGGGGGCGGCGAGACCGCCGGCCACTCCGTGCACCAGGATCCTCTCTCCCTCGTGCAGGTGTGCCACTCGGGTCAGGGCGAGGTAGGCGGTGGTGGCGTTGGGCAGGGCGGAGACGGCCTGCGCGGGGTCCACTCCGCTGCCCTTGAGGGAGACCGTCATGGCCGCCCGAGCGAGGGTTACCGAGGCGTAGCCGCCCAGACCGACCTGGGACAGGGTGACGACCGGCTCCCCCACCTGGAAGTCGCTGACTCCCGCACCCACCTCGCGGACGGTTCCGGCCACTTCCAGACCGGGCACGAGGGGCGGCTGCGGCAGATCGGGCCGTCCGGCGAGGTCTCCACGGCGGAAGAACACATCAACCAGGCCCACCGCGGCGTGGGTGGTGTCGATGCTGATCTGACCCGGGCCGGGCCGAGGGTCGGGAAGCTCGGTCTCGGTCAGAACCTGCGGCCCGCCGAACTCATTGATGGTGATCGCGCGCATGGCGCACTCCGTACTTCGTAGGTGTGGATGCAGCCCCGCAACGGGCGTGCCGGCTGCCGGGCGGCCGTCGGGCCCCTGCGGGGAACTCCCGCGTGTCATTCCGCCGACGACACCGAGAAGTTAACGCAAGGTCCTTGCGTTGTCAACGCAAGGACCTTGCGTTACTGGGTGGGCGGCTTCGGTAACGCATCCCCTTTGCGTTACTGTTCCGGGTATGACTGACCGCCCCGGCTTCCAGCGCGCCTACTCGGCCCAGCACAAGGCGCAGCGGGCCAACGACCTCATGGAGGCCGCGCGCACGCTCGCCACCCGCGAGGGTGTGCGCGGTGTCACCCTCACCGCCATCGCCCAGCACGCGGGCGTCCACGTCTCGGCCGTACGCCGTTACTACGCCTCCCGCGAGGAGATCCTGCTCACCCTCGCCGAAGAGGGATACGAGGACTGGTCGCAGGCCGTCGCCGCGCACCTCGCCGGCCGCACCGGCCTGGCCTCCGCCGACCTGGCCGGCATCCTGGTCGCCACCCTCGTCGAACGCCCCCTGCTGTGCGACCTGTTCACCCACGTCACACTCAGCCTGGAGCGCGAGGTCACCTACGAACGCGTCCGCGCCTTCAAGCGCACGGCCGTCCACGCCGTGGGCGTCGTCACCGAGGCCGTCGCCGAAGCCGGCGCCCTCGGCCGCGCGTCCTCCGGGGAACTCGTCACCGCGACGATCGCGCTGACCGCCCCCCTGTGGCAGGCCGGCCACCCTGGGGAGAACCTCACGCGCCTGTACCGGGAAGAACCCGGCATGGCACACGTCGGGATCGACTTCGAGCCCACCCTCACCCGTCTGCTCACCGCCCTCTGCGACGGCCTGACCGGCAAGGAGAGCCCTCTGGAGGCCGCCGACCGGGAAGTGTGAACGGACGCGCGCATCCCGGGGGCGGCTCTTCGAAGGCCAATCGGGGGTGTCGTGAAGTCGACTGATGGAGAACCCATTGCCGGCCGCCGTGTCCGGCTGTCCCGAGGTAATCCGGTACTGCCCCGAGGTAATCCGGTACCGCCGTGGACCGGTCGACACTCATACTCGGTCACGTGTTCCTGACGATCAGTGCCACCGGTACCCACGAGCGCCCCGCGACCGACCTCGGCTTTCTGCTGCACAAGCATCCCGACAAGGCGCAGACGTTCTCCATGTCGCACGGCACGGCGCATGTCGTCTACCCCGAAGCGACGGCGGAGCGCTGCACTGCCGTGCTGCTGCTGGAGGTGGACCCGGTGGCGCTGGTCCGCCGCGGCAGGGGCAAGGGCCGCGGCGGTGCGCCCGACGCGGCGCTCGCCCAGTATGTGAACGACCGGCCCTACGCGGCCTCCTCCCTGCTCGCGGTCGCGTTGAGCGCGGTGTTCAAGACCGCCCTGCGCGGGGAGTGCAAGGCGCTGCCCGAGCGGGCTGCCGCGCCGCTGCCGCTGCGCGTCGAGGTGCCCGCGCTGCCCGCCAGGGGCGGGGCGGACCTGGTCCGTTCCCTGTTCGAGCCCATGGGCTGGGCGGTGACGGCCGAACCCGTCGCGCTCGACGAGGATTTCCCCGAGTGGGGCGACTCGCGGTACGTGCGGATGGTGCTGGAGGGAGAGCTGCGCCTCGCCGACGCGCTGCGCCACCTCTATGTGCTGCTGCCGGTCCTCGACGACGCCAAGCACTACTGGGTGGCGCCCGACGAGGTGGACAAGCTGCTGCGGGCGGGAGACGGCTGGCTGGCCGAGCACCCCGAGCAGAAGCTGATCACCAGCCGCTACCTGTCGCGCCGCTGGAGCCTGACCCGGCAGGCGATGGAGCGCCTGGAACTGGTCCGGCTCGCCGACGCCGACGACCTGGACGTCGAGGAACTCGACAACGCCGTCGACGAGACCGTCGACACGGAGGAGAGACCCGTGCCGCTGGCCGTTCAGCGACGGGCCGCGATCGTCGCGGCGCTGCACGCCGCCGGCGCGAGCCGGGTGCTCGACCTGGGCTGTGGGCAGGGCCAGCTGGTGCAGGAACTGCTGAAGGACACGCGGTTCACGGAGGTCGTCGGTGTCGACGTGTCGATGCGGGCACTTGCCGTTGCCGCGCGCAGGCTGCGGCTGGAACGCATGGGCGAGCGGCAGAGCGCCCGTGTCACCCTGCTCCAGGGCTCGCTGGCGTACACCGACAAGCGCCTCAAGGGCTATGACGCGGCCGTGCTGAGCGAGGTCGTCGAGCACCTCGACCTGCCCCGGCTGCCCGCGCTGGTGTACGCGGTGTTCGGCTCCGCGCGACCCGGCACGGTGATCGTGACGACGCCGAACGTCGAGTACAACGTGCGCTGGGAGAGCCTCCCGGCGGGGCATGTGCGGCACTCCGACCACCGCTTCGAGTGGACGCGGGAGGAGTTCCGGGCCTGGGCCGGTGAGGTCGCCGAGCGGCACGGTTACGCGGTGGCGTACCTGCCGGTGGGGCCGGACGACCCGGAGGTCGGCCCGCCCACCCAGATGGCCGTCTTCACCAGGACGGAGCAGGCGGAGCAGAGGGGACAGGCGGAACAGGCGGAACAGGCGGAACAGACGGAACGGAACGGCCGGGCAGGAGGGAACGGCCGGGACGAGCAGCCCGGGCGGAGCCCGCGGAACGACGACGACACCACGAAGGAGGAGCAGGCCGCATGAACGTCACCGACACCGACACCGACACCGACACCGGCACCGCCGCCCCGGCGGCCCGGCGCACGCTCGCCGTCACCGACCTGTCCCTGGTGGTCCTCGTCGGCGCCACCGGCTCCGGCAAGTCCACCTTCGCCCGCAGGCACTTCAAGCCCACCGAGGTGATGTCGAGCGACTTCTGCCGCGGCCTCGTCGCCGACGACGAGAACGACCAGAGCGCCAGCTCCGACGCCTTCGACGTGCTCCACTACATCGCCGGGAAGCGGCTCGCCGCCGGGCGGCTCACCGTCGTCGACGCGACCAACGTGCAGTCCGAGAGCCGCAAACAGCTCATCCGGCTCGCCCGTGAGCACGACGTGCTGCCCATCGCGATCGTCCTCGACGTCCCCGAGGAGGTCTGCGCCGCGCGCAACGCCGCCCGCGCCGACCGGGCCGGCATGCCCCGCCGCGTCATCCAGCGCCACCAGCGCGAACTTCGCCGCTCACTGCGGCACCTGGAGCGCGAGGGCTTCCGCAAGGTGCACATCCTGCGCGGCACCGAGGAGATCGAGGCCGCCGAGATCGTCCTGGAGCGGCGCTTCAACGACCTGCGCCACCTCACCGGCCCCTTCGACATCATCGGTGACATCCACGGCTGCAGCTCCGAACTGGAGACGCTGCTCGGCAAGCTGGGGTACGTCGACGGGTCGCACCCGGAGGGCCGCACGGCGGTCTTCGTCGGCGACCTCGTCGACCGCGGCCCGGACAGCCCCGGTGTGCTGCGCCGCGTCATGGGCATGGTCGCCTCCGGCAACGCCCTGTGCGTGCCCGGCAACCACGAGAACAAGCTCGGCCGCTACCTCAAGGGCAGAAAGGTGCAGCACACCCACGGCCTGGCCGAGACCGTCGAGCAGCTTCAGGGGGAGAGCGAGGAGTTCCGTACGCAGGTGCGGGAGTTCATCGACGGACTCGTCAGCCACTACGTGCTCGACGGCGGACGGCTGGTGGTCTGCCACGCCGGCCTGCCGGAGAAGTACCACGGCCGGACGTCCGGCCGGGTCCGCTCGCACGCGCTGTACGGCGACACCACCGGTGAGACCGACGAGTTCGGGCTGCCCGTGCGCTACCCATGGGCCGAGGACTACCGGGGCCGCGCAGCCGTGGTGTACGGCCACACGCCCGTGCCCAGCACCTCCTGGATCAACAACACCATCTGCCTGGACACCGGTGCCGTCTTCGGCGGGAGGATGACCGCGCTGCGCTGGCCGGAGCGCGAACTGGTCGACGTACCCGCGGAGAAGGTGTGGTACGAACCGGCCAGGCCGCTCGCCACGGAGGCGCCCGGCGGCCACGAGGGGCGGCCGCTGGACCTCGCCGACGTGCACGGCCGGCGGATCGTCGAGACCCGCCACGCCGGCCGGATCTCGGTACGCGAGGAGAACGCCGCCGCCGCTCTGGAGGTCATGAGCCGTTTCGCCGTCGACCCGCGGCTGCTGCCCTACCTGCCGCCGACGATGGCGCCCACCGCGACCTCCCGGGTGGAGGGCTACCTGGAGCACCCGGCCGAGGCCTTCGCCTCGTACCGCGAGGCGGGCGTCGACCGGGTCGTGTGCGAGGAGAAGCACATGGGCTCCCGGGCGGTCGTGCTGGTCTGCCGCGACCAGGCGGCGGCCGCGGAGCGGTTCGGTGTCCCGGGCGCGACCGGGGCGCTCTACACCCGCACCGGGCGGCCGTTCTTCGACGACGCGACGATGACCGAACGCATCCTGGAGCGGCTGCGCCACAGCGTCGAGGGGGCCGGGCTCTGGGAGGAGTTCGGCACCGACTGGCTGCTGCTGGACGCCGAGCTGATGCCCTGGTCGCTGAAGGCCGGCGGGCTGCTGCGCAACCAGTACGCGGCGGTGGGCGCGGCCTCCCGGGCCGTGTTCCCCGGTGCCCTCCGGGCGCTGGAGGCTGCGGCCGGCCGGGGCGTGGACATCTCCGGCCTGCTCGGGCGGCAGCGCGAACGGGCCGAGGACGCGGCCGCCTTCACCGAGGCCTACCGGCGCTACTGCTGGCCGGTCGGCGACCCGGCACGCGGCTGGCCGGGCGAGGCCGACGCGGCCGGGCGCGAGCGGGTCGCGGGCGCGCGGGGCACGGACGGCCTGGACGGCATCCGGCTGGCGCCGTTCCAGGTCCTCGCCGTGCGGGGGCGCAGTCTCGCGGGACTGCCGCACGACGAGCAGCTCGCGCTGCTCGACCGGCTCGTCGCGGCGGAGGCCGCCCACGCCGACGCCCTCAACGCGCCCGGCGACTCGGGACCCGGGTACGTCAACCGGCTGCTGGCCCCCACCCGCCGGCTGATCGTCGACACCGGCGACGAGGCGTCCGTCAAGGCAGGCATCGAGTGGTGGCTGGACCTCACCGGCGCCGGGGGCGAGGGCATGGTGGTCAAGCCCGTCGGGGCGCTGGCCCGCGACGGGAAGGACCGGCTGGTGCAGCCCGGCATCAAGTGCCGGGGCCGCGAGTACCTGCGGATCATCTACGGCCCCGAGTACACGCGGCCCGAGAACCTGGCGCGGCTGCGTGACCGCCACCTCGGCCACAAGCGCTCGCTCGCGCTGCGCGAGTACGCGCTGGGGCTCGAGGCGCTGGACCGGCTGGCCGAGGGGGAGCCGCTGTGGCGGATCCACGAGGCGGTCTTCGCCGTGCTCGCCCTGGAGTCGGAGCCGGTCGACCCCCGGCTGTGAGCCCCCCGCGCCCGGAGCGGGCGCCCCATCGGGCACCCCGTCGGGCGTCCGGTCCCGTGCCCGGTCCGGCGTCCGGTCCCGTGCCCGGTCCGGCGTCCGGTTCACTGGGGGCCCGCGCCCGGTCCGGCGTCCGGTTCACTGGGGGCCCGCGCCCGGTCCGGCACGCCGTCCGGCACCCCGTCCGGCGCCCGGTTCGCGCCCGGTCCAGCGCGCGGCGTCCCGTGCCCGGTCGCCCCCGCGCGGGAGCGACCGGGCACGGGACGGGGACGGCACGGCGCCCGCCGCCGGCCCGGCGGCCCGGCGGCGGGCGGCACCGGCCCGGAACGTTCCAGGACACAGGACGGGACCGTCCCATGTCTGGGAACGTTTCTTCTATGGGATTCCACGTCGACTCCGAGACCGGGCGACTGCGCCGCGTCATCCTGCACCGCCCGGATCTCGAGCTGAAGCGCCTCACACCCAGCAACCGGGACGCCCTCCTCTTCGACGACGTGCTGTGGGTACGGCGGGCACGCGCCGAGCACGACGGCTTCGCGGACGTCCTGCGCGACCGCGGCGTCGCCGTGCACCTCTTCGGCGACCTGCTGCGCGAATCGCTGGACATCCCGGTGGCGCGGGCACTCGTACTGGACCGGGTCTTCGACGAGAAGGAGTACGGCCCGCTGGCCACGGACCACCTGCGGGCCTGTTTCGACGAGCTGTCCTCGGCGGAGCTGGCGGAGTGCCTGGTGGGCGGCATGACCAAGCGGGAGTTCCTGGAGCGGCACAGCGAGCCCACGTCCGTGCGCTTCCACGTCATGGAGCTCGACGACTTCCTGCTCGGCCCGCTGCCCAACCACCTGTTCACCCGGGACACGTCCGCGTGGATCTACGACGGGGTGTCGATCAACGCGATGCGCTGGCCGGCGAGGCAGCGCGAGACCGTGCACTTCGAGGCGATCTACAAGCACCACCCGATGTTCACCGGCCCCGAGGCGGGTGCCTTCCACCACTGGTCGGAGGGCCAGTCCGACTACCCGTCCACCATCGAGGGCGGTGACGTCCTGGTCATCGGCAACGGCGCCGTGCTCATAGGGATGAGCGAGCGCACCACACCGCAGGCCGTGGAGATGCTGGCCCACGAGCTGTTCGCGACCGGGTCGGCGCGCACCATCGTGGCCCTGGACATGCCCAAGCGCCGGGCGTTCATGCACCTGGACACGGTGATGACGATGGTCGACCGGGACGTGTTCACGCAGTACGCGGGGCTCGGCATGCTCCGCTCGTACACCATCGAGCCCGGGGTCGCGGGGAACGAGCTGAAGGTGACCGACCATCCGCCGGAGCACATGCACCGGGCCATCGCCGCCGCCCTCGGGCTGGACGGGATCCGGGTGCTGACCCCCACCCAGGACGTGCACGCGGCCGAGCGGGAGCAGTGGGACGACGGCTGCAACGTGCTGGCGGTCGAGCCCGGGGTGGTGGTGGCGTACGAGCGGAACGTCACCACCAACACGCACCTGCGCAAGCAGGGCATCGAGGTCATCGAGATCCCCGGCAGCGAGCTGGGCCGGGGACGGGGCGGGCCGCGCTGCATGAGCTGTCCCGTGGAGCGGGACGCGGCCTGAGGCCGGGGAGGAAGCAGGGAGAAACCGGGTCTGTATATAAATGCTGAACGTCGTATAGAGTTTCAGTGCGCCCGTAGTCGACCCGGAACCCAGGAGCGTCAGTCCCATGGCCACAGACCTCACCGGCCGCCACTTCCTCAAGGAGCTGGACTTCACCGCCGAGGAGTTCCGCGGCCTGATCGATCTTGCCGCGGAACTCAAGGCGGCCAAGAAGGCCGGCACGGAGGTCCAGCGGCTCAGGGGCCGCAACATCGCGCTGATCTTCGAGAAGACCTCCACCCGGACCCGCTGCGCCTTCGAGGTCGCCGCCGCGGACCAGGGCGCGTCCACGACCTACCTGGACCCCTCCGGTTCGCAGATCGGCCACAAGGAGTCGGTCAAGGACACCGCCCGTGTGCTCGGCCGGATGTTCGACGGCATCGAGTACCGCGGCGACGGGCAGGCCGTCGTCGAGGAACTGGCGGCGCACGCGGGAGTTCCCGTCTACAACGGACTCACCGACGACTGGCACCCCACCCAGATGCTCGCCGACGTCCTGACCATGACCGAGCACTGCGCCAAGCCCCTGGAGGAGGTCTCCTTCGCCTACCTCGGCGACGCCCGCTTCAACATGGGGAACTCCTACCTGGCCACCGGCGCCCTGCTCGGCATGGACGTACGGATCGTCGCCCCGGAGTCCTACTGGCCCTCCGCGGAGGTCGTCGCGCAGGCGCAGAGGGCCGCGGCGGCCGGCGGCGCCCGCATCACCCTCACCGAGGACATCGCCGAGGGCGTCCGGGGCGCCGACTTCGTCGCCACCGACGTGTGGGTGTCGATGGGCGAGCCCAAGGAGGTCTGGGACGAGCGGATCAAGGCCCTGGCCCCCTACTCGGTGACGATGGACGTGCTCCGTGCCACCGGCAACCCGGACGTCAAGTTCCTGCACTGCCTGCCGGCCTTCCACGACCTGGGCACCAAGGTCGGCCGTGAGATCCACGAGAGCCACGGCCTGACCGCTCTGGAGGTCACCGACGAGGTCTTCGAGTCCGGGCACTCCGTCGTCTTCGACGAGGCCGAGAACCGGATGCACACGATCAAGGCGGTCCTCGTCGCGACCCTGGCCGGCGGCCCGGCCTCCTGAGACCCGCGCGGGCTGAGCGCTGCGTGTGCGACGGGCCGAGTGCCCGTCGCACACGCAGCGCTCAGCAGTCCCGCTCGGCCCGTGCCGACCACGCGCGGACCGGTCGGCCCGCGCCGACCACGCAGGGACGCAGACCGGTCAGCGCACGCGGAAGACACCGCGTGCGCCGCGCTCCGCGTCGCTCATGACGTGCGTGACGAAGGGATAGCTGCCCGCCTCGGGGAAGGACAGCTCGACGAACCCGCCCGCCGCGGGCGCCAGATCGAGCACCTGCGCGCCACCGCGCTCCCGGCTACCCGGGCGCAGCTCGTACGCGCCCTCGCGGTAGACGGTGTCGAACTGGCCGCCCACCACGTGGAAGGCGCTCGCCAGGTTGGGTCCGGCGGCCAGTACCCAGATCCTCACCCGCTCGCCGACGCGGGCGGTCAGCGGATCGTGCGCGTACTGGGCGGCGTACCCGTTGAAGGCGACCATGTCGGACTCCTTCCGGCTCACCTTGCCCGCGTCCGCCGTCCCGTTCTGCCTGCCGAGGTAGAACTCCGACTGCACCAGCAGGAATTCGCGGTCCACGGGCGGCAGGTCCGGCGGGTCGACGACGACGGCGCCGAACATGCCATTGGCGATGTGCAGCGACATCGGCATGGTCGAGCAGTGGTACATCCACACCCCGCTGCGGGTGGCGGTGAACCGGTAGGTCAGTGACCGCCCCGGCTGGATGGTGCGCATCGGCCGGTCCGGTGCCAGCGCCCCGGCGTGGAAGTCGACGGAGTGGCCGATCGACCCGTCGTTGACCAGGGTGATCTCGAAGGTGTCGCCGACGCGGCCGCGCAGCACGGGCCCCGGCGCGGTGCCGTCGAAGGTCCACAGCTTCTGCCGCACCCCTGGCGCGACCTCCCGCCGGACCTCCTTCACCGTCAGGGTCTTCCGGTGCACCCGAGGGCCGGATCCGTCGGATGCGGGCGGGAGCTGGGCATCACGGGCGGTGAAACCCGCGGCGGGCTCGGCCATCGGGTCGAACGCCTCCGCCGCGGACCCGCCGCTCTCCCCGCTCCCGCCGGCGCTGGACCCGCCGGACTCGGCGGTGCCCTCGTGCCCCGCGGTGCCCTCGTGCCCCGCGGTGCCCTCGTGCTCGTGCGTGCCGTCGTGCTCGTGCGTGCCGGACGGGGCGGAGCCCTCCGCCGCGTCCGCGTCCGTGCCCGTCGCGCCGGTGACCCGTACGGCGAACACCATGCCCATCTGCCGGTGACCGACCACGGAGCACCAGCCCGAGAGGTCCCGGCCGACGACTCCCGTGTCCAGGGTCTCGCGCTCCCCGGGATCGAGCCGTCCGGTCCGGGCGCCGCTCTCCAGCACCAGATCGTGACGGTCGGTCCCGGTGTTGTGCAGCTTGATCACCAGGCGGTTCCCGGCCGGCACCTCGACGCGGGACGGTGAGAACCGCATGTCGCGTACGGTCACGCCGACCGTGGTGGTGCGGCCCGTCGCCGTCACGCCCGTGCCGTCCGCGGTCCGCGCGGCGGACCCGGCCACGACGGGCAGCGACCGCACGTCCGCCGCACCGCCCGCCGCGACGGCCAGCATGACGATCGCGACACCAGCGGCCGCGCTCCCGAGCGCCCGGTGGGGTTGCGCCGGCCCGATGGCGGGAGGGTGCGCGGGCCCCTGCGCGGGCACCTGCCCGGGGGCCACGGGAACCTGCCCGGGGACGTGCGCGGTGTCCCGGCGGCTTCGCGTGCCGCGCACGACTGTGCCCACCAGCAGGACGAGGAAGGTGACGAGCACGCCCAGCAGGACCACCGAGCACATCACCCGCACCATGCTCGGCACCGGAAGCACGCACAGCAGCAGCGCGGTGTTGGCGGCGGCCAGCCGGGCCGGCCGGCCACGCTCCAGCCCGGCGGTGGCCGCGCGTACCGCCGCGGGTCCGCCGCCCAGGACCACGGGGACGAGGAAACTGAGCGCCCCGAGCAGCACCTGGGCGATCCAGCCGGCCGCGAGCGGGGCGGTCAGCGACGCCGTACGCGCCACCACCGCGGCCCACGAAGGGGCGGTGAGAAGGATTCCGGCCAGGCCCGCGAGGGATCCGGCCAGCCACAGACAGCCGGCGGCCACCGACCAGGTGGCGAAGGAGTGCGGTGGCTTGGCCAGGGCCTCGCGCAGCCAGGGCCTCCCCGCGACCACGAGCCCCGCCGCGTAGGCCGCGACGCCCGCGGCGGCGAGGGGCGGCGGGCCGGTCAGCGCGGCGGCGACGGCCGCGCCGAGCCCGGCGAGCAGCACGGGAAGGGCGGTGCGCGCCGCCCGTTCGGCGCCGTCGGCCACGCGGGTGCGCAGCATCGTCGGCCACAGGGTGATCAGTGTTCCGGCCACGGTGAGGCCCACCCAGCCGAGCAGGTTGATCATCTCGTGGGCGACGAGCAGCCGGTCGGGAAGATCGCCGGAGAGCTCGCCGCGGGCCATGACCACGCCCAGCGCCGCGCCCGCGGGCAGCAGGGCGGCCGCGGCGACGTAGTAGCGCACCGTCATGGAGAACCGGCCGGGCAGCGCGCGGCGCATCAGACGGACCAGCCACACGGCGTGGGCCGCGACGGTGCCCGCGACCAGGCATCCGCCGGCGAGGACGACGGGCCACCGGTCGGCGAGCATGCCGCCGATCACGGCGACGGCCCCGGCGTTCAGCAGTGCCAGTCGCAGGGCCGCCGGGGCGCCGCGGTTGGTCTCCGGCAGCCGGAGCACGGACGCGGCGAAGTGCCCGGACCAGATGACGACGGCGTTGCTGACCGCGCCGAGCAGCAGCAGGTGGACGAGCAGCCAGCGGGCGAGCGGTACGAAGGGATGCACGAGGGAGCCCACGGCGAACAGCACGAGCCAGGCGGCCACGATCGCGTTCACGCCGAGGTGCCAGGAGGCGCGCGGTGACCGTCCGGCGGGCCTCGGGGTCGGCCCGGCAGCCGGGGGAGGGGAGAGGTGGATCGTCACCGTGGGTCCTTCCGGCCGTCCGGCTCCTGGGGCGCCGGCGCTCCGCCCCCGGCGAGCGCGGAACGGGAGGCGGTTCGCGCCCCGTCCGGGGCGGGCCGTGCGGCGTCAGAGGTAGGCGGCGCCGTGTGCGGGGCGGGCCGTGCGGCGTCAGGGGTGCGCCGCGAGGCGTGCGGGGCGGGCCGTGCGGCGTCAGGGGTGCGCCGCGAGGCGGCGACCGAGCCGGCCGCCGCCGTCAGCACGAACAGCAGCACGGCGGCGATGTTGAGCGCCCCGCCGAGCCGCCATGCCCACGGGACGTCGCGCAGGTCACCGATCAGTACGCGTACGCCCAGGGAGCCGTGCAGCAGCCAGGCCGGCACCGCGAGCGAACGGTGGTACGGCAGGGGGCGGCGCAGTACGGCGGGCAGGATCACCGGGGCGTGCGCCATGATCATCGAGAGGACGAAGCCCAGGAAGACGGCGTGCACCACGGCGTCGTAGCGCGGGCCCTCGGCGACCGGCCCCGACAGCAGCCACAGGGCGCCGGCCAGGGCCAGCCACGCGTACCCGGCGAGCAGGCAGGCGGCGGTGAAGCGGGGCAGTCCGGTGGACCGCAGCAGACGGCGGGCGACGTCGTGCACGACCAGCCAGGCGACCAGCGCGAGCAGCGAGGCGCCCAGGAGCAGGGTGCCCGGCGCGGGCCACAGCAGGGTGGTGACGACGCCGGTGGCCACGGCGCCGACGCAGCCGAGGAAGGTCTGTTCGGCCCGGGGTGTCAGAAAGCCGACCCGGGCCGGTTCCAGCCGCTCACCGGCGACGGTCAGCACGAGGAACGCGGCCAGCCAGGGCAGCAGCCGGGGAACGTCGAGCCCGCCGAGCCACAGCAGCGCCGCGCCGAGCGCCGACACCGCGCCCGCGGCCTGGGCGAGCAGTGCGGGGCTCGGCTGCCGGCGCCAGAACCGCAGGTACACCGCGAGCAGCGCGGCGGAGCCGAGGGTGAGCAGCAGTCGGCCCGCGCGCAGGTCCGCCGGCGTGATCAGCAGCAGGCCGCCGGCGCCGAGGCAGCCGGGGGCAAGGTAGGGCCACCGGCCGCCGAGGGCCACCGCGCGTTCCAGTGCCACGAGGGTGCCGGCGAAGCCGAGGACCAGCAGCACCCCGTGGACGCGCGGCAGCCGGTCGGCGGTGACGGGGGCGGGAAGGCCGAGCAGGACGAGGGCGGCGTCGAGACCGGCGAGCAGGGCGACACCGGCCGGCAGCAGCGGGACCGCCCGGCGTGAGCCGGCGCGGGTGGCCGGTCGGGTGTCCGTGCGCGTGTCGGGGCCGGTGGCCGGGCCGGTCACCGGGATTCCCCGGCCCCGGTGCCCCGTCGCGGGTGCTCCCCGCCATCCGGGCTCCTTGCGTCCTTGTCCGTGCCTTCCGCACCGCCCGTGCTTGCCGTGCCCCGGTCGGCCCGCCCCGTCGCCGTCGTGCCGGCC
>NZ_JAAAXQ010000142.1 GCF_009916105.1 Streptomyces sp. GC420 | reverse complement strand
GGGCAGGACGGGGAGCGACTCGGTGAGCCGGGGGTTGGGGAGCGACTCGTCCTCCTCGGAGCCGCCGAGCGAACCTGCCGCCAGGGCGCCGACGCCCAGCACGGCCACCACCGCGCCGGCCGCGACGAAGGCCCCCATCGGCCGTTTGGCGCGGCGCCGCCGGTCCGCGCGTCCGCCGTGGAAACGTGGCAGGACGGCGGTCTCGGGCTCCGCCGGGTCCTGGGCGTGTGTGAAGAGCCCGAGATCCTGCGTGGCGGGCACCGGTGCCTCAGGGCCGGGGAAGGGCGGCGCCTCGGACGGCGACCCGGGGAAGTCGACGTACGGACGCACCTGGAGCGAGCCGTAGTCGTCGACCACCGTCACCGTTTCCGCGGACCGGCATGTGCAGGACGGGCCGCCGCTGTCCGACTGGCCCGCACGACATGACGGACATCGATCTCTCACCGAACCCCCACCGTTGCTGGAACGGCAGTGATTATGCAGGCTCGGGGTCACGATCACACAACGGCCCCCGAACGGCTCGCACCCGACTCCGTGCCCGGCCCTGCGGGTCGGCCGGAGGGCGCCCGGACGGGACCCGACCCGCCCGGGAGAGGCGGAACCCGCCCGTGCGGTCCGTACGCACGGGCGGGCGGGCCGCACGGGGTCAGGGAAGCGCCACGAACGGTGCGAGGAAGGCCCTGGCGCCGGCCGTGTCGAGACGGTACGCCACATTCGTGGCATAGCACGGGGAATCGCCCGTGATGGTGGTGCCGGCCAGGATTCGCCTGCCGTCCACCTCGGCGAAGTTGGGGCCGCCCGAGTCGCCGTAACAGGCACCGCCGTTGCCCTGCGGGGCCGTCATGCCGAGCCGCAGCCAGGCGTCGTTGAGGGCCTCGAAGGTGAGCGGGGCCTTCATCCGGACACCGCCGCCGGGGTGGGTGTGCCCGCCCGGGCCCCGTACCGCCTCCTGTGTGCCGTACCCGGCGACGGTGAACTCCGTGCCGTCCAGGCCCCGCGGACCCAGGGCGTCGAACTGCCCGGCCGTCGGCAGGGTGGCCGGCGTGAACGACCAGCGGGCCTTCATGGCGGCGGCCGGGAGCTCGACGACGGAGATGTCGTGGGTGTCGGCGGCCGGTCCCGGATAGTCCGGGTGGCTGACGGCCTCCCCCTCGACGGCGACGGCCCGCGCGACGGCGGCCGGATCACCCGGGTGCGCGGCGGCGGCCGCGTCCAGACCCGCCTGCACGTCCTGGTCGAGCGAGACGTGGAACCGCACGTTGTCCGGCCAGTCGGTGGTGCAGTGCGCGGCGGTCAGGAAGGTGTCCGCGTCGATCATGGTGCCGGAGCAGACCCAGTCGACGCGGTCCGGGGTCGCGGGGTCCCCGTCGTTGTCCCATGTCGCCACCAGCGCACCGACTTCGGTGCGCTCCGGCGCGGGGGCCGCGTTGTACGAGTTGATCGCGGCGGCGGGGAGGGCGGCGCCGAGGACGAGGGCGCCGGTGGCGGAGGTGAGAGCGAGGGACCGGCGGGCGGCGGCGGCCCGTCGGAGGGAGGTGCGCTCGTGCTTGCGGTCGGACGTCAAGAAGAACCCCTGGGTGTGGGCGGGACGGGTGTTCTCCTGTGGGGGTGACCGCAGTCAAACGCCGTGAACCGTTTCCGGCAAGGGCGCGACCGGCGCCGCGCCGAAGTCCGAGGGATTTCCCTGTATGCGGGTGACTGCGGATCCCCGCGGCCGTCCTGCCGCCCGCCGGACGGGCACCGGACCCGGGGTGGAAGGCGCGACGTGCGCGGGAACGGGCGCGAGGGGCTGCGCAGCCGCCGCGCGGGAAATGCCCGAGTGCCCCGCGTACGCGGTCGGCTGATCCGGTGTCATGCCCGTTGGTGCGGAAAGCGGGCGGGAGAGGAATTCGCCTCGCCGCCGCGCGGCCGCCCCATTCCTGAAGGAAATCCCGCGCGGCGGAAGGTTTTCCCGGTATTCCCGGGAACTGCGGTCCGCCGGCGGTGTGATTCCCGGGTGGCGGCACGAATGGAAACACCGCGCGGGGGCCGAGGGGATTTCCCCCGGCCCCCGCGCGGCACCGGCGGACGGGTCAGTCGTCGAATGTGCCGGTGGTCTCCGCCTGCCAGGCGCCGTCCTTGACCTTGTAGACGGTCAGCTGCTTGTTGGTGGCGTCGCCGTACTCGTCGAACGCCACCTCGCCCATCACGCCGTCGAAGGACACGTCCTGCATGGCCCCGGTGACCTCGGCGCGGGCGTCGGAGGGCAGTTCGCCGTCCTTCACCACGGCCTTGACGGCCTGGATGATCGCCCAGGCCGCGTCGTAGGAGAAGCCGCCGTAGGCCCCGAACGACTCCTTGTAGCCGGCCGCCTTGTAGTCCTCGATGAAGGTCTTGGCGGAGGCCAGGTCCTCCACGGGGGCTCCGACGGAGGTGGCCAGGTCGCCCTCGCCCTGGGTGCCGGCGAGCTTGATGTACTCGTCGCTGTAGATGGCGTCGCCGCCGATCAGCGGTATCTCGGCGCCGGCCTTCTTCATCTGCTTGCTCAGCGGCCCGGCCACCGGGTACTCGCCGCCGTAGTAGACGACGTCCGCGCCGGAGCTCTTGATCTTGGCCGCGACGGCGCCGAAGTCCTTGGCGTCCGGGTCCACGTGCTCGGCGCCGGCGACCTTGCCGCCGAGCTTGGTGAAGTGCTCGGAGAAGGTCGCCGCCAGTCCGGCGCCGTAGGTCTTCTTGTCGTCGATGACGAAGACCTTCCTCTTCTTGACCTCGTTGTACAGGTACTCCGCGGCGAACGGCCCCTGGACGGCGTCCGTGGTGGCGGTGCGGAAGTACGACGTGAACGGCCGAGCCTTCGCACCCTTGTCCCACTTGTCGCCCTGGGTCAGGGCCGGGTTGGTGTTGATGGAGACCTCGACGAGGCGGGCGGTGTCGAACACCTTCTGCATGGACTGTGCCACGGAGGAGTTCAGCGGGCCGACGACACCGATGACGCTCTTGTCGGCGACGAGCTGCGTCGCGTTCTGCTGGCCGGAGGAGGGCTGCGCCTGGTCGTCGAGGGCCTTGACCTTGAAGGTGACACCCGGCACCTCCTTGTTCTTGTTGGCCTGCCTGACGGCGAGGTCGACCGAGTTCTTCATGCCGAGGCCGAGAGCCGAGAGCTCACCGGTCAGCGGCGCGTCGAAGCCGATGGTGACGACGGTGCCGTCGCCGGAGGCGTCGTCGGTACTGCCACTGTCCCGGGATCCGCACGCGGTGAGCGTGAGCGCTCCGGCGGCGAGTGCGGCGGTGACGGCCATGAGAGAACGGTTACGCACGATCGGTCCTTTCCAGGAAACCTGACCGCGTCAATCGGGCCGGGTTCGGCGGTTTGGCGCGGTGGCTGCGCGCGACTCTAGAGGCAATTGATCCGAATCAGCAGAGCCGATGAGGCGATGTGATTCTCTCGTTATGACGTGCATCTGCCGAAAGATTTCAATTCTTTCGTTTGTCTGACGGAAAGCGAAGGGCTTTCATACATCTGTCTGAGGGGGCCTCGGGGCGCCGGCACGGGCCCGCGGGCGAGGACCGGGTTTGACGACGGTCCTCGGGGTAGACGCTCGCCGATGTATCACGGGTGAGGGTGCGAGGCGGATGCCATGGAGCAGGCGGCGGGCGGCTGGGACCAGCAGCCGCTGGAGAGTTCACCGATGGCGGAGTTCACCGCGTACAGCGGCGACCCGCAGTGCATAGGGGAGGCGCGCCGCTTCGCGCGAGAGTTCCTGACCCGGGTGCGGGCGGTCCACGGCCCGTCCCTGTCCGACCGTGCGCTGACCACCACACAGCTGGTGGTCAGCGAGCTGGTCACCAACGCCTGCAAGTACGCCCCCGGGCCGATTCTGCTCGACCTGCGGGCCGACGCGGCCACGGTGACGGTCGCCGTGTGGGACACCGCCCCGGCGCTGCCCTCGGTGTGGGCGGCCGACCCCGGCAGGATCGGTTGCCACGGCCTGGAGACCGTCCTCGCCGCGTGCCGCAGCTTCGAGGCACGGCGCGAGCCGGTCGGCAAGCGCGTCACGGCCCGGATCGCCCTCGCCGACGACTCCACCGGCCACGCCGCCATGGGCTTCGCCCACGACCCGGCCGGCGAACTGGCCGCCCTCGGCATGCCGCTCCTCTAACGCCGTACCGAGGCCGCACGCCGTACCGAGGCCGCACGCCGTACCGAAGCACTCCCGGCGCCGCGGACCCACGTGCGCCGCGGGCGTACCGCCCCGCGGGGCGGGGCCGGGCGGCGCCGCCGCGCCGGTACGCGGGCCACGCGGCGGCTTCGGGACGTCCGCGGGGCCCATCGACGACCCGACGTGCGAGCGGCGCCGCCCCCTGAGACCGCCCCCGAGGACACCGCGCCGGGGAACCGCCCCGCGGCCGGCGGTGGCGCGCGCCGGTCGCCCTCTGGCGGACGCGCGTAGATGTGGGGCATCATCGCCGTGCTCCGCCTGCACAGCCGCCCCACAGGTCCCGGCCGCTCCGGCCCCGTACGGCCGATCACGGCCGTTCGGCCGTACGGCCCCCGGCAGGAAGGAACCACCTTGAGAATCCGCTCCGTCCTCACCGCGCTCGCCCTTGTCCTCGGAGCCCTCTTCGCCCCCGGTCTCGGGGTCCTGAGCAGCGCGACCGACGCCTTCGCCGCCACGAAGATCAGCCACGCCACCGCCACGTCGATGTTCCGCGACGTGGGCATCACGTGGTCGTCGTCCGGCAACTGCTCCGACCGCAACAACCCGACGTGCACCTCGTTCGAGCAGCTCAACCTGACCAGCGCACAGGGCGCCCAGACGCTGAAGCGGGCGAGCGGCTGCGCGCTCAACATCACCGGCGGCACGGAGACCGGCCACTCGAGCGGGACCTACTCGCACTGGAACGGGTACAAGCTCGACTACAGCAAGTACACCTGTGTCGGGAACTACATCAAGAACACCTTCACGTACATCGGCGTGCGCGGTGACGGCGCTCCGCAGTGGCAGTCCGGGTCCGGCAACATCTACGCGGACGAGGGCAACCACTGGGACGTGACGTACTACAACTGCGGCGGCTGCTGAAGCCGCCGGGCCCCGGCGCCCGGCGCCCCCGTTTCCGCGGGCGCGCCGGGCCTGGGCCGTGCCGGGTCAGGCCCGGGAGTGCGGGGACCGCCGCGGGGCTCGGATGGCGAGCACCGCCAGGTCGTCGTGGCCGTCGCTCGGGTGCCGCTCCGCCAGCACGCGGCACAATTCGTCGAGCGGCAGACCGGCATGTTCCGCGGCGAGCGCGGCCAGCGCGTCCAGCCCGGTCTCCAGGGAATGGCGGCGGTGCTCCACGAGCCCGTCGGTGAACAGCACCACCGTGGCCCCCGGGGGCAGCGGATAGACGTGGTCGGGCCTGGCCAGCGCGGTGTCCACCCCGAGCGGCACACCGGGCTCCGCATGCAGGTAGGCGGGCTCGGCGCCGGGCGCCAGAACGAGCGGTGGGGGGTGACCGGCCGTGCTCCACCGCAGGACCCAGGCGTCGTCCGCCGGCTCGATCCGGGCGAGACACGCCGTGGTCACCGGGTTCTCGGTGATCGCGTGCAGGGTGCGGTCGAGCTGGGTGAGAACCGAACTGGGCGGCGTGCGCCGGTCGAAGAGCAGGGCGCGCAGCATGTTGCGGGTCTGTGCCATCGCCGCCGCGGCGGTCAGGTCGTGTCCGACGACATCGCCGATGATGGCGGCCGCCGCTCCGTCGGACAGGAGAAGCGCGTCGTACCAGTCGCCGCCGACCTGGCCCGCGTGCAGCTCGCGCTCGGTGGACGGGCGGTACTCCGCCGCCGCCTCGAAGGGACCGAGGGAGGGGAGCCGGGGCAGGAGCATGCGCTGGAACCGTTCGGCGTCGGCCCGGGTCTGCTGGAACAGCCGGGCGTTCTCGATGGCCACGCCGGCGGCACCCGCCAGGGCGACGACGACTGCCTCGTCGTGGGCGTCGAACGGCTTGCCGTCCTTGCGGTCGCACAGGTAGAGGTTGCCGTAGATGTGGCTGCGCACGCTGATGGCCACTCCGAGGAGCGTGCGCATCGGCGGGTGCCCCTCGGGGAAGCCCGCCGACTCGGGGTGCGAGGCGATGTCCTCGACCCGCAGCGGCGCCGGCTGGTGGATGAGGTGCCCCAGCAGGCCGCGGCCGTGGGGGAGTTCGATGCCGGCCAGGGCCTCGTACTCCTCGTCGTCCAGCCCGACGGGGATGAACTCGGACAGGCCCTCACCGGACTCGTCCAGCACGCCGAGTGCCCCGTAGCGAGCCCCCACCAGGTCCATGGCCGTCGTGACGAGCCGGTGCAGCACCACCGGCAGTTCGAGATCGCGGCTCACGGCCAGAACGGCGTCCAGCAGGGCCTGCATGCTCCTCTGTGCGCGGGCCAGCTCCTGGAGCTGCTCGGCGATCCGGTCCAGTTCCGTCCGGTACGCGGGACCGGGCAGGGACACGGGTGGCCGCTGACCCCTCTCGTCCACTGCTGCTTTCCCCTCACTCTTGCGCGGGCCGCCCCGCCGCCATCGACCGGTGGCCGGCGACACACAGATCATTTCATGCCGGGTGGCCGGGCGCCCGGAACCCCCACCCGCGCCAGGGAGCATGCTCCGGGCGGCGGCACCGGGGACCCGTGCCCAAGGGCCCCGGGCCCGCGGGCACCAAGGATCGGGTACCCAGGGCCGGGTACCCAGGACCCACCCGGAACCGGATCCAGGCACTGGGGCACAGCACCCGGGTACGCGTACTCATGTGCGGGTGCGGTGCGGGCGGCGAGGATGGGGCACGTCACTCGACCCGTACCCGGAGGAACCGGCCGTGCTCAGCGCTCTCGCCCACACACTCGTCCCCGTCCTGGCGCGGCTGCGGGTCACCGCGGACGACGAAGCCGTCGTGGCCCCGGGCAGCATTATCGCGGCCAACCACACCTCCCTCGTCGACCCGGGAGTCGTCCTGGTCGCGCTGCGCCGCCTCGGGATCGAACCGGTGATCCTCGCCACCGCGGGACTGTGGAAGATCCCGCTGCTCGGCCGTGCGCTCGCCCGCGAGGGACACATCCCCGTGCACCGCGGCACCGTGCGGGCCGCCGACGCTCTCGATGCGTCCCGTGCCGTCCTCGCCGCCGGGCGGACGGTCCTGCTCTACCCGGAAGGTGGGATACCCCGCCGCCCGGACTCCGGCGAACGCGAGCCGGGACCCTTCCGTACCGGCCTGGCCCGTCTGGCGCTGGCCACCGGGGCGCCGGTGGTGCCGCTCGGCCAGGCCGGGGCACGCCGCGTCTCCTCCGGCCCGAGACTCAAGCAGGCCGCGGGGCTCCTGACGGCTCCGGTGCGCAGGCCCGACCTGCATGTGCACCTCGGCCGGCCACTGCTCCTGACGGGCGACCTCGCCCAGGCCACCGAGCAGGCGCGCACCGCCGTCCGCCGGGCATGGCATGCGGCGGCCCACCGCGGGGCGGTGTCCGGAGAACCGATCGCGTAGGCGCCGCGCCCCGACGGGCGGCGTGCCCGTACCGTGCCCAGTGACCCATGACGGTCACGACCGGCGGACGCGGCACGAGGAACTCCTCGCCGCCCCGACCGGTTTCCGAGCCGCCGCGTGCCCCGCGTCCCGCACGCCCCCGGAGGAATCCCCGCCCCGGGGCCGGGACCCGGCCCCGGGGCGGGGATTCCTCCGGGGGCCGGCCCGCGTCCCGGGTCACCGGGCGGGGGCCGGCGGACCGTCCGTGTCGTCGATCTCGAAGTCGAGGCGGTCGGTGACGTCCACGACGCCGTCGACGCTCTCGCACAGGCGTACCGTGACGGGGATGAGGCTCCGGCGTGGCACGGTGCCGCTCAGTGTCACCCGCCCGTCCGCGACCCGGGCGTCGACCGCGGCCGGGTCCAGGCCGAGGGTCCGGGTCAGCACATCGGCCGTGATCTCCTCCTGGATCGCCGGGTCGCGCCGAAGGAACACACGCATGAGGTCACCACGGCTGACGATGCCGACCAGCCGGCCGGTGTCGTCGACGACCGGCAGCCGTTTCACGCGGTCGTGTGCCATCGCGCGGGCCGCCTCGACCACCGACCACTGCGGCCGCGCGGTGACGGCCGGGCCGGTCATCAGCTCCCCGGCGGTCAGCGCCCGGGCCTTGGCGCGGTCGGCGGGCTCCAGATACGCGGCGGTCCGGTGGCCGCCCGGGTCCCGGCGGCTCTCCTGCTTGCGCAACAGGTCGGCCTCGGACACCACGCCGACCGGTCGGTCCTGGTCGTCGACGACCGGAACCGCCGTGATGCCGTGCTCCGCGAGGTGGATCGCCACGTCCTTGAAGCCCGTGTCACGCCGCACGCGCACGACTGCCGTCGTCATGAGCTCTCCGACCGTTCGATGCCGCATGTCACCGCTCCTTTCCCGGGCACCGGCCGTGCGGGTGGTCCTCACTCCACTCTCCGCCCCCGTGCCCGCGGCCGCACCGCCCGCGGTAGTGCGGACGGACGGCGGCCCTGCCCGTTCGGCCCTGTGCCGGGAGCCGGGCGGAAGCCTTTACTGAGAGGTGGGAGAAGCGGCGGCGAGCACGTTTCCCCGGTTCCGCGCCGGTCCCCGGGCGGAACCGGCGGGACGGCCGCCCCGCGTACGTCGAACAGTCGAGCAGGGGAGCGGGTGCGGTGAGGGCGACCTTCGTTCTTGGACGGATAGCCGGGGTCCGGATCGGTGTGCACTGGAGCGTGCTGTTCATCTTCGGCCTCATCGCGCTCGGACTGGCCGAGGGCCGGCTCCCCGAGGTGTATCCCGACCGTGCCTGGCCGGTGTACTGGGTGGCCGGGATCGTCGCAGCCCTGATCTTCTTCGCCTCCCTCCTGGCGCACGAACTCGCGCACGCCGTGGTGGCGCGGCGCAACGGCGTCGAGGTGGACGACATCGTCCTGTGGCTGCTGGGCGGCGCGGCCCGGCTGAAGTCCGAGGCGTCCGGACCGGGCGCGGAGCTGAGGATCGCGGGGGTGGGCCCGCTGGTCAGCCTCCTCCTGGGCGGGTTCTTCGGCCTGGGTGTCTGGGTGCTCGACCTGATGTCCGCCCCCCTGATCGCGGTGGAGACGGTGGCATGGCTGGCGGGTATCAACCTCCTGCTGGCCGTCTTCAACGCGGTGCCCGCCGCACCGCTCGACGGCGGACGCCTGCTGCGCGCGTTCCTCTGGTGGCGTACGGGGGACCGGCTGCGGGCTACGGAGGGCGCGACCGCCGCGGGGCGGGCCTTCGGTTGGCTGCTCGTGGTGCTGGGACTGGTCGCGTTCATGCGCAGCGGCACCTTCGGCGGCCTGTGGATCGCCCTGATCGGCTGGTTCCTCATCTCGGCCGCGACGGCCGAGGGGCGGCAGGCGCAACTGCGCGGGGTGCTCGCCGGTGTTCCGGTACGTGACGCGATGACGCCGGAGCCGATCGCGGTTCCCGCAGGCCGCACGGTCGCGGCCTTCCTCGACGATCCCCGCTACCGCTACCGGCATTCGGCGTTCCCGGTGACCGGCGAGGACGGGGCCCCGGTCGGGCTGCTGACCTTCGACGGCGCGAGGAAGGTGCCGGGGGAGCGGGCTCACGCCGTGACGGTGGGGGAAGTGATGGTGCCGCTGTCGCGGACCACGGTCGTGGCACCGGACGCACCGCTGGCGGATCTGCTGCCTCGGATGGAACCGGGCGCGGAGCACCGGGTGCTGGTCGTGGACGACGGCAGGCTCGCCGGGATCGTCTCGCTGTCGGACGTGAGCCGTACGGTGTCGTGGCTCATGAGCGACTCCCGCGGGTACCAGGGCCGTCCCTGACCGAGCCGCCGGCCCTCGGAGCCGCCGGCCGTGTCCGGTCTGCCGACCGTCTCCGGCCGCTGTCCCCGACCGAGCCGCTGTCCCCGACCGAGCCGCCGGCCGTGACCGCGCGCCCGGCCGTGACCGCGCGCCCGGACCGCGCCCGTGCCTCCCCGTCACCGGCCCTCGTACAGACGGTCCGGACCGACCAGCACCACGTCCCCGTCGGCCTCGGCCCGGCGCAGCGCCGGAGTGAAGCCCATGCCGCCGTAACAGGCGGGCCGGACGTGGCCGACGTCCTCTCCACGGGCGGCGAGCAGGGCGAGAAGCTGCCGAAGCCGCTCCAGATGCGGCAGGTCCATGACCTCG
Organism: Streptomyces sp. GC420; assembly: GCF_009916105.1. Classification (GTDB taxonomy): domain Bacteria; phylum Actinomycetota; class Actinomycetes; order Streptomycetales; family Streptomycetaceae; genus Streptomyces. The sequence continues at coordinate 7,969 of NZ_JAAAXQ010000142.1, read as the reverse complement.
TTCCAGCGCGCGAGCCCGACCGACATCAGCGCCCCGGAGCGGGAGCCGAGCCGCCCGCGCACGACGACCTCGGCCTCAAGACCGGACTGGTGCGCCGGGTGGGGCAGTGAGCCGTGGGACGCCACGGCGGGACGGCCGCCGAAGGTCTCCGGCCCGGCGAAGTCCATCGCCCAGTCACGGCAGATCTGCGCGAAGTGGGGACCCACCACCGTGGAGTCGAACGCGGGGCGTGCGCGCCTCCAGGTGTCGGCGGCGTCCTGCCGGTCCAGTGCCGAGCGGTGCGGCCAGATCACCGCGTGCTCGAAGGCGAGCAGCGGCTCGGCGATGTGCAGCCGGGTCACATGCGGCCGGAAGGCGTCGGGCTCCCCGTGCAGCAGTCCGCTCTCCCGCAGCAGCGCGAGGCAGCGGGAGGCGTCGGTGAGCTGGGCGCCGAGGCACTCGGCGACCTCGCCGTGCGTCGAACAGCCCAGTGCGACGGCGGCGAGCGCGGAGTGGAACAGCGCCCGGTCCCAGTGGTCGGTCTCCTCCTGGAGCAACTGATGCGCCTCGCGGAACAGGGGCGTACGGGGGTTGAGGACCGTTCTGCACACCCAGGCGTCGAAGTCGTCGGGACCGCCCGGGGCGTCGCCGCCGACGTAGTCCCGCCGGTACGCGGGCGTTCCGCCCACGACGGCGTGGACCAGTACCGCGAGACGGGGATCGTCGATGCCCCAGAAGCGCGCTGCCTGCCGGAAGTCCAGCGGGCGCACCGTCAGTTCCAGGTCGGCCAGTTCGTGCAGCGGCGATGCGGTGCCGAACAGCCGGCGCATCACCGGCAGGGCGCTGCCGCTCAGCACCAGGCGCGAGCGGTTCTCCCGCCCCGTGGCGCGCAGGCGGCGCAACGCTCGCTGGATCACTGAGGGCAGCGACGGGCTCTGCCGAACCAGGTCGGGGAACTCGTCGATGACGACGGGCAGTACCCGGCCGTCGCCCAGTGACAGCAGGGCGTCGACGGCCTCCTCCCAGGACTGCCGGTGAGCCGGCGGCGAAGCGCCCGTGAACTGGGCGAGCTCATCGCCGAGGCGGCGCAGCGACTCCGCCTCGGCCGCCGGCTGGGCACCGAAGTAGAATCCGCCCAAGGCGCCGGTGAGCGCCTCCAGCAGGTACGTCTTGCCCTGCCGCAGCCGTCCCGACACGACGCCGAGGCCCGCCCCGGGCCGGGTGTCGCAGGAGAAGGCGACGAGTGCGTTCCATTCGGCGTCGCGGTCGAAGACGGTCTCCGGCTTCGCTGGGCGAGGGCCATCTGATGGCGACACGGCCGCTCCCATCGTTCGGCGTCGTTCGGCAGCGCTCCAGCTACCAGTACACCGTCGAACGCGGGGCGTCGCGACACGCGACCCGGGCCGGCGCCGGCCCGGGTCGCGTGGGCGAGTGCCGAGCGGAGCGGGACCGCCCGCCCGAGGCCGCCCGCCCGAGGCCGCCCAACCCGGCGGGCGGCGATGCGTCAGGAAGAGACGTGACCGTGCGGGGTCTGCTCGTCCCTGAACTCGAGATGGGCCTCGGGGCCGGGGAAGAAGACGGTCTCACGGTCGTCCTCGATCCACCGCACGACGTACGGCGGGGTGCCGTCAGGGTGTTCCAGTCGCACGATCTGTCCCCGGCGGCGGTGCCCGCCGAGGTGTAGCGACTCCACAACGATCCAGTCTCCGACGTGGGCGCGCATGAGGTGCTCCCTTCAGTCGCCGCTCGGCGGTCTCCCCGTGCCCGAGGGGCGTCTCCCGAGGCGGAGACCGCACGTCCAGTCCTGAGCCTACGCGTCTCCTTTCCGCCCGACGGCGGTCCGGCGGGCCGCCCCACGGGCGGGGCGGGAGTGGGGAACGGCCGCCGAACGGCGTGCGTCGGCCACAGCCAATAGCATGGAGCGCAGCGGCAGGGACGGCGAAGTGCCCGCGCAGGCGGGCTTCGCGTGCGAGCCGCGCGATCGGCCGGCTGCCTCTTGCGGCCCGCGCCGTTTTCGAGAATCTCCTGACCATTCCGGGCATCGGTGCCGAGCACCGCCCCGCGCCGCGTGCGGCACCGGTTGAAACGCAGGCAGGAGCGCCCGGACAGACCGGAAGGGAAAACCCATGTCCGCCACACGCCCGCCGGACTTCGAGCACGCCATCCACACCGCGAACATCTGGCTCAAAGCCGTTTCCGACTCCCTGGGCACCGATGACCGGCACCTCGCGCACCGTATTCTGCGCACCTGGTTCCACACGCTCCGCGACCGGCTCACCGTGGACGTGGCCGCGCACTTCGCGGCGCAGTTGCCGGAACTGCTGCGCGGTGTCTACTACGACGGCTGGGACCCCAGCGTCGTGCCGATCAAATACGACCGCGAGGCTTATGTGAACCGGTTCGTCCATGAAGCCAAGGTCAACGCCGAGGACGTCCCCCGGATCGCCTCCTCGGTCACGTCCGCCGTGCGCAAGCAGGTCTCGCCCGGGCATCTCGAGGCGGCGGTGGACCAGCTTCCGCACGACATCCGCGCTCTGCTGCTGCAGACGACCACCTGACGGTGCCGGCCGGGGGCAGGCCGGTCCGGTCCGGGAGGGCCTGGGCCACCCCGGTACCTCCCGGCGTCACCTCCGGCATCTCTCGCCCCCGACGGTGTCGGCGCGGACGGCCCGCAGCATTTCGTCCGGTCGTATGCCGTCCAGTCGGCCAGCGGTTCCAGCAGTGGATAGAACACCCGGCCTGGTCACGGGCTCCGACGAGCCCGTCCGTGCAGAGCAGCAGGTTCCCGGCCGGAGTCCGGCGGTGACGACGGGCTCCGGCTCCTGCTCGCACAGCTCGCACAGTCCCTTGCCCTGGACGTCCCCGACGAGTACGCGAAGATCGCCCCTCACCTCCGCGACCGCGTGCACGTCCCCGCCGAACAGTGACTCCTCGTCTTCCGGGACGTACAGCGAGGCGATCCTCAGGGAGCCGATGCGCCGCGGCGGTCCGCGGCGGCGGAATGCGCTGCGTGACCCCGGTGACCCAGCACGACTGGGCCGGCCGGCGCTCGCGGCGCTGCCGTACGGAGCCGGCGCCCACGGCGGCGGCGCCCAGCAGAACCAGCGTGGCCAGCCGCACGGGAAAGACGGCGGCATCCCGTTGCAGGTTGACACCCGCCGAGGCGATGACACAGGCGAGTGTCACACCGATCATCGTCACCGCACCGGCAGGCGGCGGTCAGAACACGGAGGCCGGCGGTGGCGCGGCCGCCATGAGCGGACCGAAGGACCGACGGCGGGGTGAGGGCGAGGACGCAGCACGACTCCGCTCGTGTCCTCCGGCCATGGGCCAAGTCAGCCGCGCGGACGGCGCGACCGCAGTCCGGGCGGTGACCGCACCGCGCGGGCCGGCCGCGGTGTCACGAAGGGCGTCAGGACAGTAGGCGAGCAGCACATCAAATTTCCGTACTTATCAGGCATACTGGCTGGAAGTGGCGCACCGGCGCACGGCGAGGAAGTGATCGCGTGATGGTCGTCTGGGACGAGATCGGCGATCTCGTCGACGCTCACGAGCGGTTTCTCGCGGGCGAGCGGACCGAGAACATCGGGGAGATCGTCAGGACCCCGATCCTGACCTCCTGGCGGCGCTGCAAGTCCCTGGGGCTCGCGCCCGACCAGGTGCCCCTCGCCCATGAGGACCCGGACCTGGACGGACGGCTGCTCCGCGCCTCCGCCCCGGTCCTCGACCTGCTGACGACCGCGCTGGGCGTGGCGCCGGTGAGCGTGATCCTCGCCGACTCGGAGGCGCGTGTCCTCTCGCGGCTGGGCGGTGACGGGCAGCTGAACAGATACCTGGACGCCGTGCAGATCGTCCCGGGATTCGCCTTCCCCGAGCACAGCGCGGGCACGAACGCCGTCGGCACCGCTCTGGCCGAGCGGCGCCCCTTGTACGTCCTGGGCCGCGAGCACTTCGCGGACTGCATGTCGCCCCTGGGGTGCGCCGGCGCCCCCGTCCGCGATCCGCTGAGCGGCCGCGTCGAGGGCGTGCTCGACCTCACCTGCTTCCGCCCCGAGTCATCGCCCGCGATGCTGACCCTCGTGCGCAGGGCCGCCTCCGAGATCGAGCGGCGGCTCCTCGAACAGTCGTCGCGGCGCGAGCGCGAACTGCTCGCCGCCTTCCTGCGGTCCCGCCCCGAGGGCGCGGGGCAGGAGGGTGGGGGGCCTCTCGGTGCCTGCCCGGCCCGCCCTGCCCGGCCGGTCGCGGCGGACGGCGGGATCGACCGCATCGACCAGGCGATCCTTCGCGAGAAGGCCGAGGAACTGATCGCGACACCGCTGCGGGCACCCACCGAGGTGCCGATCTCCCGGGGCCGGGTGGCGGTGCTGGTCTGCCGAGAGGTACGGGCGCCCTCCGGCGAGTGCGGGATCGTCGTGGAGGCCGCCATACTCTCCGGCTCCCCGCGTCTGCGGATACCGGTGCCGGCCGCCTCGGCTCCGGCGCCGACCACCCCGGCTCGCTCTCCGGCTCCGGCGCCGGAGCTGTCCGGCGCGGGCGTACGGGGCGCCCCGCAGCGGCTGGTGCGGAAGGCTGCCCGGGGTCTGCCGGGAGACGCCGTGACCCCGCACGCACCCCCGGCGGGACGGGAGAAGGGCCTGGAGGCGGTGCCGAGGACGGGCGGCGGCAACGGGCGGGGAACGACGGGGCACACCACCGCGCCGCTGCCGCCCCGGCGGAAGTCCTCCGGCCGCCCGGCGGCCGGAGGTGCGGCCGCGTCCGTGGCCGAGGCGCTCGACAAGGCCGTCCGCACCCTCTCGGGCCCGGTGTCCCCCGAGATCGGTGCGCGCCTCACCGACCAGGCGGGCGGGACCCAGGCCGGCCTGCTGCTCGTGGGTGAGCCGGGGGTCGGGCGGCTCGCCCTGCTGGCCAGGCAGCGGCTTGAACTGCTGTACGACGCCAGCGTGCGGATCGGGCGGACCCTCGATGTGACCCGTACGGCTGAGGAGCTGACGGAGACCGTCCTGTCGCGCTTCGCGGACTTCGTCGCCGTCGACCTTCCCGACTCCGTCCTGCGCGGAGAGGAGCCCACCGACTTCGAACAGGGCCTGCGCAGGATCGCCCTGGGCGCCGTCCGAGAGGGCTCGCACCTGTACGGCGTGGGCGAGGAGGTGCGCTGGCTGCCGATGACCCCGCAGGCCCGATGCCTGGAGAGCGGGGCGCCGGTGCTCGAACCGGACCTGAGCCGGGCGGCCGGCTGGATGGCCAACGATCCCGCGCGCAGCCGCAAGGTCGTCGAGTCCGGGGTCCACTCCCTGATCGCCGTGCCGATGCGGGCCCGCGGCGTCATCCTCGGTGTGGTCAGCTTCTACCGCGCCGACCGGCCCGGTGCCTTCGAGGAGGACGACCTCTGGCTCGCCGACGAACTGGTCGGCAGGGCCGCGGTCTGCATCGACAACGCCCGCCGCTACACCCGCGAGCACACCGCCGCCCTCGCGCTGCAGCGCAGCCTGCTCCCGCGCGACCTGCCCCGCCAGACCGCCGTCGAGGTCGCGCACCGCTACCTGCCCGCCCAGGCCAAGGTGGGCGGAGACTGGTTCGACATCATCCCGCTGTCCGGCGCCCGTGTCGCACTCGTCGTCGGCGACGTCGTCGGACACGGAGTGCACGCCGCCGCGACCATGGGGCAACTGCGCACCGCCGTACAGAACTTCTCCGCGCTCGACCTGCCCCCCGAGGACCTGCTGGCGCACCTCGACGATCTCGTCGGGCGCATGGACGCCGACAGCGGCGGGAACGACGGGGTCATCGGCGCCACCTGTCTGTACGCCGTGTACGACCCGGTCTCCCGGCGCTGCGCGTTCGGGCGGGCCGGCCACCCGCCGCCCGCGCTGGTGCTGCCCGACGGCCGCGTCGACTTCCTCGACGTTCCCGCCGGCCAGCCTCTCGGTCTCGGCGGACTGCCCTTCGAACCGTACGAGGTCGACGTACCCGAAGGCAGCCAGATCGTCCTCTACACCGACGGACTCGTCGAGGACCGCTGCCAGGACATCGACTCCGGTCTCGACCTGCTGCGCCGTACACTCGCCGCCGCCGCGCCGGGCGAGCGCTCGCCCGAGGAGACCTGCGAAGCCGTCCTGGCCGCGCGGCTTACCGGCCACCCCGGCGACGACGTGGCGCTGCTCGTCGCCCGCACCCGGGCCCTGCCCGCCGAGCAGACGGCGCACTGGCAGGTGCCCGCCGACCCCGCTCTCGTCTCGCAGCTCCGCTCGGCTGTCACCTCCCACATGGAGAAGTGGGACCTGTCCGAGCAGGCGCCCGTCACGGAACTGATCGTCAGCGAACTCGTCACCAACGCCATGCGGCACGGCAGTGCCCCGATCCACCTGCGGCTGCTCCGCGACCAGGCGCTGATCTGCGAGGTCTCGGACGGCAGCAGCACCTCACCGCGCCTGCGGCGCGCGTGCACGACGGACGAGGGCGGCCGCGGTCTCTTCCTCGTGGCCCAGCTCGCCGAGCGCTGGGGCACGCGCTACACGCCCGGCGGCAAGGTGATCTGGACCGAGCAGACGCTGCCCCCGGAGCACCGTCACACCTGAGCGCTCCGCCGGCCGTCCTGCGCGCCACCCGCGCCACCCGCGCCACCGACGGGCGCGGCGTGGCCGATCGCCGTCCGGCCGCGGTTCCGCGGGGCGCCGCCGGACGGCACTGAGCGTCGCCGGGCCCTTTCAGACGCGCCCGGTCCCGCGGCCGCCCCGTTCCGACCCGCCCGGTCCCGCCGCCGGCCTCATGCCGAGTGCGGCACCCAGCCTCACGCCGGTGCCGATCCGGTTCCGTTCTGGCGGCCTCCGTGTCCGGCGCCCGCCGGCCGGGGCCCCGGCCGGCCGTGACCGTCCCCGGACCCGGCGGGCCGTCCGGCGTCCGCCGGGACGCACGCCGACGGGCCCAAACCGCCCGCACTGTAGGCGCTTTGAGGGAACCCTCTGGCCATCCGGGTGAATCCCCGGCGTGTCACCTCGTCATCGTCACTCCTCGGGTACGTATCCCCTGGTTCCAGTGACCCCGCGTGACAGGGCATCAGTCCGGTTCGCCGCGGCCGTCCACTGGCGAGCCGAAATCCCACGGGCCATTCGAACGAGGAGGACTCTTGTCCCGTCGCCGTCTCAGATTCTCGCTCTCCGCGCTGCCCGCGCTGTTCGTACTCGTCGGCAGCACACTCATCGGCGCACTCCCCGCCCAGGCCGACACGGAGTCGGACACCAAGGCGAGTGCCGCACACCGCGCCGCGTCCACCGCTCCCGCGGACCCGAAGCCCGGCAACGGCCCGGATCCGTCGTTCGGAGGCGGTGGCGGCCCCCGTACCTGCGCCAGCGTGCCGTTCACCGACCCCGCCTACTTCTGCGGTGACCCCAGGCTCGGTCCGCGCCGACTGCCCACCAGGGGAGTGCTCGGCGCGATCCTCTTCGGCTACGACCGGCTCGGCGGACAGACTCCCGCCGCGTTCCTCGCGACCTGGTGGGACGACTCGGCAGGGACGTGGAAGCGCCCGCCGAACGACGGCTTCGACGACGACGCCAACGGCAACCCGATCCGCGTCAACGTGGTCCTGGACCCGGGACAGAAGATCGACCGCTTCGGAAGCGAGGCCGGCACCTTCCTGTCGCCGGCCGGCACGCCTTACGAGCAGCGCTCCATCCCGCCGCAGAACCTCAACACCTACACCCCGGACCACCCGTACAACTACTACGCCTACAAGGTCCTGAAGCCGATCACGGTCCAGGCGGGCCCCGCCGCACCCTTCTACGGCCAGCCGGGCCAGGGTCTTCAGTACGTGACCTCCCAGAGTGTCACAAGCCTGCTCGCCGGCGGCTACCTCAAGCGCCTGAACTAGACGAGTCATTCCGATGTGATCAGTGGTCGTAGGCGATCAGGATCGCATGACCGGCTGTCCGGTCTTGTGGTTGTGCCAGATCGCCGCGGCCAGCGCGAGGACGCGCTGAGCGACGCGGACGGC
>NZ_JAAAXQ010000141.1 GCF_009916105.1 Streptomyces sp. GC420 | reverse complement strand
ACCCGGCGGGAGCGCTCCCAGAGACCGTGCCCGACACCTGCGCCGCCCTGTACCCGGGCGCGTACCCCGCCGCGGTGTCCTGGTGGCTGGACTGCGCCGGTCCCGCGACCGCGAACGTCGCCCGCGCGCTCGCCGCGCTCGACACCGACGACCACGGCCCCCTGGAGGGCCACGCCGAGCTGCTCGCCGGGATCGCCGGGGCCGACCCCGCCCGCGTGTCCGGCTGGCTCACCGCGATGACCCGCCTCGGCCTGCTGCGCCCCGACCCGGAAGGGCGGCCCCGCTACGCCCACCCCCTGCTGCGCGACGCCGTGCTGAGCGGCTGGCCCGCCACCCGGCGCGGGGCCGCGCACCGCAGCGCGGCCGAGGCGATGCTGCGCCGCGGGGACCGCGCCGAGGCGGTGTCCAGGCAACTGCTGCGAGCGCCCGCGGTCGGCGCCCCCTGGGCCCTCGGCGCGCTGCTGGACGCCGCGTCCCTGGCGGTCAGGGGCGGCCGCGCCGAAGACGCCCTGGCCTATCTGCGCCGGGCCCTGCACGAGCCGATGCCGCCCGCCCGCCGGGCCGCCGTCCTCACCGAGCTGGGCTCGCTGGAGTTCACCGCGGTGCGCCCCTCGGCGGGGATACCGCGGCTGGCGGAGGCGATGCGGCTGCCCGGCCGGCCGAAGGACCGGGTGCAGGCGGCGGTGGCGCTCGGAACCGCACTGGCCAGGCGGGGCGAGCCGGGCGCCGCCTTCGACGTGCTCCGCGGCCTGGACCGGCACCTGACCGCCCATCCTGACCTGGCCCGTACGGTCCGGAACGCCTCCGCGCTGCTGGCCGACCACTGCGAGGCGACGCGGCGGGAGGTGTACCGCACGCTGCGCGAGACCGCCGACCGGTCACCCGAACTGCTCGGATCGGCCGGACTGGCCCTGCTGGTGCGCTACGAGTCGACGGCCGGGCTGATCTCGGCGGACTCCGCGATGCGGCGGATCCGCGCCCTCCTCGAGAACCCGGACGACCCGCTGTCCGAGCCCTACCTGCTGGGAACCGCCGCCGCCGTCGCCCAGTGGGCCGACCGGCTGGACGAGGCCGAACGGCTCGTGGCACGCGGGCTGGCCGGTCAGCACCCCACCCTGCTGCACCCCATGCACCAGGCGCTGCTGAACGTACGGGTGGACATCGCCGCCGCCCGTGGCGCGTACCGGGAACTCCTCGCCGTACCCGCGCCCGAGCAGGTCCCGGGCGTGCGGCCCGAGCCGACCAACGCGCAGGCCCATGCCCTCGTCGCCCTCGTCGAGACGGGCCGCGTCGAGGAGGCGGGCGCGCTCGCGGAGCGGTTCGACGTGCAGGACGCGCACGACGGCTGGGAACCGAACCGTTTCCTCTACGCGCGCGGTGTGCTCCGCGCCGCCTCCGGCGATCCGTCCGGGGCGCTCGACGACTTCCTGGAGTGCGGGCGCCGGCAGACGGCGCGCGACGTGGTCAGTCCCGTCGTCACCCCGTGGCGGAGCGCCGCGGCCGAATGCCTGCTGGCCCTCGGCCGCTCGCACGACGCCCTCGGCCCCGCCAGGGAGGAACTCCGGCTCGCCACCATGTGGAACACCCCGCGCACGGTGGGCCGCGCCCTGCGCGTGCTCGGCGCCGCCACCGGCGGCCGACGCGGTCTGGAACTGGCCGAACGGGCCGTACGGACGCTGCGCGATGCCGGTCTCGACACCGAACTCGTCCCCGCCCTCGTCTCGCAGGGCCGGCAACTCGCCGCCGCCGGCGAGCGGACCCGCGCCCGCGACCCGCTGCGGGAGGCCGCGGAACGCGCCGACCGGCTCGGCGCGTTCCGCCTGCGAGCCGTGGCCGAGGACGCGCTGCGCGAGGGCGGCGCCCGCCGCTCCGCGACGGCCCTCACCGGTTCCGAGTCCCTGACCGACAGCGAGCGCCGTATAGCGGCCCTGGCCGCCGCCGGCCGCACCAACGCCGACATCGCCGGGCTGCTGCACCTCGCCCGCCGCACCGTCGAGACCCATCTGACCAGCGCCTACCGCAAACTGGGCATCCGCCGCCGAACGGAACTCGCCCTCGTCCTCAGCATGTCGCCCCCCGGACCCGTATCACCATCCGGACCCGTATCACCGCCCGGCGCCGTGCCACCGCCCGGCCGGCCCCGGTGACGTCCCCGCCCGGCGTCCGACGACCGATCAGCGGTCTCCCAACGACCCCTCAGCCCGGCGCCTGCGGAGGAGACTTCACGGCTCTGTCGCCCCGAAGCGAACCATCGTCCGAGGCACGGAATCCGTCCCCCGGTCCGTCCGCACCCGGCGCACCGTCCACCGTCCACGCGGCGGCGATACAGTGCGAACTTCGCGAACTCCAAGAAAAGGCAGGGGAGCCGATCATAGCGCCTTAGAAGTCATCTCATTTGGTAAGTCGGCGGTAGCAGATGAGGGTGCAGGCAATGGCGGCGAAGGCGAGGAAGTGTTCGGCTTTGCGTTCGTAGCGGCGGTGGAGTCTGCGGCAGCCGGCGAGCCAGGCCACGGACCGCTCTACGACCCAGCGGTGACGGCCCAGGCGGATGGAGGATTCAACACCGCGTCGGGCTAGACGGTGGGTGACGCCTCGCGCACGGAGCCATTGCCGAAGGTGGCGGTAGTCGTACCCCTTGTCACCGTGCAGCTTGCCGGGCTTTCGGCGGCGCGGCCCGCGTCGCGAGCGGATCGGCGGGATGCCCCGCACGAGCGGCTGCAGGCCCTGACTGTCGTGCGTGTTCGCGCCCGAGATACCGACTGACAGTGGCAGACCGGTGCGCTCGGTGATCAAGTGGATCTTCGACCCGTACTTGCCGCGCTCCACAGGATTCGGACCTGTCAGATCCCCCTTTTCATCGCCCGCATGTTGACCGAGTCGATCGCGCATCGGGACCAGTCCGGTTCGCCGCGGGATCCGAGTTCGTCGAGGACCAGGCGGTGGAGTTCGGCCCACACTCTGGCCTTGGTCCACTCGGTGAAGCGTCGGTGAGCCGTCGCGCCGGACGGCCCGAACGACACGGCGGGCAACTGCTGCCATGTGCAGCCCGAGGTTGCGATGAAGACGATTGCGGCCAGCACTTCGCGGTCACCACATGCCGACGCCGGCCACCACCCTGGGGCCGTGACGGCGCCTCCGGAACCACCCGCTGGAACAGCTCCCACAACTCATCCGGCACCAGCCGCTCAACGGTCCTTGCCACGACTGGAAACTTACTGAGTCAAATGAGATGACATCTCACTGTCCCAATGACCGCACGTCGTATTCGTGCTGCGCCGTCAGGACCTCGTCGCTGTGCTCGACCGTCCAGTCGTACAGACGGGTGAAGGGTTCACGGAAAGACTCGCCGAGGTGTGTGAGGGAGTACTCCACACCGAGGGGGGAGGTCTCGAGCACCCGGCGCTGGATCATTCCGTTGCGTTCGAGTCTGCGCAGCGTCTGGGTCAGTACCCGCTGTGTGACGCCCTCCAGCTGTCGCTTGATCCCGTTGAACCGCGTCGGTTGCTCCAGGACCGCCAGGACCATCATGGACCACTTGTCGGCGATCTGATCGAGGATGGGCCGGCTCGGGCACTCGGCACTGAACCGCGGCATGCTGCGGGGCGGCAGGGACGTGGAGCTGGTATCCATGGTGATCCTTGGTTGTTGAAAAGTGCGTTATTGACCGTCCTCGGCGCGGAGCCCAGGGTAGGTATGCGTTGCAAACCTACCGGCTCACCGCAAACCTTGGAACACTCATGAACCTGGACCAGTACACGACTCTCCGCGTCGCCATCGATGCCGGAGTCGCGTGGATCACCCTGGACAACCCCCCTGTCAACGTGCTCAGCGGAACCCTGATCCGCGAACTGCACGACGCCCTCGGGACGCTGCGGGACGATCGCTCGGTCCGCGTCATTGTGTTCTCCAGCGCCAACCCCGAACTCTTCATCGCCCATGTCGACATCCACATCCTCAACGAGATGGACGAGCTGCAGGGGATCGCGGACCGCAACCCGGACGTCAATCTCTTCCAGGGGGTCGGCGAGCTGCTGCGCCACCAGCCGCAGGTGACGATCATCAAACTGGCGGGCAAGGCGCGAGCCGGCGGCGCCGAGTTCGTCGCGGCGGCCGACATGACCTTCGCCGCGCGGGAGACCGCGGGTATCGGGCAGAGCGAGGTGCTGATGGGCATTGTGCCGGGCGGTGGAGGAACGCAGTACCTGCGCGAGCGGGCCGGGCGCAACCGGGCGCTGGAGTTGCTGCTCACCGGTGATCTGGTGGATGCGGACACCGCAGCCGCCTACGGGTGGATCAACCGTGCGGTACCCGCGGCCGAGCTGGACGCGTTCGTCGACGGGGTGGCGGAAAAGATCGCCGCGCTTTCCCCGGAGCTCATCGCCGCAGCCAAGCGATTGGTCCCTCCGGCGGACCTGGCCGACGGCCTGCGAGCGGAGAACGACGCATGGGCGGAGCTGGTGAGCGGGGCTCTGCCGGCACGACTCATGACAGGGGCCCTGGAGCACGGTGCGCAGACCCCTGCGGGCGAGCGCGATCTGGAATCGGTCATGCGAAGCGTCGCCGCCGGCCTGTAGAGCGAGAGTCACGGGCCGGGAAGGCTGCGGACTGAATCCGTCCGCGCCGATGTCACCGAGCGGCATGACGGAGGCACGTTTCGTCTGCCCCGACTCGAGCGGTGTCACCCGCTTTCGTCCCAGTGAGCCCGCGGCCAACGATGTAACCCACGTCTGGGAACAACTCGCCGACGCACAGAGGGGCACAAGGTCCAGCTGTCGGCCACAGCGCGGACCAGCGTGGTGGAACCCGCCGATGATCCGCGGCACGTTCGATCCGTCTCAACCGACCGTTCGAAAGGCGGCAATCTCGCCGCCAAGGAATCACACCACGACGCGGGGAAGGACCCCACCGTGGTGACGTGCGCGTTCCCCGGCCAGTGCCGTGGATCGCGCCACACCCAAGAGGAGAGATGAACCGATGAGGGCAGCCTTCTACGACACGCCCGGTCCTGCCAAGAGCGTGCTGCGGGTGCTTGACGTCGAACGCCCCGAGCCCGGCCCTGGCCAGGTCCGCGTTCGTATCGCACTCTCCGCGATCAACCCGGGCGACATGTTCATGCGGCTGAACTCCACCCCGCAGGACTTCCAGCGTGTCGGCGAACACACCGGCCGCATTCCACACCAGGACGGCACCGGCATGATCGACGCGGTCGGCGCGGGCGTCGACCCGAGCCGGATCGGTGAACGCGTATGGATCTGGATGGCCGGCGCAGGCCATCCGTGGGGGACCGCGGCGGAGTGGACCGTAGTACCGTCCGAGCAGGCCATTGCGCTGCCGGACGGGATCTCCGACGAGCTCGGCGCCTGCCTCGGCATCCCGGCGATGACCGCGCACTGGTGCCTGCATGCCGACGGTTCGCCCCGCGACCGCACCGTACTCGTCGCGGCCGGTGCGGGCGCCGTCGGGCACTACGCGATCGAACTCGGCCGGATTGCGGGCGCTCGGATCGTGACGACGGTCAGCGGTCCGGAAAAGGCCGCGTTGGCCAGGGCCGCGGGTGCAGACCTCGTCGTGAACTACCGCGACGCCGACGCCGCCCAGCTGATCCTCGACGGAGCCGGGCCTGTCGATCGGATCATCGAGGTCTCGCTGACCGACAACCTCGAACTGGACCTGGCTGTCACCGGCCCGGGAGCAACCATCGTGACCTACGCAGCACAGCCCGACGACCCGACCCTGCCGGTCTTCCGGCTCATGTGGTCCAACCTGGTGCTGCGGTTCGCGCTGTTCCTCACCGAACCGCGGGACGCGCTGCTGCGCGCCGCCACAGAGATCACCGCAGCCCTGCGCGAGGACGCTCTCACGCCACTGCCAGTGCACTCCTTCAGCCTCGACGACGTGGCGCTCGCACACGAGGCCGTCGAGAACGGCCTCATCGGGAAGGCTGTACTCGACCTGCGCTGACCAGGCCATCGCGAACAGCACGAGAATGAGCAACTACTCCCTGCCTGCCGCCAGAGTTCAGGACGAATTCGTAGCTGCGGCTCGTCGCATCCATCGAGCCGGCCGAGGAGCAGGCTGATCCGACTCGTGGATCGGGGCAAGAAGGGGTCGAAGATCCACTTGATCACCGAGCGGACCGGACTGCCCCTGTCCGTGGGGGTCTCCGGTGCCAACCTCCACGACAGCCAGGCCCTGGAGCCGCTCGTGCGCGGCATCCTGCCCGTCCGCTCCCGCCCCGGTCCGCGTCGGCGTAAGCCGGGCAAGCTCCACGGCGACAAGGGTTACGACTACGCTCATCTGCGGAAATGGCTCCGCGAGCGCGGCATCCGGCACCGCATCGCCCGCAAGGGCATGGAGTCCTCCAGGTGGCTGGGCCGTCACCGTTGGGTGACCGAGCGGACCATGGCCTGGCTCGCCGGATGCCGCCGCCTGCACCGTCGCCACGAGTGCAAAGCCGAGCACTTTTGGCCTTCACCAGCATTGCTCGCACCCTCATCTGCTACCGCCGGCTCGCCAAATGAGATGACCTTCAAGTCCTGGGCGCGGACGGGCCCGGGCGGCTCGGGTGCCGTTCCCGGGACGGGCCCAGGGCTCGCCCGGCGGCCCAGCGGCCGGAGACTGAGCTGCACCGAGTTTCGTAGAGTCCGATCGTGCCGCCGCGCCACCACGCCGACTGCCCCGCGCCGCGGCCGGGAGTTGGGGCGCGGGCCGGCTCGCGAAGACCGGTCCCGCGCCGCCCGCCTTGCGGCGGCGCGGTCAGGCGGCCTGACGGGGGTCGAGCGCCGGGTCGTAGGGCGCGACCCAGAAGAACTCGCCGGCCTCGTCGTAGGCGTACAGCAGACCGGTGCCGCCGAGCCCCAGGGGTTCGTCTCCCTGCCTGCGGACCTGGACCACGGCCGTGGAGCCGTCCAGGGCGGCGACCTCGGCCTGGCCGAACTCCGCGTCCACACGCCCCGTGCGGATCGTGCAGGTCAGCCCGACGAAGTCGGCCCGGGACGGCCCGGGTTCATCGGGGAAGAGGCGGTGCAGCGGCCGTACGAGCACCCTTGTCACGCGCCACGCGGCGACGAGCGACGCCGCGAGCACGGCGAGGTCGGTCAGTCCGCGCAGCGCTCCCCCGGGGACCACCGGGTCCAGCAGCACGGTGGCGGACAGGCTGGAGAACCAGCCGACCGCCGTCAGCAGCGAGAAGGCGACCGCGACCGGCATCCCGCCGAGGCCGAGGACATCGAGGTCGGCGTCCCCGTCGAAGCTGTCGGCGCCGGCCACTCCGACGGCGACCAGCAGCCAGAAGCAGACCGCCACGAGGAGGGCGGCCGTGAACAGGACGGTCGGGAATCCCGCGGCCGCCTCGAGAAACATCCCCATGTCCGACCCCCCGATTCGTCCTGTCCGGCCGTGCACCATGGCACTCCATTCGCCACGGCACCCGCTCGAAGCCGGGTGGAGGGCGGCCCCGGTTCACCATGTCTGCCGGAACCCGGCACCGGGGCCGTCCCTCGTGCTCCCCCGCCGGACGATGATGCCCGTCGGGCCGCCGCGGCCGCATTGCCGGAACCCGGCAGTTTCCGGCGATGCCTCCATGCCGGTGGCGGCCCCGGGCCGCGCGGTACGACGCGGGAGCGGGCCCTCCCCGCCGGGCCCGCGGCTTGCCCGGCCGTGCGGGGCCCCGGTGAACAACCCGGCCGCCGCTCCCGTATCCCTCCTTGCGCGCCGTGCCAGCCGCCACACCACACAGCTCCCGACGACATGAAGGAACGTTCCAATGCCGAACCGGGAGGCACCATGCAACAGAACCGACGCGCAGCACGGCCGAGGACGACGTCCCTGCGGGCGGTCGCGATCATCGCGGTGGCCTGCGCCGTGGCCGCCACCGTCCTGATCATGATCCGCGGCAGCGGCGGCGGGGCGTCCGCGGCCGACGAGGTGGCCGCCGGGATCCCGCAGCACCGCAGCGGCCACTCCACCACGGCGGGCGGTGCGGGCGCCGCCGGGCAGAACGCCGCGTCGCCCGACGGCGCGCAGGTCCCGTCGGACGCCTCGGGCCCGCAGCCGGTGACGGAGGTGGACAAGACCTTCCTGGTGAAGGTGCGTCAGGCCGGACTGTGGGAGATCCCCGCGGGCCGGCTGGCGCAGACCCACGCCTCCAGTGAGGCCGTGAAGCGCGCCGGCCTGCACCTCATGGACGGTCACAGCGCGCTCGACCAACTGGTGCGCGAGGACGCCGAGATCCTCGGCGTGGACATCCCGAACGAGGCGACCGAGGAACAGCAGGGGTTCGTCGAGCAGTTGGAGAACGCGCGGGGCGAGGAGTTCGACCGCCTCTTCGCCAACCTGCTGCGGTCCTCGCACGGCAAGATCTTCGCGACGATCGGCGAGGTGCGCGCCTCCACCCAGAACGACCTGATCCGCCGTCATGCCCGCGAGGCCAACCAGACGGTCCTGGACCACCTGGAGGTCCTGGAGGACACCGGGCTCGTCGCCACCGAGACCTTCGAGGAGGTCGAGGCGGCCGTCGCCCCGAAGTGACCACGGCATGATCCGCCGACGGCGGGGCAGACGGGGCGGCAGGGAAGGTTGCGCGGGCGGTCCCTGCCCGGCGTACGCACCGGGCAGGGGTCCTCTGGGCCCGCCCGGAAAAGGTCGGGGGGACAGCGGAATTCGGGTGAACGAAACCCTGGCCGCCGGATTTTGCACTGTGCAATGATTCACGGGGCCCGGTCGACGGGTGGGCCTCTGCCTTCGGGAGCGGCACTGGCACGGTGACGCGAGCTCCGACCCGCATGCCTGCCCGTCGACCGGAGCTCCGCCGGAAAGGCCCGGGGACCGGGCCTCCGCCCGGACACGGCTCAGGGCCGCGCCCGAGCCACCGCGCGCTCAGGCCCCGCGCCGCGGCGGGACGTCGGTCCAGCCAAGCGGGTGCAACCCGCCGTACTCGTCGGCGACCGCCGGTTCGCCGCCCGCCTCCGTGAACGCGGTCAGGGCCTGGACCAGCGAGGACCGCTGCTCGGGGGCGAGGACCCGCACGATGCCGGCGATCTCACCGCGCCGCCGGGCGGTGACCTCGTCCACCAGCCGCCGGCCCTCGTCGGTCAGCCGCAGCACCGTCTCGCGGCGGTTGACCGGATTGACCTGCCGGTCGGCGAGGCCCGCCGCGATCAGCCTGTCGACCATGCGCATCGCGGTCGACGGGTTCACACCGAGCCGTTCCGCGAGGACGACGAGCTTGGCCGGGCCCTGGTTCCACAGCACCACGAGCAGACGGAACTGCGGCAGCGTGACCCGGTCCTCGACGGCGGCGAGCGAGCGGGCGGACACCGCGACCAGCAACCGGGACGCGGTCAGCACCGCGCGGGTCACGGCGTCCACGTCGTCCACGTCGTCCACACCGATCGTCGTCGGCGGCTGCGGGTGCTCGGTCATGCTTCCTTTTCTACCGCGCCGGGCCGTGTGCGCTTGACCTGCGCCGGGCCGCTTGACACGTACTTGACCAACCCGGTCCCGGACTTCGCCGTCGCCCGCCTGCCGCTCCGGCCGGACGCCCCGGACGCACCCGACCGGGCCCTCATGTCCGGGCCCTCATGTCCGGGCGTCACGTCCGGCGCTCGAGCCCGGCGCTCGAGCCCGGCGCTCGAGCCCGGCAGACCGGCCCTCAGTCGGTCGACGGCGGCAGCGCCGCCCGCCTGCGCGCTGGAGGGGTGACCCGGCGGTACGCGGCGCGGGCGTTGAGGAGACGGGCGGAGGCGGTGCCGAGAACGGCGGCGGAGAAGAGACAGGCCAGCCAGAGCGTGTCGCGGTGCCCGTCCCAGGTCAAACGGCCCGAGGGCGGGATGGCGAAGCCGTTGAGAAAGAGCCAGCACAGCACCGCGGTGCCGGGGGCGGCGACGAAGCGGGCGCACAGGCCCAGGATCCCGGCGAGCAGGGACAGCGCGATCAGGGCGCCGGTGGGGCGGCCCTGGCCGACCAGGAAGTTCAGTACGACGACCAGCAGCAGCGCCCCGCCGAAGGCCGCGGCCCAGACGAGCCGGGTGGACACCGGCTGGGGCACCGCCCTCGCTCCGCTGCTGAGTCGCACCCATTCGAGCATCTCCGACGCTCCTTCCGCTCGCGCCCCGCTGCCTCCCCGCCCCCCGTGCGGCCGGACGTGACACGGCGGTCCGTCCACGGGCCAAACGCGCATTCTCCCACCGCTGCCCCGCCCCGTGGCCCGGATCCACCCGGCTTTGCCTCCCGCTTAAGGTGAAGGCGGACATCGCCAGGAGCCGCAGGGAGCCGAGTGTGGACCCGCATGGCGATGACCGACGCACGGCCCGGGAACAGGACAAGGACGAAGACGGGCACGTACGCGGACGAAGTCGCGGACGCGGACGCGGATGTGGAGGCCCTGCCGGACCCGTGGCGGACGGCAGACGGACAGACAGACGGACATGAGACGGACAGGGGTCAGTTGTGGGCGCTCCACGCATGAGCAGTACGCCGTTGCCGGGCATCGGGGTCCGCTACGACCTGACGACGCGTGAGCACCGCCGCGTCTCCGTGGTCGCGCACCGCGACGGCGGCCGGACGCTGAGCGCGTACCGCCAGGACGACCCGGACGAGTGCTCTCTCTCCATGCGTCTGACCGCGGGTGAGGCCGAGGCGCTGATCGACGCGCTGATGCCCTCGCACCACAGCCCCAACCTGCTGTCGACCACCGACCTCGGACTGGTGGCCGAGCGGATCGAGCTGTCGACCGTGTCGCACTGGAACGGCCGCGTCCTGGGCGACACCCGGATGCGGACCGATACCGGCGCCTCCATCGTGGCCGTCCTGCGCCGCGCCGAGGCGATTCCCTCACCCACCCCCGACTTCCGGCTGGCCGGCGGGGACATCCTCATCGTGATCGGCACCCGCGAGGGTGTGGAGGCGGCCGCGGCGATCCTCGGACGGAAGTGACGCGGTGCACTCCTCCGCGGTCTTCCTGATCGAGTTCGGGGCGATCATCCTCGGCCTCGGCCTGCTCGGTCGCTTCGCGGGACGGTTCCGCATCTCGCCGATCCCGCTGTACCTGCTGGGCGGGCTCGCCTTCGGCACCGGCGGCCTGCTGCCGCTGGGCACCAGCGAGGAGTTCGTCGCGATCGGCGCCGAGATCGGCGTGATCCTGCTCCTGCTGATGCTCGGACTCGAGTACACCGCCAGTGACCTGGTCTCCAACCTCAAGACCCATTACCCGGCGGGTCTGGTCGACGCTGCTCTCAACGCGCTGCCCGGCGCCGCCATGGCGCTGCTGCTCGGCTGGGGCCCGGTGGCGGCGGTGGTCCTCGCCGGAGTCACCTGGATCTCCTCCTCCGGCGTCATCGCGAAGGTGCTCGGCGACCTCGGCCGCGTCGGCAACCGCGAGACACCGGTCATCCTGAGCATCCTGGTCCTCGAGGACCTCTCCATGGCGGTCTATCTGCCGATCATCACCGCCCTGCTGGCCGGCACGGGCCTGGCGACCGGAAGCGTGACCCTGGCCGTCGCACTCGGCGCCGCCGGGCTGGTCCTCTTCCTCGCCGTGCGCTACGGCAGGATCATCTCCCGCTTCGTGACCAGCGAGGACCCGGAGAAGCTGCTGCTCGTCGTCCTCGGTCTGACCCTGCTGGTGGCCGGTGTCGCCCAGCAGCTCCAGGTGTCGGCGGCCGTGGGCGCGTTCCTCGTGGGCATCGCGCTGTCCGGCGAGGTCGCCGAGGGCGCGCACAACCTGCTCAGCCCGCTGCGTGACCTGTTCGCCGCCGTCTTCTTCGTCTTCTTCGGCCTGCACACCGACCCGGCGAGCATT
The DNA here is from genome assembly GCF_009916105.1 of Streptomyces sp. GC420. Lineage (GTDB taxonomy): Bacteria > Actinomycetota > Actinomycetes > Streptomycetales > Streptomycetaceae > Streptomyces. The sequence goes on along the minus strand of NZ_JAAAXQ010000141.1, from coordinate 6,314 downwards.
CCCCCGGTCCTGCTCCCGGCTCTGGCGCTGGCCCTCGTCACCACCGGTACGAAGATCTACACCGGTTACTGGGCCGCCAAGAGGTCGGGCATCAGTGTCCGGGGCCGCTGGCGGGCGGGCGGCGCGCTGGTCGCCCGGGGCGAGTTCTCCATCGTCATCGCGGGCCTCGCAGTCACGGCCGGCATCGAGCCGTCCCTCGGCCCGCTCGCCACGGCGTACGTACTGATCCTGGTGATCCTCGGCCCGCTCACCGCCCGCTACACCGAGCCCGTCGCCGGCCACCTCACCCGCCGCCGCCCGTCCGCCGCCGCCGGTGCCGCGCCCGCGAAGGTCCGGGAGGCCGTTGCCGCGGAACGCGATCCGGCGGCCGGGCTCGGCAGGGAGCCCACGCCCGGGCTCGGCAGGGAGCCGGAGGCGGAACCGGTGGACGATCCGGGAACCGTCGGCCGGGCCTGAGCCCGTCCGGGGGCGGAACCGGCCGCGGGTGGCCGCACCCGCCCCGCACCGGCCTTGCTCCACGTCAGTGGCCGCAGCTCAGTGACTCCCGGGTCAGGGCTCCCGGTCAGTGGCTCCCGGTCAGTGGCTCCCGGTCAGCTCACCGCTGAGCGTCCCGGGATGCGGGCGCTCGGCCCGTTCAGGCCGACGATCTCCACCTTCTTGCCACGCTGGGCGTACTTCGTCTCGACGGCGTCCAGGGCGGCCGCGGACGAGGCGGCCCAGATGTGCGCGGCCGACAGGTCGATGACGACCCGCTCCGGATCGGTCGCGTACGCGAACCGGGTGCCCAGGTCGTTGGACGATGCGAAGAACAGCTCGCCGGTGACGGAGTAGACGACGGAGCCGCCGCCGGGGTCCGTCACCGAGGTGACTTCGGCCAGGTGCGCGACGCGCTTGGCGAAGATGACCGTCGCGGTGACGGAGCCGGCCACCACACCGATGGCGAGATTGTCCGTGGCCACGACGCAGGCCACGGTGACCACCATGACGGTGATCCCCCCGGCGGGCATCCGCCGGCGGGCCTTCGGCGCGATCGAGTGCCAGTCGAAGGCCGCGAACGACACCATGACCGCGACCAGGGCCGCCATGGGAATGCCGGAGACCACGGGCCCGAAGACGATGCACAGAACCGTCAGGAGCACACCGGCCAGGAAGGTGGAGAGCCGGGTGCATGCCCCGGACACCATCACGTTGATCATCGTCTGGCCGATCGACTCCCGGGTCTTGCTCGACCGGGTGTCGGTGATGTCGTCGACGAGCTTCGCCGTCATCAGCGACTCCATCAGGCCGACCAGCGCCATCGCGAAGGCGTGCGGGGCGACGGTGGTCGGCGTCTCCACGGTGAACGGCACGTCCGGAAGGCCGGGCACGGGCGGCGACGAGGGCAGGGCGCCGCGGTCACCGACCGTCGGCACCGCGATCCCGGCCGCCACGGTGACGACGGTCAGCACGACGAGGACTTCGCCGGGGCTGCATCGGCCCCGACTCGGCAGTCAGGCGGGTACGGCACCCGCACCGGCACCGGGGCTGCTCCGGCGCTTCAGCGGTCCGGCGCCCACGGCACGGGGATCCTATCCGCCGCCCGAAAAGCGCCGACCGGGCGTCGGCACCGCTTACGGTGCGTGCATGGCTGTGGGTGTGCTGCTGGCGTTCTGCGCCTCCGTCTGCATGGGTTCCGCGACCGTGCTGCAGGCCCTGGGCGCACGGCGCTCCGCCCCGCCGGGGACGGGGCCGGGAGGACCGGCCCAGCTCGTCACCACGCTGCGCGGCTGGCCCTTCATCACCGGGATCGTGCTGGACACCGCGGGTTTCCTCTTCGAACTCGTGGCTCTGCGCTCGGTACCGCTGTTCCTGGTGGAGGCGGTGATCGCCTCGTCCCTCGCGGTCACCGCGGTGGTCGGTGCCGCGGTACTGAAGATCCGGCTCAGGCGGGCGGAGTGGGGTGCCGTCGCCGCGGTCTGCTGCGGTCTGGCGCTACTCGCCGTAGCGGCGGGCCGCGAGGGCTCGGGCGACGGGGACGCCCGGCTGCGGCTCACCACCCTGGCCACATCCCTGGTGCTCACCCTGATCGGCTGGGCCGCGTTGCGCATGGTCCGCCGTCGCCGCTCCGTCGTGCTGGGCGCCCTCGCGGGCCTGAGTTTCGGCCTCACCGCCATCGGCGTACGTCTCCTGCCCGAGCTGACCCTGCCGGGGCTGCTGATCGAGCCGACCGTGTACGTCGTGATCATTTCCGGGGTCGGCGGCTACCTCATGCTGATCGAGGCCCTGCGTTCCGGATCGGTCACCGCCGCCACGGCGGCCATGGTGATCGGGGAGACCCTCTGGCCCGCGGCCTTCGGGGTCGTCTGGCTCGGCGACACGACCCGCCCCGGCCTCGCTCCGCTGGCGGCGACGGGCTTCGCACTCTCCCTCGCGGGCGCCGTCGCCCTGGCCCGCTTCGGCGACACGGAACAGCCGGAACCGGAAAGCACCTGATCCGGCGGCCGTCCTCGGGCCCGGCACGGGCCCGGAGGGATATCGTGCGGCGGAATCGCGAGAGGAACCCGGAAGATGCCTTCGTACACGATCGGTCAGGCGGCGCGGCTGCTCGGGGTGAGTCCCGACACGGCCCGGCGGTGGGCGGACGCGGGGCGGATCGCCACGCACCGGGACGAGGGCGGGCGACGCCTCGTCGAGGGGCGTGACCTGGCCGCGTTCTCCGTCGAGCTGGCGCGGACCGGGGGCGGGGGCGAGGAGGAGGTCTCGTACACCTCGGTGCGCAACGCCTTTCCCGGCATCGTCACCGCCGTCAAGCTCGGTGACGTGGCCGCCCAGGTGGAGATCCAGGCGGGGCCGCACCGGCTGGTCTCGCTGCTGACCCGGGAGGCCGTGGAGGAGCTGGGACTGGAGGTCGGGGTGGAGGCCACCGCCCGGGTGAAGTCCACGAATGTGCACATCGACCGGTCCTGACTTGCCCCGAAGACCGGCGCGAGCCGACACGAACCGGCATGAACCGGCGCGAACCGGCGCGAACCGGCGTGACCGATACGGACTCACGGGGACCGATGTGGACCGGCAGGGACTCGCGGGGACCGATGTGGCCCGCCGCGGACCGCCGCCGACCCTGAATCCGAACCCGTATCTGCGAGGAGACAGGCGGCATCGAATGGCTTGTGCGAGGCAGCACGGGGGTTTTGGGCCGCAGATGCGGACGTATGATCGGCGTATGAGAACCCTCGGCGGCATCTCAGGCCGCGCTCTCGGTCCGCGCGCTCTCGCCGCGGGAGCGGCCTGCGCCTCGCTGCTGGTCCTCGGCGCCTGCTCCTCACCGGGCTCCCGGGGCTCCTCCGGGGAACCGTCCGGCACCGTGACCGTCTTCGCCGCGGCTTCCCTGAAGGAGAGCTTCACCGCGCTCGGCGAGAAGTTCGAACGGGCCCACCCGGGCACGGACGTCACCTTCAGCTTCGGCGGCAGCGACAGCCTGGCCGCCGGCATCACGTCCGGAGCCCCCGCGGACGTCTTCGCCGCCGCCGGCGACGCGACGATGCGGCTTGTCACCGACGCCGGGAACGCCTCGGGAACACCCTCGGTGATCGCCAGGAACCGGCTGGAGATCGCGACGCCTCCCGGCAACCCCGAGAAGATCTCCTCCCTCGCCGACCTCACCGACCCCGGCCTCAAAGTCGCTCTGTGCGACGAGGACGTGCCCTGCGGCGCCGCCGCGCGGAAGGCCCTCGACAAGGCCGGGGTGAAGCTCACGCCTGTCAGCTACGAACAGGACGTCAGGAGCGCGCTGACGAAGGTGGAGCTGAAGGAGGTCGACGCGGCCCTCGTCTACCGGACGGATGTGAAGGCGGCGGGCGACAAGGTCGCGGGCGTGGAGTTCCCCGAGTCCGCCCAGGCCGTCAACAGCTGTCCGATCGTGCTGCTCAAGGACGCGCCCAACGCGGCCGCGGCGAAGGAGTTCATCGCGTACGTCCGGTCCGCCGAGGGCCGGAAGGTCCTCACCTCCGCCGGGTTCCTCGCCCCATGACGGTCCCGGCCCCAGGACAGGAGTCCGGCCCCCCGCGGGACACGCGACGGCGTGCCCCCGCCGGGAGGCGGAGCCGTACCGGCACCCGCTCCCGCACCGGTCCCATGAGCCGCGCCAGGAGCCGTGCGGTACCCCTGCCGCTGCTCCTGCCCGCCCTGCTGGGGCTGGCGTTCCTCTGCCTCCCGCTTCTCGCCCTGCTGCTGCGGACCCCCTGGCGGGGCCTGCCCGAGCAGCTCACCAGCCCTCAGGTCTGGGAGGCCCTGCGCCTGTCCCTGATCTCGGCCACGGCCGCCACCGCCGTGTGCCTCGTACTGGGAGTCCCGCTGGCCTGGCTGCTGGCCAGAACGCACTTCCCGGGGCGCGGTCTCCTGCGGGCACTGGTCACCCTCCCCCTGGTGCTGCCGCCGGTGGTCGGCGGTGTCGCGCTGCTGCTCGCGCTGGGCCGCAACGGGGTCGTCGGCCAGTGGCTGGACGCGTGGTTCGGGATCAGCCTGCCGTTCACCACGGCCGGTGTCGTGGTCGCCGAGGCGTTCGTCGCGATGCCGTTCCTCGTCATCAGCGTGGAGGGCACGCTCCGGGCCGCCGACCCGCGCTACGAGGAGGCGGCGGCCACGCTCGGCGCCTCCCGGTTCACCGCGTTCCGCCGGGTCACGCTGCCGCTGATCGCGCCCGGCATCGCCGCCGGGTCCGTACTGGCCTGGGCCCGCGCCCTCGGCGAGTTCGGGGCCACGATCACCTTCGCCGGGAACTTCCCCGGCCGTACGCAGACGATGCCGCTCGCCGTCTACCTCGCCCTGCAGAACGACCCGGCGGCGGCCGTCGCGCTGAGCCTGGTCCTGCTCGCCGTGTCCGTCGCGGTCCTGGCCGGACTGCGCGACCGCTGGACGACCGCCTCATGAACCCGCCGAACCCGCGAACACGCCCGCTGCGAACACCACGCCCGCTGAGAGCACGACTGCCACTGAGAGCACGACGACCGCTTCCACAACCGCTTCGACCACGATGAGCGCGGTGACCACCATGACCACGACGAGCGCCAGGAACACCGCCCCGGCCGCAGGACTGGACGCCCGCATCGTCGTGGACCGCGGCGACTTCCACCTCGACGTACGGCTGCGGGCCGCGCCCGGCGACGTCGTCGCCCTGCTCGGGCCCAACGGCGCCGGCAAGACCACGGCCCTGCGCGCGCTGGCGGGTCTGACACCGCTCAGCGGTGGCCGGCTGCTGCTCGACGGCACCGACATGACCGGCACCCCGCCCGAGGACCGCCCGGTCGGCGTCGTCTTCCAGGACTACCTGCTCTTCCCTCACCTGACCGCCCTCGACAACGTGGCCTTCGGCCCGCGCTGCCGGGGCGTGCCCAAGGCGGAGGCGCGGGAGCGGGCCGCACAGTGGCTGGACCGGATGGGAATGGCCGAGCACGCCGGCGCCAAGCCGCGGCGCCTGTCCGGAGGGCAGGCCCAGCGTGTCGCCGTCGCCCGTGCCCTGGCGACCCGGCCCCGGCTGCTGCTGCTCGACGAGCCACTGGCCGCGCTCGACGCCCGTACGCGGCTCGACGTACGCGCCGAACTCCGCCGCCACCTAGCCGGGTTCGAGGCCGTGGCCGTTCTCGTCACCCACGACCCGCTCGACGCGATGGTCCTCGCCGACCGGCTCGTCGTCGTCGAAGGAGGCCGGGCCGTCCAGGAGGGCACCCCCCGGGACATCGCACGGCATCCGCGCACCGACTACATCGCCCGTCTCGTCGGCCTCAACCTCTACCAGGGGCGGGCAGAAGGCCACACCGTCCGGGTCGACGGCGGCCCGGTCATCGCCACGACCGAGGACCTCACCGGCCCCGCCTTCGTCGCGTTCCCGCCCGTTGCCGTCACCCTCCACCGCGAACGGCCCACCGGGTCGAGCGCCCGCAACCTCTGGCAGTGCCGGGTCGCGGGACTCGAGTCGCACGGAGACCAGATCCGCGCCGACCTCACCGGTCCGCTCCCCCTGACCGCGGACCTCACAGCCGTCGCCGCCTCCGAACTCGACCTGCACCCGGGCGCGGAGGTCTGGGCCACGGTCAAGGCGACCCAGACCCACGCCTACCCCGCGTGACCGGCGTCCGGCAGCCGTCCGGCGACCGTCCGGTGCTGCGCGGCGTCCGTCAGCCGGCGGCGAGCCTGCCGCCCGCGCCGGTCCGCACCCGGGACTCGCGCTGCCGCCGACAGGACGCGTCCCGCTGCCCGGCCCGCCGCCGTCGTCCGTCGTCCGTCCTTCGGCCCACACCCGACATCCCGCGCCCCGCACCCGGCCCAGGCACACGCCC
>NZ_JAAAXQ010000140.1 GCF_009916105.1 Streptomyces sp. GC420 | reverse complement strand
CACCCACCCTCACCCCACAGCCTCGCTCCGCCGGCCCGACTGCCGCGGCCCTGCGTGAGCCTTCCGGACGGGTGCCATGCACACCACCCCCTTGTCGCCCAGCGAACCGGCATCCCGCCTGGATCAGGCGCTTGCCAAGGCCCACGGTCAAGGCCGCGCCGCCCTCACCGCCTACCTTCGCGCCGGCCAGCGACCTGCCCGATGAGAGCGCCGACCGGGCATCCCGGCACGTACCGACGTGGTTCATCAAGCGTTTCGAAGCGCGATGGCGGGAAAGTTGTAGCTACCAGGCCGTAGCCCTCTAAGGTTCCGCCCAGCACACCAACTTGTTGACCCGCTCGTGGACGAGCACACACAGGAGCGGACCGCATGCTCGCGATGCGACCAGCCACACCAGAGGACCAGCGAGCCCTTGCGGCCATGATCCAGGTCCGCTCCGAGTGGATGAAGAGCAAGCAGCTGCCGAACTGGTCCAGCTGGGGAAGGCACGTTCAGGAACTGGCCGGCAACTGCGCGCGCCGAAACGGCGAGATGTGGGTGCTGGTAGAGGATCACCGCCGCATCGTCGGCTGCACCACGATCCTTCGGACCGCCGCTCCCTGGGCCTGGACAGCCGCCGAAGCAGACGAGCCAGCCTTCTATCTCAACGGAACCGTCACTGACCCGGCCGAACGCCACCGCAAGCTCGGGACCCTAATCGCCGACTGGGCTGTCGACCGCGCGGCCCGCGAGAACGTCAACTGGGTCCGCCGAGACTGCACTTCATCAGCACTCGCCGCGTACTACGAGCAACAGGAATTCAAGCTCGTCCGGGAAATCTCGACGGTCGGCGGACGCACCTCGTACGCCTTAGAACGCAGAGCGCAGCGAGTTCCCGAGGTCGCTACTCCAGTTGAACTCGGAGGGGTGGGTTGTTCGATCACTGCGCTTCGATGACCAGGCCGGTCTCGGCGAGGCAGCCGTCGATCAGCTCCGGCCGGTACTGGATCTTCTTGAGCTTGCGTTTCACGATGCGTTCGAGGCCGGTGAGGTTGGTGGCCACGAAGTTGGCGATGCCTCGCTTGAGCAGTGACCAGATCCCTTCCTGCGGGTTGAGCTCGGGAGCGTAGGACGGCATCTGGAACACGCGTAACCACCCCTTGTTCTCCTCGGCGAAGTCGGTCAACTCCCGTACCAGGTGGCGATTGAGGTTGTCCCAGCACCAGACGACGGGGGTCCCCAGTTGCTGGTGGGTCACCACGATGAGGTCGCGGTAGTCGGTCCAGGCGAAGCTCTTGGGCTCGCCCTTGCGGCCGTGGTGGACGTGCAGCTTGTAGAACAGGTGAGAGCGGCAGCCCGGGCAGTAGCAGCTCACTCCGGCCACGTTCACTCTTCCCTGTCCACGGCCGCGCACCCGTACCACCGGGCGCTGCCCTCGCGGCGCCCACGTACGTCCTTTCGGCGGACTCAGGCCCTGCCCCGACTCGTCCTCGAAGCAGATATAGGCGCCCAGGTCCGCCGCGGCGCTTTTACCCGCGGCCACACCTCGTCCTTCCACACCTCGATGGCCTCTTCGTCCCGCTCAACCGCCCGGCGCAACGGCACCTGGCAGGTCCAGCCGTGCCGGATCAGCAGCTTCCGCACCCCCGGCACGGTGTACCCCACGTGGCACAACCGGCCGATCAGCGTCTTGATCCGGCCCAGCGTCCACCGCTGGTCCTCCTCGAAACCGTGGGCCAGCGGACCCCGCTTCAGCTCCGCCTCCACTCGCGCCCACTGCTGCGGACTCAGCCGCTCCCGCGACGCCGGCCCCTTGGACCGCAACGCCTCCACACCGCCCTCACGCCACGCTCGGCGCCACTTTTCCACCCGACGCACCGACACCCTGAACTCCCGTGCGATGTCCGTAGTCTTCTCCCCGCGCACGAACCGCTCAGCCGCCTCCAGCCTCACCCGTTCCCGCGCCAACCGCCCCCCAGGGCCACAACCCCCACCATCCGGATACCTCATGATCCAGACGTACCGCAAGGATCATGAACCGTCAGCAGGCCAACCGGCCCTCTGAGTTCAACTGGAGTAGCTGGCTAATCTCCGGCATTCCGACTCCAAGACTTGTCGGAAGGTCGAGGACGCCGGTGACCGGGAAGAGATCGAATGTCGTGGCAGCAGCACGATTCCTCTCTCGATCATGGAATGGTGCGGCTGAGCCGACTATGTCGATGTAGCAAGGAGACGGCGCTGGCCTGGCGTTGCGGGATCGCCCCCCATGTCCGCCTTCGCGACAACGACGCGAGCCCACTGAACCGGCTGGTACACGGCTCCTGGAGTGGAACCATTCGCTGAACCGGCCCAGGAACCCGTATGCGTGCAAAGACGGCGGGGCGGCCCTCGAGTCTATGGGGCCACCCCGTTTTCGCTTCTCGACCGCTGCTCAGTCGAGTAGGTAGTCCAACTCCCCGGCCCGGACGCCGTCCAGCAGGGCCTTTACCTCCGCCTGGGTGTACACCAGCGGCTCCTGATCGGGTCGCTTCGAGTCCCGCCAGACGATGAACTGTCCAGCGCGAGCGAACTCGGCACAGTTGTTGTTGCCGCCGGTGAAGGACGTTCGCCGCCACTCGACGCTGGTGAGGTCGAGTTCTTGCGCCGTCGGCTTTGCGGCCGGCGACGTGGCGGAGGTCATGCTGCTCACGTAGGAAGCTCCTTGATCACTTTCTCAACGAGGTCGTGGTCTGCGGCGAGCGGGGCTGCCCGCTGCCAGAGGTTGTCGAAGGCCGTTATGTAGCGTTCGACATGGTCCTGCTTCGCGAAGTACGTCGACTCCGCCAGCCCCTCGACCCACACCACGCTGGGTGTCGAGGGGAAGTCCATGATCATGAATGAGCCATAAAGGCCCGCATGGCACCCAGTGGTCATCGGGAGGAAGCGCACAGAGACGAACGGATGTTCGGCGGCTTCGACAAGACGATGCAGCTGCCGTCTCATCGGCTCGGCCGTGACGACTGGTCGGCGCAGAGCCGCCTCGTCGATCACTACGCGGAACTCCTTGCCAGCGCCCATGAGACGCTCCTGGCGCTGCATCCTGATCTCGACGAGCGTAGATACGCCCCGGCGGCTGAGATCTGGCCTCATCTCTTCAATCACGGCCGAGGCGTACTCCTCGGTCTGCAAGAGGCCTGGCAGAAGCGCGAGTTCGTAAGCGCTGAGCGAAGACGCGCCGCGCTCGAACTGGAGGTAGCCGCCGTACTGAGTGGGCGTCAACAGACCGCTGTGCCGCTTGTAAGGATCCTCTTCAGTGCTGTCCTCCCGGAGGAGCTCGAAGGCGCGGGTTCGTTGCTCGGCGGTCACGACGCGGGCGTACGGAAGGTCAAGGAGTTTGTTGAGTAGCTCCGCGGAGATGCCCCGCTGGGCACGGTGGACCCGGCTGAGGTGGCCGTGGTCCACACCAACCTGACCAGCAACCTCTTTCAACGTGAGGCCGGCTGCCTCCCGCAGATCCAGAAGGATCTGGGCCAGCTCCCGTCGCGGCACGGATGCCGGCGGTGCGCTCTTCGACTGGGCCATGGCTGTCAGTGTGCCGTCTGGCCGTGCACCGAACAACCAACCTGAGTCAATTTGACCAGTCACATTGCCAGGGCTGCCTCGCGAGGGGCATGCTACTTGGGTCACAGTGCGTGGCGCTCTCGTGGCGTCGCGTGGCACATGCATGTCCACGTCACCGCGCCCGGCGGGGCACCTCTCGCCTGCTTCTCCGCGTAGCGGCCTGACGCTGAACTCTTGCGGGACGGAGGCCTACATCGTGTCACGGACGGCCCCGGTCGATGCCCCGACCTTATTCCGCGTGCTGGCCCGACAACGAGGCTGGACCCGCTGGGAGGTCTTCAGCATCCACTTCGACAAGGCTGCCAGCGATCTCGTCCGAGAAAACGGACTGTTGAAACCGACTGGGGTGGCACGACGTACCTTCGACCGGTGGGTGAGCGGTGACTGGCACGGCACGCCGAGACCGGATACATCGTTAGTCCTGGAGCGCTTGTTCGGGGTTCCAGTAGCTGAGCTATTCCGCGCAGCCCCTGAGGTCTTGAGGGCCTCCGCCACTCCTCTTCCGCGGTCTCACCTCCAGGCCGCCCAGGACATCGACGCTCAATGGTCCACCTCGCGCCTGTCACTCTCTGCAGACAACGCCGGCAGTTGGCACACCTGGGAGCTTGAGGGTCGCCGCATCTTCGATGGCACATCGTTGGCTGTCCACTTCCAGGCCGGGGACTATCGGAACGGTGTACTGAACCTCGGCGTGACCGACCGGCTGCGACAGTTCCTGCGCCCCGTGCGCCGTGGCGCTGTGCTCGCGACGCTCGACGACGCCGATGGGCGCGTCCGGACCTACGTCCTCGACGCACGTACCGCCCGCGGGTTACTCCCGGCCGATATCGGGGGCGCGATCCCCGTCGATGAGGTGCAGGAGCTCGACGACCTCACCTTCGGGCTGATCTGGGCCATAGCCAACGCTGACGACGGTCTCCTCGCTGACGATCACCTGCTGGACGGCCAGCAGGACGCCCTCTCTTCGTTCTTGAAGCTCCCGAGCAGCGCCCTCAGCAAGTCCTGGGTCCCTGGACTTACCGCTGTCGGCGCAAGCTGGATGGGGTCCTACTTCTGCGCCCGTCACATCAGCGCGCGGCTCACTGGCACGAGCGGCCTCCCGTCCTACTGGACCCGCGAGCAATTCGGGGAAGAGGCCGTCGGATGGCTCCTGTATACCCACAAGCACGCCTATCTGCGTACTACGCAGAGCCTCAGCTCCAGTGCTGTCGAACCCGTGACACGCACTTTCTGCATCCCTGAGGCATCTGTCTTGGACAGCCAGCCTTACGAGCGTCTTCTGCTGTTTCTTGCGATCGCGCTGATGGAAATGCACCACATCACCGTGAGAGTTTGCAGCGAGCAGGAGTTCAGCGCCGTCGACGGGTTCGTGCTGATTCCACACCAGCAGGCCATCGTTGCCAACTGGGTGCGCTCTGAGGAGATGTGGCAAGCGTCCACGACGTCCTCCCGGCCCCAGCTCCGCTCCTACGCCGACACCGTTGAGCAGGCTGGCGCGCACGACGTCATCGCTGGCCCGGCCCCTCTTCACCGACTGCAGGCGCTGGCCGCCTATCTTCACCTGGACTGGGCCTGGTTGACGCGCCGTTGCCGCGCGCTGGGAGAACAAGGAGTATGCAGCGTGATCCAGCCGCGAAGTCGCCTGCTTTCCACTGACGAACTCGACGCGGTCCTGGCCTACGTCGGATCGTTTTCCGCTGCGTGACCGCCTCCTGCACAACTCTGCTGAAAGGGCCGCTCGTGACCAACCCGCACCCTCGGTATCGCCTACTGACCACCGGCGGGACCGCGTCCATGGCGACGGCTGGCGCGGGCCAGGGCGTTACCCCCAGGCTCGGTGCCGCTGACCTGCTCGCTGCCGTTCCCGAACTCGGCTCGTCGGCCATCGATCTGCAGGTGGAGGACTTCCGGAAGAAGCCCGGCGCGTCTTTGACCATCGACGACATGGCAGTCCTGGCGACGCGCATCTCCGAGCTTGAGGCGGCCGGCGAGGCCGGTTTCGTGGTGATGCAAGGCACCGACACGATCGAGGAGACTGCGTTCCTTCTCGATCTTCTTCACCAAGGAGAAGCGCCAGTCGTCGTCACCGGTGCGATGCGACACTCGCAACAGTCAGGTGCTGACGGCCCGGCCAACCTCCTTGCCGCAGTGCGAACCGCAGCTTGTGGCGACGCCCGAGGTCGTGGATGCATGGTGGTCATGGCGGATGAGATCCACGCCGCTCGCTACGTACGCAAATGTCACGCGAGCAGCCCGGCAGCCTTCGCGTCGCCTGCGGCCGGGCCGATGGGAACCCTCATTGAGGGGACTCCGCGGTTTTCCTTCACCACCCCCCGGCCGCGCTGTGTGCAGCTGCCCTTCGCCAGACAAGCTCGCGTCTCGCTCGTCACTGCGACTCTCGGTGACGACGGTGAAGACCTGGCGGAAAGGTTCGAACACTGCGACGGCCTGGTGGTCGCGGCCTTCGGCGTCGGCCACGTGCCTGAAAGCTGGGTGCCCGCGCTCGAGAAGGCTGCCCGGCAGATGCCCGTGGTCTTCGCCTCGCGCACCGGCGCTGGCTCCACTGCCACCACCACGTACGGCTTCCCCGGCTCCGAGCGAGACCTGTTGCAACGGGGTTTGATCGCTGCTGGACCCCTCGACCCCTTCAAAGCGAGGATCTTGCTGCTCGCCCTCCTGCGAGCCGATGCCAATCCGGAAGACATCGCGGCGGCATTCGGCCAGTTCTGATCCACGTCCAAGGAGCCTGTCCCCCTCATGCGTTCCACGCAGCTCACCATCGGCCGCACCTTCGGCATTGCGCTTGACGACGGCGAGGACTTCTTCGAACAGCTCGGCGCGTTTTGCACCGAGCACGGCATCAGGAGCGGATACCTTCCGATGTTCCTGGGAGGCTTTCGCACCGTCCGCCTTGTCGGCACCTGTGAACGGATCGTGGACCCGGACGCGCCAGTCTGGACAGGTGCCGACTACCAGACGGTCGAGGCGCTGGGCTCCGGCACGATCGCCTGGGACGAGGAGGCTGGCGTGGTCGCGCCCCACATCCATGTCTCCGTGGGCCTGAAGGGTCAGGCCGCCGACGGACGGACAAGTCACCTCCTGGCCGCCGAGGTGCAATTCATCCACGAGCTCTTCCTTGTAGAAGTGGTAGAGCCCACGATGACCCGTCCCAAGCTCGGCATCCACGGAGTGCCGACCTTGCAGTTCGAACGCGCCACGAGCGAGTAGCACAGGACAACGAGCGTCGGACAAGAAGCCGGAACCGCAATGAGGGGAGGGTCATCATGCGGACGACGTACTTTCGCACCCTGATTCAGCAGCGTAAGTGGACTTACGAGGCCCTGTGCATCCAGTGGAAACGGGCACGGGAGGATCTGGCCGAGAAGGACAACGATCCGCGCCTGGTCTCGGTGACCCTTTCCCGACGCACTTTCGACCGTTGGATGAAGGGTGACGTCAGCACTCCGCGCCCGGACACCGCTCGCGTGGTGGAGCACCTGTTCGGCCTGACCTGCGCGGAGCTCTTCGGCCCGCCGCCCCCGGCGAGTGGAGGTCAGTTTCCGGGCCCCTCCCTGGAACCAGCGGGAACGGTGGACGGCATCACGGCCCCGGATCGCAGCGATGAGTGGGGCAGTCCCACAGATGTACTGACCCAGGCGCGGGAACTTGTCACCAGCAACACGGACCCCGAGCTCCTGGTGATGTCACAAGGGGTCATCGAGGACATCGTGAGCCGGTACGAAGCACTCGGCCCGCAGCAGCTGGTGCGCGAGACTCGGTTGCTGCGGCGCATGCTGCATACGCTGCTGCGGGGGCGGCAGAGTGCTGAGCAGCGGCAGCAGCTCTTCGGTCTTGCATCCCGGGCCTCCGGCCTGCTCGGTTACATGGCGGTCAACGCCGGCCGTCCCGAACACGCCCTCGCCTACTGCGAGGAGGCCGAATCGTTCGCGGACATGGCACAGGACATCACGGCGAAGATGTGGGCGCTGGGCACCCGCGCGCTCGGGCTGTACTACACGGGGGACTACGCCGATTCCGACGCTGCGGCGGCGGAGGGCATCGCCCTGGCTCCCCGCCATCCGCAAGCGATCCGGCTACTCATCAACGGGCGGGCCAGGGCGCTGGCTCGCCTTGGGGACCGGGACGGTGCCAACCGGGCTATCGACGCAGCCCTCGAGCTTTCCGACGGCCAGCAGGATCTACCGGGGGGCATCACGGCGTGCATCAGCTTCGAGCCATACAGTCCGGCTCGTACGCTCGCGAACGCGGTGACGGCGCACCTCTCGCTACGGGAAACCCAGCAGGTCCAGCGCTACGCTGGCCAGCTCGAAGAACTGATCACATTGTCGGACTCCCAGTGGACCAAGGCACTGGTCAGCCTCGACGTTGCCTCTTCGTACCTGATCCAGGACGATCCCGACCTTGAGCAGGCGATCGCTGTCGGACGCAGTGCGCTGCGCGCTGGCGGACCCGTACCGATCCGGTCGGTTCACCAGCGAGGCGCCGAGCTTCTGCAGCAGGCGGACCGGTGGCGTTCCGAGCCCCAGGTACGACACTATGCGGAGGAGTTGCAGGCCCTGGCCAAACCGGTCCTACCACCGGCGCATCAGGCCGGGGGCCAACCGTAGGAGCGAACGCGCAAGGAGAACACGGGTGCCACCCCAGCTGGTGACCGATGACCGGTCCTTCCCTGCCGTGCCTCCCGACGACCTGAACGACGCTCCGACGATCGTGGCGAACGACTGGGCGGCCTTCGCTGGCATCCGGCGGATGACCAGTCACTGGGCCCGCCCCGGATGGGCATCAGGGCAGAGTACGTACTACTGGATGCTCACCTTTCCCGACGACCCGAAGCTGCTTGCGGAGGCCCAGTACTGCCAGCGACAGCTCGCTTGTCCGTCCCTCGACTTGGTCCCGTCCGACGGCCTGCACGTAACAGGCGCCAAGATCGGCAGAGTTGACACCGTGCGCGCGGGCCAGGTCGACGATTTGGCGCAGCGGGCCCGCGCGGCGATCGGCAGTTCCTTCCCGATGACCGTGCACCCTCTGGCGGGATCTCGTGGCGCCGTCCGGTTCAGCATCACGCCGTGGACCCCTTTGATCCAGTTGCACGCAGCGCTGTCGGCTCTCGGGCACGCCGTCGGTGTTCCAGGCGGAACGCCGACGGCGGCCTACCGACCGCACCTCGGTATCGCCTACAACAATTGCGATCGGCCTGCGGAGCCGCTTATCAGGCGAGTGTCGTTGCTGCGCGACAGGCCGGCCATCACTGTTGTCATCGGTCACGTTGATCTCGTCGAGCTCCGCCGGGAGGACCGGGCCTACCGCTGGAACCTCCTGCACCGGATCCCGCTGGAGGGGTGACCACACGCAACGGCCCCCAGCGGCGGGTCTTCGCCTGTTCGCTGGGGGCCGCCGCGCGTGGTCGCCAGTCACTGGCGGGGGACGACGCGCACGGTGCTCGTCTTGGCGGCGATCTCCTGCACTTCCAGATCAGCAGTCGACAGTGATGTGACGGCTGCGCCGACAGGGATCCACACCTGGTCCTGTCGGGCGAAGACTGTGCGCAGCAACTGTGACCAGTTCATCCGGCCATCGGGGGCAATGCAGCCCACCAGCCCGTAGTAGGGCCCGCGGGGGTGACGCTCCACCCGCGCGATCTGGCGTAGCCCCGGCCCGGGAGGACTGGCTCCAGTGGGGACCAAGTCCAGGAGGATGCGTCCGAGTGCCCGATCCGGTTTCGGTTCGACGCTCAGGGGCGTCAGACCGTGTTCGAGTTCCCTCACCCGCAGCGTCTGCCGCTGTCCGCGCGCCACAGCAGCGTGTCCGCTGAGTGCGGAGGTGAGGGCGTCGACAGCCGTCTCGTGTTCCCTGCTCAGACGTTCATCCCATCTGCCGTTCGCATCCGGAGCCGGGAGCGGGAGGGTGGCCGAGAGCTTGTGGCACACGAAGCGCTCCCGGCGGCCGTCGGCCAGCAGCTCCGGGCTGGTGCCAGCGAACTCCATGCTGTCGTGGAAGAGGTAGAACGATCGGGACAAACCATGGTCGTCCAGTTGGCCCGCTGCCATCGTCGCGACGAGGTCCAACGGTGTTGACCACTCATGCCTCGTCGCGACCGTGAGGCGGCGGCCTGAACCGCCGGCGATCCAGGCGAGGACGTCGTCCACCATCGAGCCGAACTCCTCCCGGCATGTTGCTCCCAGCTCAGGTGGTGGGACGGCAGCGGCGGGTGGAGCAGGTGACATGTGCCCGCTCCGGCGGCCGCACTGCCAGGACCCGTTGGCGGCGACGACGGTGGTCTCCCGCGGCGCGAACAGGAAGAGCTCGGGCCCTTGCCCGAGGGCGAGAGAACCGCAGTGCCGGGCGTGCACACCGAAGCCGAGGTACCCCATGATCCACTGCCCGCTCACGCTGTCGAAGAAGCTGTCCAGCACATCCTCCAAGCCGGCGGCCGGTTCCCCAGAGTCCAGGTGGGAGGCGGAGACAACTCCGCCGGCGTACTGGATCCACCGCGCCGTGCCCGTCCCCATCACCATCCTGTCCACGGTTCCGTAGCAGAACGCCGTGCCCGCCGGTTCGCGCGAGCGGTAGTCGGAGAGGAGCGCCGAGGTGCTGGTCCGGGCGTCAGAGGGCATACGCGTCGATTCCCAGGTCCTCCAGCAGGAAGCTGAGGTGGGTACGGAGGAAGGAAACGGTGCGCCCGCGGTTCTCCTGGTGGGCGGCCGTGGCCACCTCCTCCGCGCTGAGGACGTTGCCGAACTGCTCGTTGCGCTCCAGGAGCTTCTGCTGGGAGATGGAGCCCAGGACGTCCGAGACCTCGGCCCACTGCTCAGGGTTCAGGCCGGCCTTCAGGGCGCCGCGGAAGCGACCGATCAGGTGGCGGGTCTCGTCCTCGATCGTGCGCTCGGCGACTTCCAGGATCTCCCGGTCGACAGGCTTACGCCGATCGAGGCTGCTGGCAGCGGCCCGGATGCCGAAGTACAGACCCAGGCCGCCCCCCTCGGACAGATCGACCGCGACGGCGCCCAGCGGGTCGTCTCGGTGCTTCAGGCGCAGGTCGGTCAGCGCGATACCGTCGGCCAGCGTGCCGAGCGCGGCGATGGACGGTGGCGCGGAGGCCGGCTCGATGAGCAGGTAGAGGTCGTGCAGCTGGGCGTAGTGACGCAGTTCGTCCGAGGCGAAGCCGAGCTTGTCGCACGTCGCCTTGAGCGGGTGAGGCGCCACGGCGTGGCCGTCGAGATCACCGACCTCCGCTGCCACTTCCTTGATCATGGTGGCCACGGTGGTGGAGCGCGGGCCGTAGACGCCGCTTCCGGTCCACTCCTTGAACATCTGGTGGCCGACCCACAGCTTGTCGGTCTCCAGGCTCCGGTCCGGAGAGGCGAAATAGCGCACGGCGATCTCGTGTTCGGCCGCCCAGTAAGGGGCGCTTGCCATCAAGGCGTCCTGGACGGGAGCGACTGCGGGCATTGTTCCTCCTGGTGGTGGGCCGCTACGGCGTAGCGGGCACGGGGTGTCCGGCGGGGGCGGCGTGGCACCAGCCGGCCGTCTGCAGGATCTGAGGTACGCGGTGCGGTGCGTCGCAGCGAAGGCGCTGCTCACTCCGGCGTGCAAGAACGGTCCGGAGCATCGCGACCTGCTCGTCGAAGCGCGCCGGAGAAGCGCAGCCATGCGGTGTGTCTGGAGCACAACGGCCAGCGGGGTGGTAGGCCAGCCAGCCGGGACTCGAGTGGACCTCGATCGCCACCAGCCGCACCGCAGGTACCTGCTGTCGCGAGCTCGCCCATGACTCAGCCTGTACGGCATTCCTGGGGATGTCGGCGACGACCACGCGGCTGTCCCGAGCGGGTGCACCGAGCAGCGCGTTGTACGGGGCGAGGCAGACCAGCGGGTAGGGAAGCCGCCACGTCTCGTGGTGAGCGGCCTCAGGCGTCTCGGCAAACGGAAGGTTTTCCGCTGCCAGTTGGCGGATCGTGTCATCGGCGCGGAAGACCCGGGAGCGCGGATGGTCACACGCTGCAGCTGCGCGGCTGTCTTCGGCACAGGCTCCGACGACACTCACGCACGGCGGTGTGGGGTCCGTCATGCCGGAACCTCGACCAAATAGCTGTCGCCAGCGCGCTGCAGATTACGGCGCAGGTTCCCGTACACGTTCTCGACGAAGGCGAGCTCCTCCGCGGTCAAAGGCTCACCGAGGCAGTCCACGTTCTGCTTGATCTGTGCGGGTTCGCTGAAGCCGACGACGACGGCGGTGTGGTCAGCCTGCTGGAGGCTGTAGCGCAGGGCGACCCGCGTCAGGTCGCGGCCGCTCGGGCCAAACCGTTCCCGAAGGGGCCGTAGGCCGTCGGAGATGAGGTTGAGTGCCGGATTGGTGAACCAGCGCTTGTGCCGGCGGTGATCTCCAGCTCCGAACACAGGCGGCCGGCCAGGATCGTACTTTCCTGTCAGCAGGCCTTGGGCTAGCGGCTCGGTTAGCAAGAGTGAGACCCCGTGCCGGGCAGTGAAGCTGAAGAGATCCTCTCCTTCGACATCCGGTGGAGGGGACAGCGGGTTGAACCGGGTCCAGAGCACGTCCGGTCGCAGGAGCCGGAAGATCTTCGCGAATCGCGAACTGCGGATATCCGCGGCGTCGTGGCAGTCGGAGGCGAGGGGATGAGGGCCTCGCATGCCGATGGCCTTGATGTACCCGTTCTCGCGCAGAGCCTGCATCTGGTTGATCACGGTGTGGAGATGGACATCGTCCTTGCCGAAGTCCAAGGTGTGCAGGAAGTAGACATCCAGGTACTCGAGGCCAAGGTTCTCCATGGACTGCTCGAACTGGTGCCTCAGCCGAGGGCCGGCGTATGGGTGAGGTGCACTACCGCGAACCCATCCCGCCTTGCTGGCGATGAACACCGACTCTCGGTCGACTTCGGTGAGAAGCCGACCCAACAAGCGCTCGGAATGGCCGTGCCCGAAGACGTCCGCGGTGTCGAAGAAGTTCGCGCCAAGTTCCACAGCTGTACGCAGCCCCTCCAGGGCACGATCGTCTTCGATCGCGCCCCAGCCGATGGGGCTGCCCCCGTTGACGGTGGGACCGCCTATGGCCCAGCAACCGATGGCGAGGGGGAACGCCGCAATCTCGGGAGCAAGGCGTCGAGGCGCGAGATCGGCCGTGGTCATCGTGTGCAGTTCTCCTGAGCGGTGATACGAAACGCGGCGCAGACGGCTTTGCCGCGCGCCGTGGGTTGGACGAACCACCACTCCGCCAACTCGTCGAGCATCTTCAGGCCGCGGCCGCTCTGGTCCATCAGGGACGGCGTCTTCGGGGTGACCTGGGCGCAGTCCTGCAGCGGGTCATGGACACGGGCGACGGCATACTCCGGGTGCCGTTCCAGCACGAGGCTCAGCGGGCCCTCCGTGTGCTGCACAGCGTTGATCACGATCTCGTTGACGCCGGCCACCATGTCGTCCGTTCGCTCTGGTGCCCAGGACTTGAGGACGGCCGTAACCGCCCTCCTGGCGACGTTGGTTGGTCTGTCGCACCCCGTCAGGGGCACGATGCGCTGCGCGAGCGGGGACGCGAAGTCGTCGGTTGGGGCCAAGACGGCCGGAGCAGGTGACACCATCGACTCCTTCACGCCATGTGATCCAGGGTGGCTATCGCGGTAGTGCCTGTCAGAGCCGCAATGCGACCCATGTCCACGCTGCTCGAATTCCGATGGCGTCGGTACGCCATCCGTCTGCCACTCCACTGCCATTTGGCGTCGCGGCGCACGGCGGTAACCGATCTCCGCCTCGTGTCGGGCAACGGCAGGGACGGCCTGCCGTCATGGAAATGGCAGTGGAGTGGCAACTCAATGGCGTATCGACGCCACTCAAATCCGGCGACCGTAGGAGCCAGCGGCCCTCGGCCGGGCTGGCGCACGCCGCTCGTCCGGGGGCCTACCAAGGGACGGCCCAACCTGCCGTCAACACCTCTCCGTCACCGTTCCGGAGGCTTCTGTGCCCGAAGCTGCATCACCACCGATGCCTGCGCTCCCTGACCGATCCGACACGGTCGTCGTCGGCGCCGGCCCGGGCGGCTTGCTGGCTGCCCTTCGTGCCGCAGGACCCAGCCGAACGGTCGCCGTGCTGGACCAGGGCGGCGACATCGATGAGCGGGTCCGCTTACGCGATGCCGGCGCCGACGAGAAGCACATCATCACCAGCGGTTTCGGGGGTGCGGGCCTCTTCAGCGACGGGAAGCTGTGCCTGTCCCACCGGATCGGCTCGACGATCGCGCACCGTTTCCCGGCGCACGAGGTGGAGGACCGGCAGCACGCGATCGATGAACTGCTCCGGGGCGGTGAGGACGCTCCCCTGCACGGAGCTGACCAAGCCGCCGCGCGCCAGCTCACCGAGCGTGCGCAGGACCTGGGTCTGGACTACCTGCACTATCCCGTCCGGCACATCGGAAGCGACCAGCTCGTGCAGATGACGGCCGCTCTGCGGCGCCGTGTCGAGTCCGCGGCAAGAATCCAATGCGGTGTCGTCTGCGTCGACGTACGGCCAGCGAGCGTGGACGGCTGCCGGTGGGAGGTACACGCCGAGGCTCCGGGCGGGAAGCCCGTCCGCCTGTACACGCAGAACGTCGTCCTTGCCCCGGGCAAGATCGGGGCCCCCTGGTTGCGCACGCTCGGTGCGCGCCTCAACCTGGCGCGGGCCGCCGCTCAGCCAAAGCTCGGGTTCCGCCTCGAAGGACCGCGCACCATGCTCGATCCGCTCCTCGCCGTCGCGACGGATCCCAAGGTGATCTGGAAGGCCGCCGCCCCGCGCTCAGAGGTACGCACTCACTGCGTCTGCTACGGGGGTGACGTGGTGCCCGCCGCCTACCAGAAGCTGACGCTCGTCGGCGGGCACTCCACCAGCGACCACGAGTACGACCGCACCAACACGGCGGTGCTGGCCACGGCAGGGACCAACTTCCCGATGTCCGCAGGACAGGTCCGCAACCTCGTACAGGACATCAACCAGCGCAGCGGCGACCGCGTCACCGCACAGCGCCTGGGTGACTTCCTCACCGGCACGCCGACCACCCGGCCCGTACGCGACGCCGCGAACGGATTCACACCCAGCATCCCGGACGCCGCTCCCGGCGACCTCTCTGCTCTGTTCCCCGATCCCATCGTCACGCTGCTCAGGGACTACCTGCAGCGCCTCGCCAAGCTGTGCCCGCAGGTCCTGCACCAGGACAACATGCTCTACGGGCCAGCCGTCGAACGATGGGCAGACCGCTTCGAGGTCACCGACACCATGCAGTCCCCCGGCCGCCCCGGCCTCTACCTCGTCGGCGACGGCCCCGGCCTGACGGGCGGCATCATCGGCGCGGCCGAGTCCGGCTGGCTGGCCGGCGACGCCATCGCCGCCGCCTTCACCACCGCGGCCGCCTCATGAAGGGCATCGCCATGACGCCGCCCGTCCCGCGGATCCTCACCTCCGAAGAAGCCCCCCTCTGGGACCGGAACTCGTTCACCCCCGAGTCATGGACCCAGACGCTGTCCACGAATGACGTCACCGAGATCATCGACGCCCTCACGGTGGCCCAACACCGCCTGGCCGGGCGTGACCTGGTGACGGACCGGGCGGTCAGCAGGGACGACTTCCCGCTCACCAGCCTCGCTCCCCGCCTGGAGGCCATGGCGGCTGAGGTCGCCAACGGGCGTGGCTTCGCCGTCCTGCGGGGACTGCCCGTCGGCCGCCTCACCGAGCCCCAGAATGTCCTGCTGCTGCGCGGGTTGGCGACCTACCTGGGGCCCATCGCAACGCAGAGCCGAGACAGGCAACTGGTCCGCCATGTCCGCGCGACGGGACACAGACTCGGGGACGCCTTCGTCCGAGGCCACCAGACCTCGGAGCGGCTGTGGTTCCACACCGACGGCGCCGACGCCGCCGTCCTGCTCTGCCGGGCCGCCTCCGCGACGGGGGGCCTGTCTCGCCTGGCATCCGCCGCCACCGTGCACAACGCGATGCTCCACCACTCCCCTCCCTGGACCGCTGAGCTCTACCGCCGCTTCCACTTCCACATGGCCGGCGGCAACGTCCCCGGCCTGCCTCCCACCTTCATCTCCCCCGTCTTCTCGCTGCATGACGGGAGATTCTCCACGCGCTACGTGCGGCACACGCTGCTCCAGACACCAAAGGTCACCGGAGTGCCGCTGCCGAAGGAGGCACTGGCCGCCTTCGACCTGCTGGAGGAGCTCGCCGACGAGCTGAGCATCGACATGGAGCTGCGCCCGGGGGACCTCCAGATCGTCAACAACCACACGGTGCTGCACTCCCGGACGTCGTACACCGACCCGCCTCCCCCGGCCCAAGGCCGTCACCTGATGCGGTCCTGGATCACCTTCCCGCACTACCGCGGCCGCCGTGCCGCACCCGTCGACGAGTACCTGCGCTTCGGCTGGCTCACCGACGACCACCAACGCGAGCTCTCCGCCTCCTGGACCAAGCCGGAGGCCCCGACCTCGGGCGCCACGAGGTGACCGCTCCGCTCCATGCCCCTGCGTGGCAGATGGACGTAGCCGGGCGCCTTCTTCGAGTCGCCCGGCAGCGGCCGGACCGCCCTGCCGTGATCGACGTCCACGGAACCACGACGTTCGCTGCCCTCTACACCGCGGCGGCGCGGCACGCCTTGGCAGCCGAGCGGAACTCGGCCGCCGACGGAGGCGTCGCACCGTTGCACGCCTCATCCGACGCGGCCTTCCTCAGCCGGGTGTGCGGCGAACTGATGGCTGGCCGGACACCCCTGATACTGCCCTCTCGCATCCCCCAGAACGCAGCCGACGAGGCGGCGGAGGCCGTCCGTCACACGCGGCTTTCCTGCCGCCCGTGGAAAGCGGTGCTGACCGTCTTGCACGGCCGGCAGCTAGCCGTGGTGACCTACGGAGAGTCGCCGGGTACGGCTCGTAAAGCTCATGCCCTGGGCATCGCCCGGGGCGGCCGCATCCTGCTCGCTGCCCCCCTGCACCTGAACGGCCCCTTCGAATTCGCACTCCGTCAACTACTACTCGGCGGGACGCTCGTCCTCCTGCCGACGTTCTCGGCTGACCGGTGGGCGCGCGCGATCCAAAGGGAGCGCCCTGACTGGGCGTTCCTCGTTCCCACCCAACTGAGGCAGGTCTGGGACGCTTTCGGAGATGCGGCAGCCGCGGAGATCTGCGCGCCGCTGCGACACCTGGTCCATTCCTCCGAGCCCTGTCCACCCGCTCTAGGAGAGCGGCTTGCTGCCGCACTGGGGCCACGCCTGTTGGAGTACTACGGCACCGCTCTGTACGACGGCACCCTCACCAGTCAGGACGCAGTCGGCGGGGCACCCCTTCCCGGGGCCGAACTCAGGGTCGTCGATCTCCACGGCCGACCGGTCGCGCAGGGGGCAACGGGGCAGATCGAAGGCCGTAGCCGTTGCGGCCTCATCAACCATCCGGCGGGCGAGCCCTGTCACAGCTCCCCCACCTGGCAAGGCGTGGGGGACACCGGTCGGCGTCTACCCGGGGGCCACCTGCGGGTTACCGGAACCGACGTGGAAGGCAGGGTCATCGTCGCCGGCGTCAAGGTGTCGCCCGACGATACCCGTCGGGCCCTCCTGGACCACCCCAGCGTGACCGCGTGCACCGTCACTGTCCGGCCGCATGACCGCTTCGGCAGCGTGCTGGCCGCCGTGGTCGAGACCGTCAATCCGGAGCTGACCACCGGCGTTCTGCGCTCCTGGTGCGCGCAGCGACTCAATTCCCCTCAGCGCCCGCATGCCATGGAGGTACGTCCGTACCTCCCTGACCCCAAGCGAGAGAGCCATGCCTGACTGTGACCTGTGCCAGGCCGTCAGCCCGACGGTGCAGGAGTGCGCCCTTCAGCGACATCTGCGCCCCGACCAGCAGCGGATCGTCGCCACCAGTCGGTACGCCGCGGCCATACCCACCATCGGCGCCTTCGTCCCCGGCTATCTCCTCATCGTGCCCGCCCGGCATGTGCTCTCCCTCGGACAACTGCCCGACGATGAGCTCAAGGACCTCGAGGAGTTCGCCCGGCACGAGGCCGAGCGGCTGCACCACGTCTACCGCCAGCCGGTGCTCGCCTTCGAGTACGGGCTCAATGTGCCCGACGGGCGGCGCGTAGGGCACGGTCACCTGCACCTGCTGCCGACGACTGCCGACCTTGCCGAGTGGCTTGCCCAGCGACTTCCCGGGCACAAGATCGACAGCTTCACTGAGCTTCCGCGATCCGATGACACCTCGTACATCGCCGTACAGGACTGGACCGGTGTCACCATGTGCCACTCGGTCCCCAACGACGCCTCCCCTCGCCTTCGACTGCGCGAGATCGTGGCGAACCTCGACCACCGAGTTCCGGACGAGACGTGGGACTGGCAGTCCCATCCGTTCCCCGAGAAGATGCGCCGGCGGCCGGGACGGCCGCCTCCTTCGCCGACGCGGCCGGGGTGACGGCCGAACCCACCAAACCGGCCACGATCACCGATGTGACCAATGCGAGCTTTTTCACCTGATTCCCCTCCTGAATTCAG
>NZ_JAAAXQ010000013.1 GCF_009916105.1 Streptomyces sp. GC420 | reverse complement strand
CTCCGGGGGCAAGTGGGACGGGTGCGCCGGGAGGGGCAACATGATCGACCTTGAAGAGCGCCGTGTCAGACAGCGTCGGCGAGCGGGTGCAGCGTCACGCCGAGTTGATGCTCCGGCTCGGCGTGCGGGACACCGTCCGTGCCCAGGAACAGGTAGAAGTACGCCGTTGTCAGCGGCCTCGAAGTTGAGATCCCGCCCACGGTGAGGCCGCTCAGGTTGCCAGCAGAGTAGACATGCGGCAGCCAGTTCGGGCCCACGATCGCTTCCACCCAGGCCCGCGCCTCCGCCGGGTCAACTGCCTGGCGCGTGCCGAGCTGCTTGTGCTTCGCGGCAACCGACAGCGTCAGCACACTCCCTTCCCGGCCCGGCCGCTCCAAGAGCACGGCCTGGTCCATGAAGTCCCCGACGATGGTCAGGACGGCATGCCGGTCGGTCACCGAACGCACTGGTCCGAAACGGTGCGGCACCGTCTGTCCCTCCGCCCGCAACCGCTCCAGCACGGTTGCGGGCACTACGGAGGCCAAGCCGCTATCGGCCGGGTCCGTGGAGAACAGGCCCCGGCGAAAGCGCCGCAGCTCTTCCTCCTGCTTACGCAGGACAGCACGAATATCCACACACATGCCGTCAACGTTACAAGCCGCCCTGTGGAGCAGCGGATCCCCCGCTGCTCCTCGACCAGAACCGACGCGCCGTCCCTGCCCAGGTGAGAGGCGGTGATCAGCCCTCTGCCCGGAGCAGGACGATCACGGTGGCGTCGTCGCGGTATCCGCTCTCGTCCTCCGCGGCCGCCGCGGCCAGGGCGTCCGCGAGCAACTGTGGGTCGGCCGCGTGCTCGCGGCACAGCCGGGCGAGCACCTCCGGGGGCACCTGGTCGGAGATCCCGTCGGACACCAGCAGCACCAACTGGATCTCCGAGGGGATCTGTACCTGCCGACACGTCGCTGCCCCGGCCTGTGCCAGCCCCAGCCGCGACCAGTTGTCGTGGAGCTCCGCCGCCAGCTCCACCGCCGCGCCCCCGTTGATCCGCAGCCACTCGCCCATCGTCTGGTCGGTCGACCACTGCCTGAGCGAGACCCCGTCCCACCCGTACGCCCTGCAGTCCCCGATCCAGTGGACGCTGGTCGGCTGTCCCGGCTGCGCGCAGGCGAAGACCGCGGACGCGTGCGGGGGCCGGTCGTAGGCCGTGGCCATCTGCCCGGCCGCCATCAGGCCGGCCAGCCCGCCCACCGCGGCCCCGATGTGGGTGATCACCCCCGGGGTGATCGCCGCGTACCGGACCACCTCCGGGTGATGGCCGGCCCCGTCGACGACTGCGGCACACACCATCTCCCCGCGGCGCTGCACGTCGGCTCCGTCCGCGCATGGCGGCTCCGTCCCAGGCCGCTGGGCCAGCCCCACCGCGATCTTGTCGGCGGTCACCGTGCGGGCGTTCTGCTCTTCCATCGTCCATGCCTCCGTTCCGGGGGCCGGAGTGGCCCTCGTGCCCTACAGGCCGCGCGGGACAGGAGCGAGCTATTTAACGAAGTTGAGGCGGATGTGACGCCTGTGACGGCGTCGTACGGACGGCTGCCGCGGGAGCCGGAACTAGTGGGATTCGCCGGTGCTCGGCCAGACCGGCTGAGATCATGGCAAGAGGGTCAGCTCATGATCATGGCACGGCAGTGGGGGCGGCGATGGACGAGACGAACACGGTGCGCGCGGTCGCGATCGACTACAAGGCAGTCCTGCACGGGCCCGGGCGCGCGCACGAGGGGATCGCTGAACTGCTGCGGTGGCTCGATCAACGCGATGTGGCTTGGGCGCTGCTGACCAACGACCCAATGGACGCCAAGTCGGCCCTTGCCGCGGCCGGCCTTCCCGAACCGACCCTGCATCTGTGCCGCGACGACATCCCGGACAAGGCGAAGCGCGGAAACAAGGCATGGCTGGAGGCGGTCGCGGACAGACTCAGCCTGCGCATGAACCAGCTCGTCCTCATCGGGACCTCGCAGTTCGACTGGTACACAGGCATCCACGCCGGCGTTGTCCACATCCACGCCCGCTGGGCCAGCCGCCTGGGAGCGCAGATCACCTCCCTGACGTCCGACGAGCCGACCGACGTCATCGAACTCCTGGAGTACTTTCTGCTGCACGAGCCCCGCTGGGCGTTCCGTCTCGATGACGAGGACCGCGCCTTCGCGATCCGCTCGATGCTGCCCTTCAACGCGCGGTTCCCCCGCGGCGGCAGCCGGACCTTCACGATCAAGGACATCTTCACCTACGAAAACACCGTCAAGGTCGGTGACCAGGACGCGCGCGATGTCCTGATGCTGCACCTTCTGTGTGCGGCCTACCTCGACGGCGCGCTGCCTGGTCAGAGCTTCTTCTGCGTGTACCCCAGCAGCACACCGGCCAAGGGCAACCCGCAGCTCGCCGGCTTCCTGCAGCGCGCCAAGGTCATGACCGGCTCCTCCTACAAGGAGGACCTTCTCGAACGCGTCGCCCAGGCCCCGGACACCAGCCTGGAGCGGTACAAGAGGAGCATCGGCCAGTCGACGGGCCGGGACATCTCCATCGCAGCCCAGGCCCGCACCGTACGAGTCAACCCGGCCTACAAGAAGAAGATCGCCGGCAAGACGGTGATCGTCTTCGACGACTTCACCACCGAGGGCAAGTCCCTCGAGTGGGCCCGCACCCTCCTCAGCGAGGCCGGAGCAGCACGGGTCATCGCACTGACCATCGGAAAGTACCCCTCGCGCCACACCGTCTACCGGCTGCGCCCCGGCGTCACGATCGATCCCTTCACCACCAACGACGTCACCCTGGCGCATTTCCAGACGACCACAGGCCCTGGAGGAGCGGAGGAGGGGCCGTCGGTGTTCCTGACGACTGCTATGGAGCACTTTGCCGCCGCTGAGGAGCGCGCCGTCGAACCCCAAACCCCTGATGCGGCCCCTGGCCGGATGGCTCATCCGGCACCCCGCCCGGTTCCTGCTGGCACCCGCTCCCCCATGACCGCCTACAAGATCGCTCGGCAGCGGCACCTCGGGGACATGCTCACCCACCTCCAGCAGCATGCGTACCCCCTCGTCTGGCGCGGCGAGTACTTCGTGCCTACCGGGGAGACGACGACCACCGCCTTGTGGTGGATCGCCCTGCCAGGACAGGTCGAGCAGTGGTACGACACCAGCGAGGCTGAGCGCCTGGTCAGCGGCATCTGTCTGGCGGTAGGGATCATCTGGGAACCGGTCGCGGCGCCCGGCGGGGCCACCCAGCTCGCCGAAGCCCTCGCCCGTATGGAAGAGCGGCGGCAGGGCTGAGGAACCGGCCTGACGGCTCCCTTCCTGTCCGTACGGGGGCTCCGTACGCCATGATGGAAGTGGCCCGAGTACCTCGCTTCATCCTTCGAACATCCCGGGGCCACGAGTAGAAGGACACCCTGATGGACCTCGATATCACCGCTGACCAGCACGATCTGCTGACCCTGTGCGCGCTGCGCGCCGACGATGCAACCCTCGACTGGAACCTGATCGCCCGCGGCGCCCAGAGCCCCGAGGGCCTGGCCGCGCTCATGGACGGACAGCTGCACGAGGACTCGCGCGCCGCGACCAAGAACCGCCCCCTGCTGCAGCAGGCCCTGGCCGCCGGCCTGGACGACGCCCGTGCCCGCGTCGACGACGAGCTCGCCGCCGCCGACAAGGCCGGCGCACGCCTGGTCACCGTCCTGGACAAGGACTACCCGGCGAACCTGCGCGTGATCGGCAACCTGCCGCCATTCCTCTTCTACCGCGGCGAGCTCGACCAGCGCGACGCCCGCTCCATCGCCATCGTCGGCACCCGCCAGGCAACCGAGGACGGGCTGCGCCGGGCGGCACGGATGGCCCGCGAGCTCGTGGACCATGACGTCGTGATCGCCAGCGGTCTCGCCAAGGGCATCGACGCAGCCGCGCATCAGGCAACGCTCACCGCGGGCGGCCGGACCTTCGCCGTCATGGGCACCGGCATCGCCGCCCCGATCTACCCGGCCGAGAACCGTCCGCTAGCGAAGGCGATCCTCAGCGCTGGGGGAGCGCTGCTGAGCCAGTTCTGGCCCACGAGCCCCCCGGCGAAGTACACCTTCCCCCGCCGCAACGTCGTCACGTCCGGCACCACGCTGGGCAGCGTCGTCATCGAGGCCTCGAGCACGTCAGGCGCGAAGATGCAGGCCCGCCTGGCCGCCGAGCACGGCAAGCTCGTCTTCCTGATCCGTTCCCTCGCCGACACCCAGCCCTGGGCCAAGAAGATGCTGGACGAGGGCCGGGCGATCCTGGTCACCGCCTCCAGCGACATCACCGACCGCCTCGGCCAGGCAGCGGACATCCAGGCGGCCGGCCAGCAGCGCCAGCAGCTCGCCCTGGCCGGCCTGTGACGGCAGGTCTCCCCAATCCGGCAGGCTTTCCCAACTGCCCGGTGTGCGCGTACCGCATCACCGGCACCGCCCGCCTTTGCTCCGACTGCGCCGGCCGCACCCTCCAGCCGGTCGCCGAACCCCACTGCCCCGTCTGCTCCCAGGCCGTCGCGCCCGGCAGGCAGTGCAGTAATCGGGTGTGTGCGCTCCCGGAAGCCGAGCGGGGGTTCTCCCGCGTCGACGCGGTGGCCATGTACTCCGGAGCCCTTCGCGACAAAATCCACACGCTGAAGTACGAGGGGAGGGCCGGCTGGGCGATGATCTTCGGCCGGCTCCTCGTCGGCTGGATGGAAAGCCACCCCGAAGCGATGCACGGCGTCGACTACGTCGTCGGCAACCCCACCCACTTCGGCCGCCAGCCCATCCAGCACATCGAGGCGATCATGGACGCCGCCTACACAGAGGACGTGACCCGGGCCTTCCCGCTCAGCCCGCCGGGCGCGCACCGGCTGGTGAAGCACACGGAGACGGCCCGGTCCGCGAACCGCACCCTGGATGAGAAGCGCGCGGCCGCGACCGCGCATGCCGCCGCCCTGACCTGGACCGGAGACACCAGCGACATCAGGGGGGCCACCATCCTGCTCGTCGACGACGTGTTCACCAGCGGATCGCAGCTCCAGCACGTCGCGCTCCGGCTCCGGGCGACCGGAGCCGCCGACGTCCGGGGGCTCGTTCTCGCCCGAGTCCCCTGGAGCGGATGACGCCGCCCCGGACACCGGGACTGGGCCTGTCGGCTGGCTCCGGCCGGTCGGTCAGTGCCGGACGCTTCGTGTCGAACTCACGCGGCTTGCCCAGGACGGTGGTCATATGGCGGCTGAGGCGCTTCGAGGAGATCCGGGAGGAGTAGCCCGGCGCCACCGTCACCAACCCGGGCCGGTGACGCCGTGGTCGGGGCGTCCGCGTCGGGAATCACGACGATCCCGCCGACGTGGTCAGTGACCCATGTCGGAGGAGTCCGGCCTTCCAGGACGTCGCGCACGTAGCCGGGGACCTCCGCCCGCAGACCGCAGAGCACGTGCGCGAGGTACGGCACGGAGAAATGCCCGTAGTCGTTGGGGACGTTCTCGAAAAGGGCGCCGGTGACCGGGGCGGCGCGTTCCATGACCGCCGCACCGGCGAACTGGCCGTGCCTGATCCGCTGAACAGGCCGGAGAAGTTCCTTTGCCACCCGGCGAGATCCTCGCTGCGGCTGCCGCAGGAAGCGCTCGAGGTCCTCGGCCAGCCCGCGCGCGAGGGGCACGATCGGCGCGTCCAGGCCGTCGGGGCTGGCGATGTCTTCGACGGGAACGGCGTCGTGGAAAGCGCTCACGCCTGCGTTCTTGGCGTCCAGGGCGACGGCGGTCTCCGCCACCAGAGCGGAGACAGTGGACACACCGACCCGGTCGCGCTCCTTACAAGGAACGTCGTCATGGGTGCGGTCGCAGGCCAGAGTCGATCGGTACTGAGCGTTCCCGCAGTACAAGACGTACGCGGCGGGGACATGGAAGCGGTTCGCCGCCTTGATCAGCTTCGAGAGCTGCGTCCGGTCGTCGCCGCGCGTCTTGTAGCTGAAGTCGATGCTCCAGCGCTTGCCGTGCAACTTCAAGATCTTCGCCTGGACCAGGAGCCCGTAGCAGGTACCGTCCCGGTCCACCCACCACCACAGCCAGTCGGCTCCGTTCTCCTTCTCCTCGTCGGCTGCGAACTCGACGAACCGGATGCGCGGGTATGCGGCGGACAGGAGCACCTGGGTCGCCGTCACCTCACGGAACATCCCGGCGGCGTCCAGCATCCCAGTCATCAGACGATCCACTGCCGTCCGGCCCTGCCGGAGCGCCTCATTAGGGCTGGTCTCATGCCCGGAGAAGTGACTCAACGCGGCTGCCCTTCTGCGACTTGGCCATGGCTTCCTCATCATCCCCCCGGCACCAGGTCCGTCGTGGCCGATCCGGCGTCCTCGTGACCGCCTCCCGGGCCAGACTGCGCTCGATCCGCGCTGGGTCCCGCCACGCGATCCGGTTCCCCGATATATGCGATAAGAGATCGGATGGCGCGGTACGTTGGCAAGCAGTCCTCCCGGGCGTCGCGTCCCCCCGTGCGCGGCGTCCGGGGGCATACCCGCCGGATCCTGCGTGACCATCGGCCGCCGCCTGTCTGGTCCGCCCGCCATGCGTTCACCGCCATTCGGGCGTAGCGCGCTATTTGCTCTTCGGCAGCAGCGCACGCAGGCGTGGGTAGCGGGCGAGCAGCCGGGACAGGTGGGTGCTGAGGCGGCCCGGCTTGAGCGTGGCAGCGACGTGGGAAAGCCAGAAGTCCTCCACGATGCGCCTGGCGTGCGTCAGGGCGTCCTGGGACGGCGTGGTCTCGTCGTGGTCGGGAAGGTGCCGGCCGTAGACGGGAATCACCTCGATGCCGGCGGCACGCAGCGCGCACAGGCGGTGCTGACCATTGGTCAGATTCTGCTGTCCGGTGTCCCACCAGATGTGGCCCCCTCCGATGAGGGAGCGAAACCAGGCGCGGTCGCGCCCGCTCAGGTGCGTGGCGCGGTAGAGCCGGTCCTGTTCGTCGCTGTCGGGTTCGGCGCGGGCGAAGGCGAGCACGGCCTCGGTGATCGCCCTCCAGTCGTCGGCCTGGTGGTAGGGGCAGGCGGCGAAGTCCTGATCGCTGAGCCGGGTGAACAGCTCGGCGTGGGCGGTTTTGCTGTGACCCTTGGGGTAGGTGGCGGCCAGTGCCTTCGCCCGCTCACCGTAGGGACACTTGAACAGGCCATGTGGCCAGGGAAGTTGGGAGGCGGCGACGGGGCGGATGCCGGTGACGCCGTCCAGGTGAAGAGCCCGCTGGGCGGGGCTGCTGAACCTGCTGGGGTACAAAGCTGCCTCCGAACCAGGCGGCTCCGGCCGTAGACGGGCCTCGGCGTGGAGCTGCTCGGTGAGGTCGGGTTCGGTGACACCGGCCAGTTCGTAGAAGGGACCCTCGTGCCAGGCTTCGTCCTCGTCGGAGCGGCGACGCTCCGGGTTGGGCTGGATCAGGACGGTCACCGGAACCTCGGGCAGCACGAGGATGCCGGACAGGCCGTGGACCGAGGCGAGGGTAAGGCGGCCGCACGCCCAGGCAGGATCGTTCAGCACTGCGTCGAGGGCGTCACCGGCGAGGTGGCCGATCCATTCGACACGGTGGAATCCTTCGTCGATGCGCATGTCCCACTTCGGGTGCCGCAGGGCATGGATCTGCAGGTAGTCACCAACCATGACCATGTGGGCCGGCTTGTCGAACACGGCTGCCCGCTGCCGCGGCGGCTGCGGCTCGGTCTCGGCGGCCGGCGCCACGAGGTCGGGGCCCTGGATGGTGTTGCGAAAGGGGTGCGGTCCGGCGGCCAAGCGGCTTCCGGTGAAAAGGGGCTCTGGTGTCTCTGGCCACCAGGGATGGGCGCAATCCCAGCGGGCCCGGCCGCTGTCGACCTCGCCGAGGGTCCACTGATCACCCTCGCACAGCATGACCGGGCCCGGCATGCCATGACAGAACACGACCGCGATCTGCCGGGCTGCGCGCATACGCACGTGGGTTGAGCCCGGAGCCAGGAAACCGATGTCGGTGATGACCTCCACCCGCTCGATCCGGGCGAACCCCTCGCCGTCCGGCACGCCGTCGACGGCCATCCGTTCCGAAGCAATCTGGAGGTAGTCCCCCGGGCGAAGCGCGGTACTCACGTGCGGAACGGTCATTCCCTACCCCCGGTGCGCCGCCGCGCAGTGCGGCGGTCTGTGATCTCCTCGTGTATACCGCACCGGACCGACAGGTCCTGTCCGGTCTCGCGAGAGGACTAGCGCCGGACGGCCTGTACCGGATGGGACCAACGACCACGCGATGCAGCCGAGTTCGAGAGCTTGTATACGGCTGTGGTGGGGGCCAGAGGGAGGTCGCGGCCGATCCGGGTACGGGGGACGAACCGGCGCTCACGGGTGAACGTCGTGCCCTCCACGGCTCCGTCCTTGTAGACCGGTCCGACGAACCGCCCGCCGCTTTCGCGGATCCCGATCCGCACCCCTGGTTTTCAGTGCGCCCGGCGCCACGTGCCGAACTCGAGGGGCCCCGCGAGTCTGCCGGAGCGGCGCGTTCCTCGGGCGGCTCTTCCGGCGGCGGAGTGTGCCGACAGGCAACTTGTGTCCAGGTGACCATCGACGGCCGCGTATCGGCACAGCGGGTGGCGAGACGTTCTCCGGTTGGCGATGTCGTTGGGGCTTGGGAAACTGGAGGCTATGGGCGTCGATTGGGACGTAACGAGCGAGTGGGCCAAATTCGCTGGAAAGCTCGTTTGTAGGCTGAGCAATGTGCATGATGCTCTCGTCGTTGATGCTCGCGCTGCCGAAGACGACGAGACACGTCAGCACAAAGAGGCGGACCTGACGAGAGCACTTCGTCGCCTGGGAGAGAAGTGCAGGAGTGACAACCTGTGGGAGTCGCTTGATTTGCACAGCCCTGAGTCCGACAGGGATGAGGCCGTAGGGCGCGCTTTTGCGGAGCTGTACCGCGATGTTGCCGCAAAATGCTGGAACCGATATTCAGGGTTGCGTGACATTCCGAGCGATAATCATCCGGCTCGTCTGGCGTTCTATCTGGCGCACCGGTCAACAGATCCCGATTACGACAACAAAAGCATTCACAATGATCATTGCGACAGAGCGATGGGCGTATATTTCGCAGAGGTGACGACGCCGCACAACCTCCATAAATATGTTAAGCAATCGGCTTTGAAGGGGGGTGAGATTCCCCATCCGGGGATCAGGGAGGAGTTGAAAGCGTTCTCGCTGATGTTTTCTCAGGGGTTTGCCGATCGCGTCATTGCCGACGGACTGACCCGGAGTCTCGATACAGATGCCCGTGGGCCTTCCTCTGAGGCCGAGCGGCTCTTTTACCCACTGGCGCCGCCGCGGCTGGCAAAGCTTTTTTCGGAGGGTATGGGAGAAGACCTGAACCCCATGCAGAAGTGGGTTCTCGAGAATCTTCGCAAGGTCGTGGAACAGCGTGCGGCGATGTTGGTCACGGCGCCGACAGGGACGGGGAAGTCTCGGATCGGTCGGGCGGTGCTCGCGTTCGGGGCACACCATGGAGGTTCATCGGCTGTGCAGATCCTTCCGCTAAAGGCGCTGGTGGCTCAGGAGTTCGCAGATTGGGAGGGCCTGCTCGAGCAGGCGCAGCTGAACTGGCAGGTCCTGGCGGCGTCACGGGACTTTCCTCAGTTCGACGGCTTGGTCGCCCGGGGCCGCTTCAAGATCTCTCTGGCGATCTACGAGAGCATCGGGGGGTACTTGGCGGCCGGGTGCCGTCCGCTGAGACGGGCGCGGGTCGTGCTCGTCGATGAACTGCAGTATCTCGCCGACCGTGAGCGCGGTATCAAACTCGAGATTCTTCTGACCCTCATTCGTCTACTTCCGGAGGGTGAGCGTCCCGCACTGGTTGGTCTGTCTGCCACGCTCGATCCGCACAAGGAGCCAGCCTTGCGGCAGTGGCTTGGGGTGAACGAACTGGTTTCGCCTCCGTGCATCCGTCCGGTCCCCGTGGACGCCTACGTGCTGTCCACGGAACCCAACGAGGCGGGTGAATATGTGATGCTCGGGCAGACCGACGCTCATCTGATCGGTACGCCAACCCCAGCTCAGGGCGCAAAGGTACGGGCTGTGCACGGTTACGCTGAGGCCGTCAGCGGGCTTACCAACGAGGTGTATGCGCGGCTGGAATCTCCGGAGAAGTTCGCCGTCGCTTTGGTGCGAGACCTTCTCAAGGAAGACCCGACGCGACGCATCCTCGTCTTTGCCAGTTCCCGCAACAACGCACACGAGATGGCAAAAGCGCTAAACCACGCCCTGGATGCCGACGATCCGATACCGTCCACGGCCAGGCCGAAGGGTTCCGATAAAAATCCCTGGATTACCGGACGCTTCGCCGACAAAGACACCAAAAAGAGGGCCGACGTCTGCCGGAAACGACTTCATGAGCTCACCAAAGGTGATCCAGAAGCGGAGAACGACCTCAATTCATGGCTGCGTCGAGGGGTGGCCGCACATACTGCCCGTCTGCTTCCACATCTGCGCCGCCAAGTCGAGCAGGAATTTCGCGAGAAGCACAGTCTGCTGCGCGTTGTGGTGGCCACCGATACCCTTTCTGTCGGCATCAACCTCCCAGCAGACATCGTGGTCGTCACCAGGCTGACCGGGAATGTTGGCGGAGGCCAGAAAGCCGTTCTGAACGTGGCCGAGATGGACAACAAGACCGGCCGGGCCGGTCGTCTGGGACAGGGCACACAAGCACGCGGCAGGTACTACCTCATCACCCCGTCCCTGGATGACCTGTGGAGCGTGCCCGCAGCGGACGGACAGCTGGCCAGCCCGGAGGGCGTGTTCACGCGTTATGTGACGGAGGCAAACCGTGCAAGCACGGTGCGTTCACACCTTTGTGAGGCTACCGACATGGCCCGGCTCGTACTGGCAGGCAGGCCTCCCCGGCAGAAGTCGTCTGACTTCGAGCGGCATATTAAGAGCGTCATCGATGCCACGCTCCGCGCCGCAGAGGTGCAGCACGAGCGGGTGCGTGGTGGGCTGCCGGCACCGCAGGACGTTATCAAGATCCTACGCGAGAACGGACTGCTGAGTGAGAGCAGGGGAGCGGTCAGACTGTCTGGGCTGGGTTTGGCCGTGGCCCGCGCGGGGCTGCCGGTGTCCGCAGCAGAAGACATCGAGAGGGTGGCACGGCAGGCTGCCCGGGGCGCGAGTGAACTGGAGGTGCTGTTCGAGGCCGCAATCAGCCCGTTCATCCGGGGGACGGTGGACTGGGTAGCCATCCCCACTCATCGCGACCATCAGCACGACCTGATCGACAAAGTGTTGTCGTATGCCCGGCCCTATCGGCTGAGGGGGGACAGGCGACCGAGTGCGCTGTTGGACGCCATGAACGTGAGCAGCGGTTCGAGCCTGGCAGAGCTCTTCCTACAGGACCGGTACGTCGAACCAGCCGAAGCCGATGCTCTGCTGCGCGCTCTGGTCGCCCTCGAATGGGCTCATGGACAGCCGTTCCAGGCCATCCGAGACCGTATGCGGACGGCGGTGGTCCCTGACCTCCCGCGAGCCTTCGATAGGCAGCAAAGAGAGCACCGCAGGCGCGTGATGGACGCTACGCGGCTCCGTCTCTACATGGCCGATGTCGTCCATTTGACCGAGCAGCTCGCCTGGATACTGGCCGCCGGAGCGGAGGCTGTCGATGCGCATCAGGGCCCACAGGCGAGAAGCATGCTGCGCAATCTTGCCCGCACTGTAGGTGCTGGCGTACCACTCCACCTGGCCCCTCTGGCAGACCTGCGCATCGCCACTCTTCAGCGTGAACAATTGGTCGCCCTCAGTTCCAAGGTCGATCCCCACGACGAGGGCTGGGAGAGCATCCCCCAGCTCCTGCGTCGCAACGGCACCACAGTGCCGAGCGAGGACCTGCAGCGCGTCGACCGAATGTACGAGCGGCTGCAGCAAGAAGACCATGTTCTCAGGCATACCCTCCCCGAGCAGTGCGACATCGACATCACCGACAACGACGAGCGCGAAGACCAGCCGCGGACATTCGATGACTGGCTCGAGACGGCAGGCAAGCTCACGGATCCCACGGAGTACCGGGCCGCGTGGCAATCGCTCATGCAGACCCTGGGTGTGCCAGCCGAGACAAGCGGTGAACAGGGCCATCAGCAGTGGGCAACCGGGGCCGACACACTCACCGCATGGATACCCGACGGGCCTGTCACCGGCAGTCAAATCAGCCGGATCAACGCAGACCTTGTGATCTGCTGGCGTGGGATGTCGGACCGGGCAGCCGCCCTGATCGAATCCGGCGAAGCCGGTCGTACACGTTTCGTGGAGCCGTATCAGCCGCTCGAGACGATCGCCTGGACTGTCCACCAACACCGGGCAGGTGAATATCCAGACCAGGAGCTACCAGCAGTCCTGATGATGCACCTGTGCGAGGGCACCGACCCGCGCCTTGCCCCGCCCCCGCCGTATCCGTCCGGCCGTCCGATCCCGCGGCCGCCCGCCGCTACAGCGCCTCCCCCCGACGACGTTGAGCCGCTCATGCCACCGGAATGACCCCCCAGAAGCACGCGCCCCGGAAGCCAGGCAGTATCCGGGGCGTGCAAAGCGTCGGCGTAGCCCCTAGCGCCCGGAACGTCGGCCATCCCCGTGGCCCTGTGACGCTCAAGCACGCTCATCTTCAGCCCGTGCTGGAAGCCCTCACATCCCCGTGAAACAGCACTGCCCTCGGTGAAACAGCCGTACCTCCGGAAGTCCACTTCAGAGCAGACCGCTCGCCTACCAATGGACGAGACGCCGCTGACCGGAACGCGGCCGAGTCGAGGGAGGTGAGCCAATGCTGCGGGATCTGGTGATCTCAGCGGCCGGCGGGATTATCGCCGGTCTGCTGATCCACTTCGCGCTGCTGATGTGGCACCTGGTCGCCTGAGGGTAAGCCGGCCAGCTAGCGCGTCAGGCGCCAGGTTAACCACGTCCGGCCCTACCGGCAGCCATGCGGAGCCGGTAGCGGCCTCCAAGGGCGACACTACTCGCCCCGCCTCTCAGAGGCACTCGCCCCTCCACCGCCTGCTCCCCCCTCTCGGGGAGCAGGCCCAACACTGTCAGTGCTGGCCCGAGGTGCGGTTCGACCGGATCGTGGCCGCTTGCTCGTTCCGCGCGGTGCCGCCCAGGCCCGGCCGGGCAGGTCGATCCTGCCCACGCTGCCGGGCTGGCTCTCCGGGTACGCGCGGGTGCGCACCGATGAAGAATTCGCCGCAGCCCTGGCCGCCGCCGAGCAGCGCCTTGCCCGTGCTGCCGACGCTTTCAACGCGGCTGGCGCCGAACTTGATGCCCTCACCCGTGAGGCCCTGCGCCGCGGCATGCCCGTGCCGACCGCAGGCCGTGGAACGGACGACACAGCCAGCAGCCCTCGGCGAAGCGCGGCTATCGGCGTTGCTCGTCAATGAGCTCGAGGTAGCGGGTGTACTGGGCGTCGGTGATCTGGCGGTTGCGGACGAGGCTTCCTTCTTCCATGCGGTAGGTGCGGTCGGGATCGCCCTTGAAGGAGAGCCAGTTGAAGGACGTGGTGACCCAGACGTCGTCGTAGACGAGGACCTTGGCGTGGGTGCTCTTGAGGCGGGTGAAGGTGAACTTGTCCTGATGGCGGGCGGCGAGGTTGTTGAGCTTGCGGACGGCAGCCGGGTCGGTCTTGGTGTCGTTGTCCTCGTAGCCGTAGGCGATGTCGACCTTCACGCCGCGAGCCAGGCGGGTTTCCAGCTTGCTGAGGAACGTGGTGGTGATGATCGCGTTCTTGATCCACGGTGAGATGATCAGCAGGCGGCGCCGGGCGTGGGTGAGGGCTTCGTCGAGGATTTCCGGGTGTTCGAAGACGCCGATGGCGCGGATCTCGTCCGCTTGGGGCTGCGGTGCCGCCGGCGGGGCCGGGGTGGGGCTTTGGGCGCCGAGCTGGAAGGCAGCCTGCTCGGCGCGGTGCTGGGTGACTTCCTGCAGGGGGACCCGGGCCCTTTCCAGGTCGGGTTCCAGGGCGGGCCGCTCGGGCGGTGGGGCGACTGTGATGCCGAGGGCCTTGGCGCCGCCGTGGCCGATCAGGGCGAGTTCGTGAGCGTGGCTGAGTTCCCCGTCGACGACGACGCCGAGCTGGATCTCGCTGCGCTCTTCGTCTCCGTACACGAGGATCTTGACCGGCAGCACGCGGCGTGACGGGGCCTGGGTGATGGTTTTGACCTGGAGTACCTCGCGGTCGGTGGTGCCGTTCTCGCGGAGCAGGGCGGTGATGTCGGCTGCGGTGATGTCGCTGTCGTCGACCGGTCCGGACCGTGCGGCAGGCAGCATGATCAGGCCGTCTTCCTCGGCCTGGCCGCGCCGCAGGGTGGTTCGCCGGTCGTAGGGGGCCACCTTCCACAGCACCTGGTCGTAGACCAGGGGCTGGTTGACGCGCACGGGTGCGACGGCGGCAGCCTTCTGGACGGTGACGCGGCCCCGGTCGGTGAGTCGCAGCGCTCGGCTGCCGGAATCGGTCGCCTGTGCTGAAGGCGCCCACTTGAGGCTGTCCGAGTGGAACAGGTCGGCGACGGTCTGGTCCACCATGCGCTCGGGGAGGCCGAGCATGCCGGAGATGCCGCGCTGGCTGTTCACGCCCTGGTCGATCAGCCGCAGGACGAACTCCTCCATCAGCGGCAGGTCCTTGCTGTCCTGGGCGAGGACCTCGGCCGTGATCAGGGCGACGGGCAGCGCGGCGTCGATGATGGTGACCAGTTCGAGCCCGGGGCGGGCGTTGTGGAAGCGGACGGCCAGGAGGCTGTCGGGGCTGAAGCTAGGCATTGCGGATCACGCACTCCTCCGGGTGGCCGCTGATGTAGTCGAGGACGTCGCGCAGGGCCCCGGGCTTGCTGCGGCAGAAGCCGGCGTCGCCGACGATGATCAGACCGAAGCGCGCCCGGCTGAGGGCGACGTTGATGCGGCGCCAGTAGGGCTGGCCGAGGAACCCGAAGTGCCCGTGCATGTTGCTGCGGGTCACGGAGAAGACGGCGAGGTCGCATTCGCGGCCCTGGACGGCGTCGACCGACAGGACTTCCGGGATGATGTGCTTGAGCTTCAGGGAGGCCAGGCGGCGCGTGAGCTCTTGGACCTGGCGGCCGTACGGGGCGATGACCAGGACGTCGAGGCGCTTGCCTTCGGGAACCCTGATCACCTTTTTGTCGATGGCCTGGTCGATGACCTCCAGGCGGCTCATCGCCAGCTTGGCTTCCAGGGGGTTGGAGATACTGGTCTCGGCGGTGGTCCGGTCGGATTCACGCCGGCCGGGCAGGGCACTGGTGTCCAGCCAGAGCACCGGCTTGTTGATCGTGTCGTATCCGGGCAGCGTGTGGTCGTTGGGCGAGATCAGCTTCCCGTTGTAGAAGCAGGTGCTGATCATGTCGCCGATCGCCGGCGTCATCCGGTACTGCTCGCGCAGCAGGTGCTTGACGGGCGTGTCCGTGCAGTTGGCGAGGTACTGGAACAGCGTGGTCATCACCAGCTCGGGGATGAGCTGGTGGTCGGCCATGATTTTCTCGTCGCGCAGCAGATCCTCGTCGATGGGCGGCAGCTGGTTGGTGTCGCCGACCAGGATCCACCGCTTGGCCCGGGCCAGCGGCACCAGCGCCTCGGTCGCGGTGGCCTTCGACGCCTCGTCGAAGATGCACAGGTCGAAGTCCAGGTCCCTCACCGCGCGGTGGCCGAGGAAGCCCAGAGCGGTACCGCCGATGACCTGCCGGGTCCGAAGGAACGCGCTGATGAGGTTCTGGTCGGTGCCGATACGCTGCAGCCACTCACCCTGCAGGCGCAGCAGATCCATCAGCTCCCGCCCCGGCCCGGACGGGCCGAGGAGGGCTTCGACCGCGTCGCGGGCATCCGCAGCGCTGAGGTCCTCGCGAAGGGTGAGTTCGCCGGTGAGCATGGACTGGACCTGGGCGAATAGCTCGGAGCGCTGCTGGAGGAGCTGTTCGTGGCGGGCGCGGGTGGTGACGAGCTCCTCGGCGAGATCCCGGGCGGAGCTGGTGCGGTCGGGTGCCGGCCGGTTCGACAGTTCCTCCAGCTTGGCCGCCACGTGCGCCAGACTGGCGGCCACGGAGGCGAGTTCCTCCAGCACGAGGGCCGCCTTGAGATGGCGGGCCTCCATCTGGTTGCCGGCCGCCACCGCGTCCAGGTACTTCTCCGCCCGCGCCCGAACGCCCTGGGTCCACTTCTTGATCTGCTTGTCCAGCAGCAGCGGCTGGGCGCTCTCGGCCACCCGCGGATCGCCGACGTGGCCCAGGCGGACCAGGCCGCTGATGCCGGCGTCCTCGATGCGCTTGAGCGCGTTGTCGATGGCGATATGGGTCTGGGAGACGATGAGGATCCGGGCGTGAGGGTTGCGCTTGAGGGTCTGCTCGACGATCTCGGCGATCACGGTGGTCTTGCCGGTGCCGGGTGGCCCCTCGACGAGGAGGAGGTCCTGGCTGCCCAGGGCGTGGGCGACGACATCCCGCTTGCTCTTGTCGAGGTCCGCGCGGAACCAGCTGGTGACATCCACGGGCGGTCGCGAGGGGATGGACGCCGGGTTGTCGATGATCTGCCGAAGGAGCGGGTTGGCCGTCTGACCGGCGGCGACGGCGCTCAACGCATCGCGCTGACGGCTGATGGCAACCTGACTCGGCCCGAGGAAAGGCAGCAGGACGCCCCGGGAAGGAAGGACCGCCTTGGGGCGCGTCATCCGCAGCACGACGGTGTCGCCGGTGTGGTTGGTCACCTCACCGCGGTCGATGGTCCGGCTGTAGGGGTACTCCGCCACCGACCACTCCTGGCCGATCTCCACCACGGTGTCCGGCGAGGCCAGGTGGAACACGCGGGTCTGACCGCCGCCCTCCATCCGCTCGTACTCGATCGGCAGCCGGCCCTCGGCCGCGACATCCTCGCGAGCATCCAGCACCCGACGCCAGCCATCGAACAAGTCACCGAGCTGGTGGCCCTTGCGGACCTTGGCCAGCTGCTCGCGCGCGTCCAGATGCTCGTCGAGGCTCTCCAGCAGCAGGTTGAGCCCGAGGTACGCCGGATCCTCACCCGGATCGTCGAAGGTCCAGGTCAGGACGGGCCCGAGCTTGAGCGCGGACGCGCGGCGCTTGGCCAGCCACTCATCCGGCTTTTCCTCCGCTGAGATGATCACGCACCGGTCCGAGTGCTCCTCGTCGTTGACCAGGCGCAGAAACAGCGTCCGGCCGAACACTCGCACTGTGGTGGTGTCGATCTCGCTGGTCTGCGGGTTGTAGCCGTAGTCGACATGCACGGTGCCGGAGATGTCCTGGAGGACATCGGCCTTCACTCGGGTCCAGTCGATCTCCCCGCCGGCTGGGGCGTTGCTGAGACTCTCGGCCGCGCGGCGCGTCATCTTCAGCCAGAGCCCGTTGCGGCGGCGGGCGTCCCGGTTGCCGCACACCCGTTCGGCTTCCAGAAGCCGGTGCTCCAGCACGCTGGCGTTGGCCGGCCGCTTCTGCGGGTCGTAGTCGATGCAGGACTTCAAGATGTCCCGGATCTCCGCATCCAGATCCAGCTCATCGAGAACGTTCGCCAGATCGGGGTAGTCGCGGGCCTTGTTGCGGGAGAGGACCTGGATGGCGAGGACCGCGTAGGCGTACACGTCCCGGACATAGGGGATCGCGTCGCTCTGCTCCGGCGGCGCATACAGAGTGGAGCGGAAGTCGGCCACGGTCTCGTCCGTGACGGTCGTGGCCTTGGACAGAATCTTGGCGATCCCGAAGTCGGCGAGCTTGACTGTGCCGTCGTCGCTCAGCAGCACGTTGCCCGGTTTCAGGTCCCGGTGCTCGATCTGGTGCTCATGCGCGTAGGAGAGCGCGGACGCCAGTGGCCTGCCGATGCGGGTGAAGTACGCCTGCCAGTCCAGAGGCCGGCCGCCTGCCATGTCCTCCTTGAGGCTGCGGTCGATCCACTCCAGCGCGATGAAATACCGCTCGCTTTCGGTATCCCAGCCGGAGTCGAGCATGCGCACGATGTGGGGGTGTTCTAGGGCCTTGAGCGCCCCAGTCTCCCGCTCCAGGAAGATCCGGCTGACCGCGTCATCCCGCTGCTTGAGCAGCTTGACGGCCACGTAGTCACCACCCTCGCTGGTGACATCGACCGCCTTGCGGACCTCTGACAGACCACCGCACCTGGCTTCCTGAGGGAGCAACAGAAACCGGCCGTTGATCGTCGTCCCCACCCACTGCTCCTCGCTCAACCCTGCTGCCTGTGCAGCTCGCCCCGAGCCCTCCATCTTGCCAGGGGGCCGCGCCACCGATCAGCCGTTTGGCGAGAGGGACAGATGCGAAGGGGCCCTCGCCGACGCGAACACGCGGCTGGCCGCTCTGCTTTTGCTGAGCATTCACCGGTCACGCTGATCCGGGACATGGCCAAGGGCCGCATGCTTCCCGCGCAGCGGCGGCGGGCCCGCGACGGACGTCGCGGGCGAGGCTCCGGCTGAAAGCTCTGCTCGGGCACCCTCGTGGAACGCGGTGGCGCGGGTACCGTTCCCGTAGAGGCTGCGTTCCAGGAGGGTTGGGGTCGAGGATGCCGTACGAGATCGAGGAGCAGGAGGCGATCGGCCGCAGGATCAAGCGGCAGAGGCTCAATCTCGGCATGACGCAGGCCGATCTCGCGGCCGCGGTCGGCAAGACCCAGGGCTGGGTGTCCAAGGTCGAAGCGGGCAAGATCGAACTCGACAGCGCCGGCCTGATCAACCGGATCGCCGCCGCGCTGCACTGCCACCCGAATGTGCTGCTGGAGCGGCCGTACGTCGGAACGATCGGCGAGAACCAGTGGCAGGCCGCGGCAGCGTCCATCGTGCGTGAGCTGCGCCGCTACGACCTCACCCCGGTCTTCGACGGCGACCCGCGCTCGTCCGCCGAGCTGTGGCGGGACATGACCCGGCTGCACCGCCTGCGCGACGCTGCGGCGAACATCGCGATCCTCAAGGCCCTGCCCGATCTGTTCCGCGAGGCGCGGGCCCTGGCCGAGGTCTCCTCGGGGCACGAGCGCGAGGAAGCGTTCGCCGTGTACGCGGTCTGCTGCAAGTTCGCCCACACCGCCGCCCACGCCCTCGGACATCCCGAACTCATCGCCATGGCCTGCGAGCGTGCGGCGTGGTCCGCGCAGCTGTCCGGCGACCCGCTCATGCCCGCCGTGGCCGACTGGATGCGGGTGTGGGACATGTGGGCGACAGCCGACTGGCAGGACTCGATCGCCCTTTCCGATAAGGCGCTGCGCAGCGTGCAGCGCGAGTACGACCGCGGCGACCCGCTGGCGCTGCGCGTGTGGGGCACGCTCCAGCTGCGGGCTTCGGTCTCCTGCGCCCGCGGCGGCAACACGAGCGAGGCCGAGGACCGCCTGGCGCATGCTCGCGCGGCCAGCGACCGGATGGACGCACTGGCCGGCCCGCCCGTCTACGACCGGCACTCGCTGACCTTCTCCACCGGCAATGTCCAGATCCACCGGGTCAGCGTCGCGCTCGAAGCGGGCGACCAGACGAAGGCACTCGACCTCAACCGGCAGGCTGACCCGGCCCATCTGGCGCCGCTGCCCAAGTCCCGCCGCGGCCACCACCACATGGACCTGGCTCGGGCATGGC
Organism: Streptomyces sp. GC420; assembly: GCF_009916105.1. Classification (GTDB taxonomy): domain Bacteria; phylum Actinomycetota; class Actinomycetes; order Streptomycetales; family Streptomycetaceae; genus Streptomyces. Next base: position 24,028 of record NZ_JAAAXQ010000013.1, on the reverse strand, counting down.
TGTGGGACGGCAACCGGGACCAGGCGCTCGCCGAATTGGAGGAGGCCGAGCGCATCGCCCCGCAGCTCGTACGCAACCACCCCATTGCACGCGCCACTCTCCGCAAGATCGTCTACGCCGAACGCGTCGCCACGCGCGAGAAGTTGAGGGGCATGTCCAACCGTTTTCACCTCGATGACCAGGCGGTATTCCCCTGATTCATATTCGCCGGTAACCGCGTCCCTACCGTCAGTTGCATGACGGGAAGTCGTACACCCCAACAGGCGCTCTCCACCGCGGAGTTACCCGACAGCCGGCCGACGTGGACTCCTCTGCGCGGCGACCTCGCCTACGACTCCGCGGCCAGCAGTACCGGTGTCGTGGTGGCCCTGCCCGAGGACACCGGCGCCAACGTGTACCACCTGTGCCCGGAGGGCGGCGGGGACCCGTGGCCGGCCTTGAGGGACAACCTCGCCCCGTCCTCGGACGATGCCGAGGACGGTCTCTTCCTCGATGAGGCATCGAGGCCGCCCGGCGGGTTCGCCCCGGACGGGGGCGGTACGCCGTGAGCAGGCGCCCTGATCTGCCCGGCATCGCCGCCCGTCTGCGCGTGAAGGACCTCAGCGGGGACAGCGTCCTCACGGCTGTGTGGGTCGCGCTGCACGTGCCTGCCGCGCTGCTGCTCGGCCACCTCCTGACCGATCACGCGACAGCTACCGCCGCGGCCCCGCCGCCGGGTCCCGCCACGATGGCCGGCGACACCGCGCCACCCGAATGAGCTCCGGCCCTGCTGCCGGTGAGTGTGCCCGCCTGGCATCCCCCGAGGCCGACGGGCACCGACCATCCCGGCGCCAGGGCGGCACCAACCTCGACCCGCCCCGGTGGGCGGCACGGAGACCTCGCCCACCCGGACGGGCGCGCTTAGCCCGGAGCCCGAGCCGGCGACGACGGAGGCGGCACAGTGATCACGCACACCACGCCCCAGCAGAAGGACATCACGTACGACCCCAAGAAGCAGGAGTTCGTGTGGCCGATCACCGTGCACCGGATCGACGGCACCACCGAGGACACCAGCCTCGTCATCACCCCGGACCAGTTCGCGGTCCTGGCCGTGCAGATCGATCGCGCGGAGGACCGACCACGGGAACACCTGAGCGGCCCGAACACCTTCCGGGAGGGGCCGTGACCACCGTCGTGGACGCCACCACCCTGTCCGACTTCTGCTCCGGTCAGATACACGACGCAGCGTCCTCGCTGTGGCCCGGCGAGGAGATCGTCCTTGGGGCGCACGCGCCGAGCGTCACCGGGTATGTCCAGCATATCGAGGTGGGCGGTCGGCCCTTGTTCGCCAAGCACAGCCTGCTCGGTGTCTCGCTCGTCTCGGTGATGCGCGGCTCCTGCGGCAGCTGGGAGAAGGTGGCGGCAGAGCAGGCCGCGTACGCCGTCGCGCCCGCCTCGCTGCTTCAGCGTGAAGCCGCCCAGCTCGATGCCCTGGCCGTCGGCGGCCTGGCCGTCGCGCGTGCGGCTGGATGCGGCGGCGGGGTGCTGTTCACCGAGCCGGTCACCGGGCCGACGCTGGCCGACCTGGTCTTCAAGTCGCCCGAGCGGACAGGCGAGTTACTCGGGCGGACGCTGAGGGCCCTGGAGGTCCTCCAGCGTCCCGTCGTGGCCGAGCAGGCCGACCGGGCTGCGATCAACGAGCGCGGCATCGACGTGACGTTCCGCCGCAAGTTCAACGGGATCTCCGGCCGGGCCTACCTCGATCATCTCGGCCAGGCCCGGCTGGAGAAGCGGACCCGGCACGGCGTCGCGATCGTCGTGCGTCAGGTCATCGCGCGGCTTCTCCGGCTCCGCCTCGCCACCCCGGCGCTCGGGCCTGCCCAGGTCCTGTACGGCGACCTCAAGCCCGAGCACGTGTTCTTTCCCGACGGTCCCGATGAGCTGCCCGTGTTCATCGACCCGGGCCTGCAGCGCGGGCCCGCGCACGCGGATGCTGCCAAGCTCGTCTCCCGCACGGTCCTCTCCCTGATTGCAGCGCCCCCGCCGGACGGGACGACGGCGATCCTCGACGGCATCGCCGCCTTCGTCCAGGAGCAGCTGCGGCCGATGCGCCGTGCGTCAGGCGGGCTGTATCTGCGGAAGCTGCTGGTGACGTGGCTGATGGACACCACCAACATCACCACCACCTACCTGTCCGCTCCCGTGGGTCTGCCGCTGCCCGAGCACGCCGGTGCCGTCGTCGAACGCATCGAGGTGGTGTGCACGCTGCTGGACCGGGTCAGTGCCCTGCTGATGGCCGACGCCGAGCCCGCGGCCTCATGGCGCCTGGCCCTGAGCCATGTGGCGAAGGCGGCCAACCGATGAGCGGGTTCACCGTCGGGGTGATCGGCGCCGGCGCGGTCGGGCAGAGCGTGGCCGCACTCCTGGTCCAGGAACGCTGGTGCGCACGCCTCATGATTGCCGCCCGCACCCTGGAGTCCGCGACCGGACTGGTCACCGATCTTGAGGACATGCGGGAGATCACCCTGTCCTCCGTACGAGCGGAGCTCTCCCCGGTCGCCGCGATGCGCGCGGCCGACGCCATCGTCGTGTGCCCGCGCGCCACGTTTACGAACACCGCCACCAGCGACATCCGGATGGCGGGACTGGCCGCGAACGCCCCGCTGATCCGCTCCCTGGCCCAGGATGTGGCCGGGTACCGCGGACACGTCATTGTGGTCACCAACCCGGTCGACGTTCTGACCCGGGTCTTCGCGACCACCGTCGGCCGGGCCGCTCGGGTGTACGGCATCGGGTCCAGTACCGACTCGGCCCGCTACCGGCTCGCCCTCGCCATCCACCACGGAGTCCCGGCCGCTGCCGTGCGCGGCTGGGTGATCGGCGAGCACGGCGACGGCGCGGTCATCTGCGCCTCGACCACCACGGTCAACGGCCGCGCTGCCGACGTGCCGTTGGAGTACGTCCGGACCCAGCTGTCCGCACGGCCGCGCCAGATCAACGCCGGGATCGGCCGCACCCGCTGCGGCCCGGCCGGCGCGATCCTCGGCGCGCTGCGCAAGACGCTCGGCGTCAGCGACGGCACCGAGGTGCTCTCCGTCAACCACGACGGCGTGTGGCTCGGAATCCCGTTGCAGTTCTCTGTGGGCCGCCCCACCGTGGCCCTGCCCGACCTCGATCCTGATGAACAGCGGCAGTTCACCGCCGCCCGCACCAAGATCGACTCCGCCTACCAGCAGACCCTTCAAGGAGAGACCGCGTGCTGAGCGCCACCCGAATCCACGCCGACAAGGCGACCGTCACGGTCGTCAGCGACACCAAGGACATCACCGACTGGGCCCTGCGCTACTTCGGCGGCTGGTGGAACGCTACCGCTGCGGATGCCCCGGCCGCGCCCAGCGGCAGCATCGTCGAAGGCGGCGCCCTGCTCCTGGCCGACGTCGACAGCAAGCGCCTGGCGGACATCGAGACCCTGGTCGGCGACTACGACCACGACGAAGTCGACTACGCGAACGCCCGCACCCTGGTCGCCCGGCACGAGGACGGCGCGATCTACGCCATCCAGCCCGCCGAACGCCTCGCCTACCACTACGACCCGGCCACCAGCCGGCTCGTCATCGTCGGCGCACAAGCCCAGCCGGTCGCTGTCGCCGCCTCCCGCCTCGCCCGCGAACTCATCCGCGGCCAGCTGCTGCGCGCCGGGTTCCACATCCTGCACGCGTCCTGCGTCGTCCGCGCCGGCCGCGCGCTCCTCACCTTCGGCCCCAAGGGCGCCGGCAAGACCACCACGGCCCTCCTGCTCGCCCGCGAAGGGTACGAACTCCTCGCCAACGACCGGGTGTTCGTCCGCCCCGAGGAGGAGGGACTGCGGATCCTGCCCTGGCCGTCGGCCGCCGCGATCGGCTTCGGCCTGCTGGAATCCGCCGGCCTGTACAAGCCGTTGCGCGCCCGCGTCCTGGACGGCGAGCAGATGCACCCCACTCAGGACCAGCGCGTGACCGACGCCCTGCACGCCGGCAGCACGACGCCGATCTGGAACGCCAAGGGCAAGGAGCTCAAGCCGCAGTTCTTCCCCGACCAGCTCTCCTCGATCCTGGGCATGACGCTCGCCACCCAGGCCCACGCCACCGCGCTCCTCTTCCCCCGCGTCGAGAAGGACACCGAACCCCAGCTCGTCCCAGCTCCGCGCGCTCTGAGGGAAGAGGACTTCTTCACCAGCAAGACCGAGGACCGCTACCCGGACATCTTCCGCCTCGCGCCCGACAAGGCGGCCCCGGCAACCGACCTTGCCGACCGGCTCGCCCTGCTGCCGCGCCGCGCCCTGGTCCTCACCCACGACAGCAGTACGTCCGCCGAACTCCTGGCCAAGACCGCCGAAGAACTCCTCGCCGAGTAGAAGCCCCGCAGAACTGGCCGGACTCCGCCCCTCAGGAGTCCGGCTCGTCCACCATGGAACACAACGGAAGGGAACGGCTCGTGACCATCGCACCCGAAGCCCCGACAACCCCCCTTATCCCCAGCTTCCTTGAGCTGGAGATCACCCGCCGCTGTCAGCTCACGTGCGCCTCGCACTGCTACGCCAAGGCGGGCCCGACCCAGGGGCACGGCGTCATGACCGGCAAGGACTGGAAGCGGGTCATCAGCGAGGCCGCAGCACTCGGCGTCAAGAAGATCCAGCTCATCGGCGGAGAACCCACGCTCCACCCGGACTTCGCCGAGCTCGTGGGACACGCCCTCGCAGAAGGGCTCGGGGTCCACGTCTACTCCAACCTGTACCGCGTCCGCGCCGAGCAGTGGGAGCTTTTCACCCGCCCCGGCATCACCCTCGCGACGTCCTACTACGCCGACACCGACGAGGGACACGACAAGGTGACCGGCCGCACGGGCTCCCATGCCGCGACCCGCGCGAACCTCATCGAGGCACACCGCCGCGGCATCCGCGTGCGGGTGGGGATCGTCGACGTCCTCGACGGGCAGCGCGTCGAGGAGGCCCGGGCGGAACTGCAAGAGATCGGAATCACGCAGGTGCATATCGACCGAGTCCGCGGCGTCGGCAACGCAGCCAAGGACGCCGGCCTGCCGTCCACGTCCGAGCTGTGCGGCCGGTGCGCGACCGGCATCGCCGCGATCCTGTCGGACGGCACTGTCACCCCCTGCGTACTCGGCCGTTTCCTCCCGGCCGGGCAGATCAAGGACACGCCGCTGGAGCGGGTCTTCAGCTCGCCGCAGTGGCAGCGGGTCGCCGCGAGTATCCCGGCAGGCCGCCATGACCCGTGCGGTCCCGATTGCGGTCCCAATGACGACAGCAGCGGGGGCGGAGGGACGTGTTCCCCCGCCGACGACAGCGTCAGTCCGAGCGCGGGCTGAAAGGCAGGACACTCTTGATGGACTGGGAATCAGCAGCACAGCGGCTGGCCGCCAGCACCGTGATCCGGCCCGAGTCACGCTGGCATCAGCCCCTGGCCACCACACCGAGGCATCTGTTCGTGCCGCGGTGGTGGTCCAGGGCCACCCGCAGCAGCGGCGAGGAGGTGTGGGAGCTGCGCGACGGCGCGAGCGACACCGAGGCGTGGCTGCGGGACGTGTACGCCGACACCACGCTCGTCACCCGCGTCGGCACCCTTCACGCCGACCACGCCGAGGTGGACCAGACACCTGCCCGGGGGCGAGCGGGCCGCTCCACCTCCTCCTCCACGCTGCCCGCCCTGATGCTGATGATGTACCGGGCCGCGTGGATCACCGACACCTCCCGGCTGCTGGTGACCTGCGGCAGCGGCTACGGCACCGCTCTGGCCTGCGCTCGTCTCCGCGCAGAGCAGGTCACGAGCGTGGACATCGATCCGTACCTGGTGCAGGCGGCCCGGAAGCGGCTGGCCGAGGTCGGCCACCATCCGCGCGTCGAAGTCTGTGACCTGACTGGAGACCTGCCCGAGGGCACCTACGACCGGATCATCTCCACCGTCTCTGTGCCCGGCGTGCCCGGCTCGTGGCTGGAGGCGCTCGCCCCTGGCGGACGGCTGGTGACCACCATCGCCGACACCGGGCTGGTCATCATCGCGGACAAGACCGTCGACGGCGGCGCCGTCGGGCACGTCGCGCCGGAGGCGGCCGGGTTCATGTCCGCGCGGCACGGCGAGGACTACGACGACACCTTCCCGGAGAACCCGCCGCTGTGGCAGACCGCTCAGCACGCCGAGGGCGAGAGCATCACCACCAGCCGCTACCCGCTGATGTACGTGCCGGACACCTGGGACGTACGCTCCACCCTCGAACTCCTCGTTCCCGGTATCGACCACCGTCAGCAAACGGCGGACGACGGTACTCGCACCGTCTACATGCTCCACGCGGACGGCTCCTGGGCCCGCGCCACGGCTGCCGGACGCAGGGACTCCCCGACCGTGCACCAGGGTGGGCCGCGGAGACTGTGGGACGAACTGGACCGCATCCGCACCTGGCTCGTCGTCGACGGCGACCTCCCCATCCGCGGCGCCACGGTGACCATCACCCCCGACGGCGCAGCCACATTCTCTCGGAAGGGCTGGTCGGTCACCCAGTGATCGGGATCAGCGGGACTGACGGGACGCAGAAGCACAGATCGAATCGGTCCGAGCGCTCGCGCCAGCCGCAGCGTGCAACAACGCTGTTGCTCGACGTGGAGACCCAATAAACCGTGGAACAGGGAGTATGTGCCGCGTCGTGCGCTCCGCGCACTCCGACACACTGGCGGAAGAACGGCGCCCGCCGACGCGACCGGCATGAACAAGGCCGAGCGGGACCGCGCCTACGACCGGCTGCGTGAGACGTGGGCGACTCTCAGATTCGTTCCCTACGGCGGCCCCTCTACACGATCTTCGCGACTGCTGGGCCGACCCCGACGAACCATGCTGTCTCTCCAGGCGGGGGTCGACACGGTCCTCGGTACGGAGACGCTCCCGGACATCTCGCCGGGCAGCGCCGTCGACGAGGCGGCCCAGGTGGTCGCCGCGAAGAACGCCTTCTGGGTGGCGGCGGCCGACTGGCTGGCCTCCGCTCGCACAACTCCGTTCGACGCGGCCGCCGTGGCCGGGGGCGAGCCCGCGGCCCAGTGGCCCCCTGCCAAGGCGCACACCACCGGCCGTGCCCCCATGCTGTGGCTGGCCGGTCCAGCCGGCTGACGCGACGACGGACGACCCCGCCACCAAGCCCTCGCCAGGCGGCCGCCCTCTCGCCAGATCAGTCCCGCCGCTTCCGTCGCCGGTACAGGCGCTGGTGCACGACGCCCGGGCCTACAGCAGGTCAACTTCCGCGTCGACGTACCCGAACTCCCGGGCCATGCGCACCAACGCCTCCTGAAGCAGGCTCTTGCGCTCCGCCTGGCCCATGGCCGGCGCTGCGATGATGGTCACAGCCATCCGCGATCTGGGGCCTCCGTCGTTGGAGCCGAGCGGCGCCAGATCGACGAGCGTGTCCAGTACCGGCAAGGCGCCGTTGTCCGCGGGCTGTTCGCACGTCATCCGCAGTTCGGTGGTGGGCGGGGCGGCCCACGACAGCCCGGCCGGGTCGCCGACGACGTCGGGCAGCAGCTCGGCAGCCGTCTCCCACGCGTCGAGCAGCACGGCTTGGACCTCGTCGAGGCCCAACTGCGTGTCCCAGCCGGGGCCAAGGGCTGCAGCCCACGCCTCCGCGTCCTCGATCAGGACGTCCGCGCAGGCGACCACGGTGGACTCCATGGTGGTGGGCAGGGCGAGCATGACGGAGGCCTTCAACGCCGGGCCGCCGGGCGGTCCCGCGATCGTGCACGTGTAGCCGACGGAACGGGCCGAGTTGCCGAAGGGTCCCCGCTCCCAGCGAGCGGCGGGCAGATCCGCGCCCCGGCGCCTGGACAGCATCGTCACCGCCCCGGCTACCGCGCTGTGCGGAAGCTGCTGCTCGAGCAGCGTGCGCCGGGGTTTGCTGATCTCCAGCCGGCCCGCCTCGGCCCAGGGCAGGTTCACCACGGCGCGCAGGCGCAGCGCCGGCGTCTGGCCGGAGGTCCCGATCTCGGCCGACCGGCCCTGGTTGAGGCTGAAGCGGGGGAGCGGCTGCCACCTCCACACGCCGCGCCCCGAGCACGTCAGGCGGCCCGCGCCCCACGATCCGCCATCGACGTCCACACTCCGGGAGTCGGCCGCGATCACCCACGGTGTGTCCGTGCCCTCGGGCGGGCGGGGCAAGCCGATGGCGGCGAGCGGGCTCTGGCCCGGTGCATGCCGGCCGGCTTCGACGATCGCCTGCCAGACGGGCGCGGCGACGGCGACCGGAGGGCATCCGGCCACCAGGCACAGCACCCAGCCCGGCTCGCCGTCCCGTTCGTGGTGCAGATCCTGCAGAGCGGCCGAGCCCAGCGCCCATGCCTCTCCGGCCGGCTGGCCCAGTCCTGCTTCGGCCATCTGCTCGTACGCTGCCCGCATCTCCCGTTCGCGGTCGGGCAGGCCCTGTCCGACCCGCAGCCCGCCGTCCGGCCCGGCTTCAGAGACGGCCTGCCGTACGAGCTCGGTGAGGGCCTGGGCGGTGGGCATGCCGGAGGCCCGCACACCGGCGGAGAGCAACTGCTGGATCTCGGTCCGCGGCAGCCAGTGCGTGCTGTCGCCGTCCCGCCTCGGCACGGCGACCGTGTCCGTGCGCGGCGAACCGGGCTTGCCCACCGGCGCCGGCACGACGAACAGCGTGTCGACGGCCTGCGCGGGGACGTCGATGAACATCACCCGCTCGCCGTCCGCACCGGACCATCCGACGCGCACCCCGCGAGGAGTTGGGGTGATCCGCTGGCGGATCAGTTTGCGGATCTGGTCCACGTTCACCGCGGCCGGGTCGAGGCCGACGATGTGGTCCAGGACCTCTTCGTCCTGCTCGAGTCGGGTGGCGATGCCGATGACGATGACCCCGCCGCCTCCGTTCGCGAACGCCGCGACGTCCTTGGTGAGTTCCTCGACCGCCTTGGGGTCGGCCAGCTGGTACGGCGCCGCCTTGGCGTCGAGCCACTGCGTCTCGCGTATTCCGAGCAGGGAGACCGGCTCCTGGGCGTCCAGCGCGGCCAGCGCGCTCTTCAGATCCTGTACCACCCCGGCAGTATCCACCGCCGCACACCTCGGGCCACCGGATCTCGAAGACCCCGCCTACGCACGGCCGCTGATCCGTCGACCGCATCTCTCACAAAGAAGTTCGCGACGACTGTCACACGCGCCGGAGATTCGACACCTGTAGCAGGTGACAGCACCACCGACGCAGGAGAGCCCAGATGATCACCGACCCTCGACCTCGACGCATAGATCGGGACGTCTTCCGTAACGAAGAGGAACCCGAGTACACCTTCCCGGGGGATGTACGCCGGTGGGCCACGGGTGAGCCCTTCCGGCTGGCCAGCGAAGAGTGCCAGGAAGACACCCTGATCCCCACCGCGGGCGAGATCCAGGCTATGGGCGAGGCGCTCCTGCTCGATGCCCTGATCTCCGAGTACGGTCTCCACCGGCCGGCGCTGACCGGCGGTCCGTTCGGGATCATCATGGTGACCCCGCGGCCCCAGGAGATCCTGATCCGTGTGGCGCCGCGGCAGCTCCCCCGTTGGGCAGCAACAGTCCTGCGCACCGTCACTACGGGCGCGACGTTGCTTTGGTCTGCCGAGGAACACGGCATCGCGTTGACTCTTGCAGGCGCCCGCGTGGTTCTCGTCGCCACGTCAGAGTCGGACTGGCGTGCGGCTATGAACCGGACAGAACACTTCGCCGCCGAGCCGGGCAGCGCGCGGGCCCAGGACGACCGCATCGGCTATCTGTCGCCGATCGTTCCGCTGCTCTCGGCCACCCTGCGCCGCGTCCGTCTCCTGAGTGACTCCGAGGTGGGCAGTCCGACGGTCGAACTGGTCGTTGCCGAGCACCGCGGTGAGCCTTGCCTGTACGACGCCTCCGGCGGCGGCCCCTCGGCGGTACCGCTGTGGCAATCGGTGGCCGTCCCGCTCGAACTCTGGCCGCCGGCTCCGGTCTACCGTTCACCGGCCGCAGCAGATGTCCGCGGGGCGATCAGTCGGCTGATGAGTGAGGCGGGTGACGGTCTCGGGATTCCAGTGCGGGACTTCGCCGAAGCGCTCTGCAAGGTGGCAGGAGTACCCGCCGTGCCGCTGACCCTGCGGGCGTCCCAGGCCGCAATATCGGTTGCCGAGGAGGTGCTGGCGGACCCGCGCTTCGCCTCGCTCTTCGACGGTGGGGGATGGGCAGCCAACCGTCGTCGCGACCTGGACATCGCATGGGTTGCCCATACGGACGAGGCGGTGGTTCCGCCAGGCGCAGAACGCCTGGTCGAGGCATTCACTGGAGAGCTGGACATGCTCGGCATGCTGACCCTGTCCGAGGAGCACGCCCTCACCGAGTCGCTCACCGCTGCAGGAGAACTCGAAGAGGACGTCGCCGCCCTCGGCCAGCAGACGCTGACCTGCCTGCTGGATTGGGCCTTGGCAGCGGCCACTCGGCCGACAACGCCCTGGTTCTGGTACAGGCCCGAGGGATCCAGCGCCTTGCACTCGAACGCGCCGACGACCGCCCCCGACGGCGTCCTGCAAGTCAAAGCGGCAGCGGACTCGTACGCGGTGAGGGTTGCCGCGCCCTCACTGCGCGAGGACGAGTACGTACACACGTGGGAAGAGGGCGACGCCCCCTCCGCGGCCGCCGCGATCCTGCTCGCCGAGAGCGCAGCGATCACCGCCGGTGTCGCGATGCACTACGTGCGTGACCCGCGCAAGGGGCGGCTCCTGCTCCCCCGACCCGTTGACGAGCAGACCGACCTGACCGCCGCCGGCGTGATCCTTGCCGCGCACGCCGATTCCATCCTCGGCTTCACGGCCCTGGCATCGATGTTGTCGAGGCTGCGCTATCGCGCAGAAACGGCAGCTAGCGCTGCCGAGGGACACTGGCGTCGCGATGCTGCGGACCCCGACGACCCCTACGACTACACACACTCCCTTCTGGGGGACGTCCAGGTCTGGGTTGGCACGCCCGGAACACATGATGGGGAACCGGCGAACACGGCATTGCCCGACAGCCTCGAGTACCGCCGTCACCTCGCTGCGCACCGCGCCGCCATGGACCCTTTCGTCACCTGCTACCTCACCGCCGCCGCGCAAGCCGAAGACGCCAAGGACTTTGACGACCGTCACCGCGCCGGTGCTGCGGCCCTGCGTAACGCCGACCTGGAGCAACTGGCCGCCAGCGATCCTCGGTCCGTAGCTCAGCGGGTCCTGACCGCCATTACCGCCATTCCCCTCGACGGCGACGCAATCGACGCGTGGTACGAGGCTTACTTCGAGGAATGAGGCAGTCCAGGAGGCGCGACGGCCTTCGCGTCCGGCGCTGCGCGCACCGGCACCGGGCCACCGGTCGGCGGTCGCCGGAGACGCGCCATCGGTGCAGAAGGAGGGACGCCGGGACTCGGCACTGCGCGCCGCCGACCAGTCCAGCGGTTCGGCGGCGACGGCGTCGAGGACCGCCTCGGCGGAGCGGAGGGTTCCGGTGGCGCTGCGCCCGCAGGGAGCGAGAAGCCCGGCTTCGAGGAGGTAATCGAGCTCGCGCCGGTGCAGCCCCAGGTACCCGGCGGCCTGCTCGGGACCGAAGGCCCGGCCGTCTCCGGCGACCGCGGGCGCGGGGACGGAGGCCGTGGCCTTACGGTCCGTCTGCTGTGGTTGCATCACCGAGTCCCCTTGGGTCCCTACGCGTTCGGGTCGCCGTCCCGGCCGACCTCGTCGGCGAGGTGGAGAACACCCCTGGTGCCGAAAACGGTGTGGAACATCACCAGGCCGCCAGCCTGGTCGGTTCCGGAAGCCGCGTCATCGAACCAGCGGCTGGAGCGCAGGGCCTGGGCGACGCACTCGGCCACCGCATCACCGACGGGCGCGACCGACGTATCGGGCGACACCAGCTCGGGCAGGTCCTCCAGGTCCATGCCGTGGTGCTCCAGGTGCTGGATGAGCAGATGCGCCAGGGCACGCGACGGGTCGCTGGTGTGGCGCTGCCCGTCGTCGGGGTCCATCAGCCCGGGGAAGACCACGGCGCGGGTGAAGAAGTCGCACAGAGCCCCGAACACCTCCGGGTCCGGGGCGTGGCTGCGGTCGTCGCGTGCCTTGAGGGCCCACTGCAGGATGACGTCCACGTGGGCGCGCCGGGCCCGTTCCGCTGCGTCCGGCGTGCTGGCGTCGCTGGACCCGGGGGCGTCGGCATCGGCGATGCCGACGCCCCCTGCGGGCACCTGTGACTCGGCAGGATGAACACCGTCCACCTCGTCCTGCCACCGGTCGAAGGCCGCGGCTTCCTCCTCGGCACGCTGATAGGCCGCGTCGTACTTGTCGTCGCCCAGGACCGCGGCCGACTCCGCCCACCTCACGAGGATCGTGGAGTGCTCCCACCGGTCCTCGGATGCGGGAAGCTGGTCGCGGCGCCCGTCCATGAGGGCCGGCAGCAGCGCGGTGATCGCCTCCGGCGCCGCCAGCACCGGCACCGGCAACGCGACGGGCTTGTCACCGCCTCGCTCGTGGTACGCCCAGCCCGTGGACGAGTTCCACACCAGTTCCAGCCCGTCCGGCCACTCCTCGCTGGTCAGCTCCGCAGCGCCGCCGATCCACGACCACCGGGCCTCCGTCGTACCCCGCGCCTCTGTGCGGCGCACCGCGAATTCGGCATCCGCGTAGCCGGCGCGTGCGAGCGCACCCTCGATGACGCGCGGGTACTTCTTCCAGCCCCTGAACTGGTCCACGGTGTGCCCTCTCCTGCTGCTGCGAACGGCCTTGCCTGTCTCCTGGTCAGCCTGCCAGCCGCCACCGACACCACCCCCGCCGGTAATCGAACGCGAACCGAAAATGGGATCGGCCGTGCGATTTCTGCGGCCGCCCGGCATCCGCCGAGCCGGCGGACGTAGGCCCGGCCATCCGCCGGTGGAGTCTCTGAACGAAGCCGGCCCGGGCGCAGCCGTACGCTGCCAAGGTGGCACCCATGGAATCCGTCGACACCGCCCTGGACCGTGTCTGGCCTGCCCAGCTACGCACCGACCGTCTCCTCCTGCGGCCGGTCACCCGGGAAGACGGCCCCCTGGTGAGCGAGTTGTTGACCGACGACCGTGTCCGCGCGCACCTCGGCGGTCCGGTCACGGAGGAGCGCGTCGCCGTCCGGCAGGCCGCCCACCCGACGACGGCCGGCGCCTTCACCGTCGTCCGCGTCGCCGACCAGCGGCCGATCGGCATGGTGACCATCGGCGCCGACCACAGGTGCGAGGGCCGCGCCGAAATCTCCTACCAGCTGCTCCCCGCCGCCTGGGGCGAAGGCCTGGGCAGGGAGGCCGTCGCGGCAGCCGTCAGATGGTGGACGGACGCCATCCCCGGCGGTGGCCCGCTGATCGCGGTCACCCAGAAGGCCAACCGCGCCTCGCGCCGCATGCTGGAGGCGATCGGCATGACCGTCGTCGACGAGCTCGACGAGCACGGTGCGCGCCAGTGCCTCTACACCCCCGCGGGCGACCAAGACGACAGCGACCTGCGCTGGTTCCGCCTGCTCGCCGAGCGCCGGGACGCCGTCGAGCGTCGCCGAGGCGCCCAGGCACGCGCGACCGAGGCCGGCCAGAACCTTCCCGACGACCTCTCGGCGCTCACCTCCGAGGAACTGGCCCGGTTGTGTCCCGCCCGCCACGGCGCCTACGGCCGGATCTGCGCCCGCATGGCCGATCACACGCCGGACCTTCACCTGGGCCGGGCACAGGACGGCGCGTGGATCGCCTGGCTGACGACGGCTGACGCCTAGTAGGGCTTGTCCGGTGGATCGTGGGCGGAGCACGCTTAATGCCCCACGACCTCACGGAAGTCGTGGTTCGCTTACTCCAAGCGCCACCGTCCAGCACTGGGGCGCGACAGCGGTCAGGGGCAGGCGTAGGGAGAGGCCAGAGGTGAACGAGGAGAGGTTCGGCGAGATGGCGGGCCAGCTCGCCCGGGCCAGCTTGGATTCGTGGCGCGCGGGAAACCGAGCCTTCGCGGTGCTGCATTGCGGTATCGGGTGCGAACACATTCTCAAGGCTCTCTTGTGCCACCACGACCCGCTTCTCATCTCAGAGAAGGGCGACCGGGCCCACCGCTTCCATGCCCTCGGATTCGGAAACGCGCCAGGGGTCAAGCCGCTGGCCGAGGCTCGAACCATCGGCATCACGGAAGCGTTCAGGGACGCGACGGTCTTCATGGACGGACGTATGCCCCTCGACGAGCGGGGCTTTCACCCGGTCGCCGCATCACGCAACGGCGTTGCTCATTACGCGCACCACAACGAAGAGTCTGCGGCCGAGGTCGTCAAACTCGGCCTCCAGGTCATCGAAGCCGTACGCGCCGAACTGTGCCTCGACTCCTTCACCTTCTGGGGCGATTACCAGTCCGTCTTCACGAACCTGGACAAGGTCGCCGACCTGCCGAGCCAGAAGGGCCAGAGCGACCGGCCGGCCATCGAAGGAGCGACCGAGCAACTAGCGTTTCGCCAAGCCCAGAAGGTCTTCCGCGAGCTCACCACAGCCGCCCGGACGGCTCAGTCGGTCACTTCATGGTGGGCTGAGGCGCGGCACGCCGACGTCCAGGAAGCTGTAGCCCGCACGACCTTGATCGCAGCCCTGCTCACCGCCCTCGACTCCGCTGGGTACCGGGTAAGGGACGCTGCGAGAGAGCTTCTCGTCGCCTACAACATAGTCCCCTACACCTTCCCGCTCGAAGCTCCGCCCAGCCCTTCCGAGATCGAGCAGCGGGCGCGGACCGCAGTGATGGTGAAGGTTGTACTCGCATCGAGCGTGGGCGCCGCCGTCCGTCGCGTTCACAACGACTTCCCTGCCTTGTCCATCGCGTCGATCCTGGCTGAAGTCAGCGCTTCAGGGCGTCTACTGGAAGACCGATTGGCGAAACCCGGCGCACGCCGCTGGTGGCATAACTGCCCGGCCTGCGGCTACAGCAGCAACGTCTACGGTGACCTGGAGCCCAGGGGCTGCTCCTGCGAGGGGGAGTGGGACATCTGCCCGCACGACGACCGGAACGAGGGGGTGGGAAGTATCGAGTCGTTCTGCTGCCCGTTCTGTGGGCTACTCCTGAATCACAGCGCGGAGTTGGCGGCGGCCGGCGTCGCGCCCGAGACGGCAGTGCCCTCGGACGCGTCCCCGGCGAGTGGATGATATAGAACCACCGCCTTGCGCCAGCACGGCCTGCAAGATCCGCCGGACGGACCCTAACCGCCCTCCCCGGCGTGAGCGCGTCGGCGCTCAGAACTCGTCGGCGCGCATCGGGACGAGCCCGGCGACCTCGAACTGGGTCGTCTCCGGGTGCAGTTCGAGGAAGCGGGCGATGACCTGGGCGTGCGCCTGGCCGGTGAACAGGTCCAACGCCACACGGTCGAGAGGACCGTCCAACTGCAGGTACGTCATGGCCAGATGGGCGCCGTGGTGCAGAGCGTCCTTCTCGGTGGGGTAGGTCCAGGTGCTCAGCTCGCGTTCCGGCTCGCTGCGGTGCAGCAGAACCCACGGGCCGCCGGCCGCCCCCTTGGGCGCGTCGGCCAGGGCCCGGCACATGCGGCACCACGATGCGTTCGCGGCAAGCCGCTCCGCCGAACCGGCACCCCACACCGGCTCCGGCACGACGACGCGCGCGACCGCCGGCCGTACGGGCAGGGCCTGCGGCTCCCGGGTGAGCAGTTCGGGGACCCGGTAGGCGGTGCGGGCGCGGCCCTTCCTGCCGGCCGGAGGCTGCCACAGTGCCCGCGGCCACGGCTCGTCGAGCGTTACCGAGGGGCTGCGGCTGAGGAAATGACCGAGGTTGACCAGGTCCCCGTCGGACGGTGTCGGCTCCTCCCCCGGAGGCAGCGGCAGCAGCCACCCGGCCGCGTCCTTCACCCAGGACTGCCCGCAGCCGCACCAGTGCACGGCGGCATCCTGCTCGGCGGGGCTGTCGTACCAGTCTGGCTCTTCCCGGCCCAGCCCGAGGCGCGCCATGGCGGTCGGCTTCTCGCACGGGCAGGACGCGAACCGGTACAGCTGCACATCGGGCTGCTCGTCGCGCGAAGCGTGCAGCCACGCCGGATGGACACCCAGCGCGCCCGCCAGCGCCTCCCGCTCACGCTCACCGGGCCGGGACCGGCCTGCGCCCGATCTGGTGCGCGCCGACGCCGACGTCGCTCCCCAGGCCGACCGCGGTCTTCGCGGCCGCCTCCTGCAAAAGCCGCAGACGCCGCGCGAAGGGGGACATCTCCAGCAGCGCCCACACCGGGTGCTCCCCCTGGGGCTCGACGTGATCCGGATCGTCTTCCCACACCTCATGGAGCTCGTTGTAGGACGAGGCGTGCTCGGCCAGCGTCTCGGTCACCCACCGGCGCACCGCGGCGTCGTCCGCCCACTGCTCGTCGGTAGCCCCCCAAGCCGCGGCGTCCGCGTTCTCCGCCAGCACCAGCTCCTCGTGCAGCGGGAACACCAACTCCTCGACGGCCAGCAGCGCCCGGGAGGCGACGACACGGCGGGCCGGCTCCGGCACCGCGCCGCTCAGCACGCCCGACAGCACGTCGACGGCCCGTACCACCAGCCGGTCCTGCTGCTTTCCCCCCCTGCTCACCCTGACCCCACTCCCGCGGCCGCCGCGGCCCCGCACGTGCCACATCATCCCGGCCACGACACGGACGCGGGCGACAACGCCCGAAGTTCACCCACACTAGAACAGACCCGCTCCGCACCCCGGACAGCCAGCAGCGCCCGCCATCAGACCCAGCACAATCGCCAGATGCACGGCCACATACGCTGTGCCGATGCCCGTCGTGCCCCCGCTCTTCAGCGATGCCGAGACCGACCACCCGGCCATCGCCCAGTGGTGCTCCACCATCCTGGCCGGCGACACCGCCCGCCTGCTCCTCCTGGGACCGCACTGGTCCGGCAAGTCCCACGCCGCTTACGCCGGGCTGCGCCGTCTTCTCGCCGCCGGCTACCGCGAGGAGAACATCACCGTCCACCAGGCCCACGATCTCCGGCGCAGCTACGAGCCCAGCTTGATCGAGAACACCACCGCCGTCACGGTCATCGACGACCTGACCCTCTCCGTCGACCTGGTGCGCGAGGCGAAGGTGCCGCTGAAGCCGGACCCCGCCGACGTCCAGGCCATGATGGCCCTGGAGGCGGGAGCACTCGCGGATGCCGTCGCCCGCCTGAGCCTGCTGCCGCGGCGCTCCTGGCTCCTGATCGCCTCGAACCTCGACTGCCTCGTCGAGGCGGTCGGCCACGAGACCGCCGAGCGCCTCGTCGCCGTCGCCGAGCAGGCCGAACTCGCCCCACGCCCCCGGCCGACCCTGCGCTGGTAGCAGCCGGACAACCAGCACGCCCGCCCCCGCCTCAACCAGCTGGACTACGCTGCGCGTTGTCGTCAGGGCGAAGGAAGGGCGGGCTGTGGCCAAGCGGACGAACGGCTCCGAGAAGAACCGCAAGGAGCCGCTGTCCGGCGTCGCACGCCGGCTGTGGGCGTTCTCCGGCAACGAATGCGCCTGGGGCGACCCGCACTGCTCAACCCGGCTGGTCACAGAGGAGGGTGCCTGGGTCGGCAAGATCGCCCACATCATCGGCGCCGAGCCCGGCAGCGCCCGTCACGAGGCGTGGGTCGGCACGGACGTCGAACAGCTACGGGACTTCGACAACCTGATGCTGCTGTGCGGGGTGCACCACGACCTGATCGACAGCAGCGTCACCCGACACGACTACACCGTCGAGTACCTGCGGGCAGTCAAACAGAAGCACGAGGCCAAGTACCGGTACACGGTCGAGGACATCGAGGCCGAGTTCCGCGACACGGTCAACGGCTCCCTGGTCCGGCCCGCCACCACCATGCGTCGCTTCTTCGCCTGGGAGGACGCCGACCAGGAGCCTTCCGACGAACAGGACCTCCTTGAGCTGGTCAACCGCTTCGCGGGGCGTGTCGGCGGCCTCACGCGGATGGCCCGCCAGGTGCTCGCCCTCGTGGTGCACGAGGAGACCACGGACTTCGAACTGGTGCTGAGGCGCTTCTCGGCGGACCGTACGACGCTGCTCAGCGTCGTACGCGAACTCCAGAAGGCGGAGATGGTCTACCTCCAAGCCGAGGAGTACGACGAGGACCGCGGACAACTGTCCCTGCTCGGTGGCGCTCTGGAGGGCGTCCCCGAAATGTGGGACGAGCTTCGAGGCTTCTGCCACGACGAGAAGGTCGACCTGAAGGAGATCCTGGTGGATCTCGACTTCTCCCGCTTGGACTGAGCCGCCGGCGGGCGTACGACCTGCGCCCGGGGAGTGGCGGCCCCGGCCGTACTGCGTCCCGTCACGGGGACTGGGGCCTGTCCCGCACACTCATTCCGGCACGGGCCACGGCGAGCCTAACGGGTGAGCCGCGAGCCCCTGCACGGATCTCCACCGGCCCGACTCATCGGCCCGGTACGAGGCACCGAGGACAAGCACGGCGAGGAGACTGCCACAAGGCATTCACGCCGCCGGCTTCCGCACAGGACAGGTACCGCGAGCGGCGACACCGACGGCATCGTCCTCACCGTCCTGGACGCGCGCCGTGTCGGCCTCGGCGGGCCTGGCGGTGACACCGTAGAAGCCGCCGAAGGCTACGACACCCCTCTTCCCCTCCAACTGGGCGAGCAGCGCCGCCGCTGCCACGCCGCGCGCAAGTTCACTCGCGGTCCGGACCACACGGTTCTGCGCGCGTCCCGACCGAGGACGACCATCGCTGAACTGCAGCACGTCACCGTTCTCGCCCAGGCTGCCACCAGCGCGCTCGGCCTCACCACGTAGCCAGGCCTTGGCCTGCTCGCGAGAATGACCCCATTGCCTGAGCCTGTACACGATGTCAGCGCCGCACAGCGGAACGGCGAAATCCAGGAAGAGCCGCAGCTCATCAATAGCATTCAATGGTTCAGGCTGGCGCATAGAAGAATCTCCTAGAACACAAAGAGTCGGAAACTCGAAATAGGGCTAAAGAAGCGGCTGGGTTCCAGGGGAAAGCGAGCAAGACGCGTCAGTCGGAAAGACGCCGTCACGATCGGGCCACACGGCCTGCCAGTACGGCACGGCAATCTCCTGGCCGTACACCGCCCGCAGCATCGCGAAGGGCTCCAAGGACTCCACGGGGCGCATGAGCAGCTGGAATCCGTTCGCAAGAAGCCCGTCCAGTACCTCGCCGGCGACCGGACCAGACGATCCGGCGAGCCGCTCGACGACGGAATGGAGCACGCCCTGCATCACCCTGACGTCCAGCCCGGCCATGACGAACTCATGCCCCAGAGACTTGTGCAGACCGATGGTGTAGCAATAGGCAGCAGAACCCTCATCAGCAAGCACCGGCTGGACGGCGAACCCGTGCTCCGCGATCACGGCCCGCAGTCGAGCAACGTATTCCGTCATGAAATCGGGCGGACACACGGGGCAATCCGCGTCCCCGCAAGAATCGTGAGGACGGCCCTCCGGCAAGACATTGGCCGCGACGTCGGGCGTGAAATCCCGATCGCGAACGACCAGTTGGGACAGATCGCCGTCCGGACGGCACGACTCCAGAGCCGGAAGGTCGATAGGGCCCCACCGGCCCTGCGACAGGTCACCCCCCAGGCACGACCACCCGTAAGCCTGGCCGCTCGCGTCGTCGACCTCCACGACGTACCACTGGCCCCAGGTGGAGAAGTACCGGAGGGCGACCACCCTGTGCTCATGCGGTTCCAAGACCGTTGCCCACAGACCCGGGATCTCGGCCAGCACCGCCGGGGCCGGGTAGAAGCTGCGGTCGCGCTCCTTGCGCCACAGCTCGGGCGGCCGCGTCCTGACCGGAGCGCCCCCCTGCGCAGAGCGCTCGGGTTCGACCTGGGCGCGGAAGATGGCCTGCTCCACATCCGGGTGATAGACCGACACTTCTTCGCCGTCCCAGCGCACGGCGCACGCCTCCAGGTCACCGGGCAAGGCACGCAGTTCGGGGACGGTCTCCATCGCCCTGAGGAAGAGGGCGATGAACAGTTCCTCGTGTCCTCCGGCATCGGCAGCGACGGTGGTTCGCTCCCAGGGGTGCCCGAGGAAGCGCATGCGGATGTCCGCCATGATCAGTTCTCCAGTGAATCGTGGGTGGGGAGGCCGACGAGGGCCTGGCCGAGGACGTGCGTCGTCGCTCGGGCGATCGCGGACCGGCGGCGCTGCGCGATCGCGCGCATCACGGGCCATCCGGCCTCGACAGGTGAGAAGGGGAGGAGCCCGGAGCCGGACGACTGCCGTGCCTGGTACTCGCCCACTACGGCGAGCACTGCGACGCCGAGCAGGTCGGCCCCCTCACCCGCCATCCAGTCGCCGAGCGTCGCTCCCGGGCTGCTGCTGAGCCGCTGGATGAGCTCGTGCACGCCGACATGCGGAACGCCCTCGGCATCGCAACCAGCCTCGAAATGCCCGAACTTGGGGACGTACGCGTGGTAGTGCCCGTCGGCGCTCCAGTGAGGGTCCTGCCACAACTCGAACACTGCGTTCGGGGCGTCCTCCTCCAGCCGCGCGGCGACCTCCTCGCAGAGTCCCAGCGCGGCGTCCCGGGCGCGGTAGACCTGCCCCAGCGTGAGGGCCTCGGCGGGACCATGCTCATACTCGCCGCGGAGTTTGTGCTCCCGCATGAGGTCGAGAAGCGCGACCACTTCGCCAGCGGGAGCCGAATGGATGCGGAGCTGCAGATCAGCAGACACGATTCTTCCTAGGTATCGAGCGCCACGGTGGGCGCGCATGAAGAGGGAGGGGGCAGCGCCGCGCGCGTTGTCGGCAGCGGTGAAGGAGAGGGGCTTCGGCGGCTCGGCCGGCGCCCTCGCACCTGCGGGGGAGTGGGACCGGGCGGCGTTTGGTGTGTGGGCGGCTCTTCGGCCGTCTGGCGTGACGTCGCAGACCTGCTTGAGGGCAGCCGTCAGAGCCGCGATGCCTCACGCCGCCAGCTGCGCGTCTCGGCGCGGCGAACCAGACGGCGGAACCAGGGCCCCTTTTCGCCTTCATCGCTGTACCGGCCCGGCAGGATCTTGCTCCCCACGGAGCCGGTCCGAGCGTTCTTGACCTTGCGACGCCTCGCGGGACGCTTCTTCGCCCCGGTTCCCGGGACGGGGGTACTCATGTTTAGATCAACTCCGCATTCGCGCCGATGCATTACGCGGCGTCGTTCTCAGCGCAGTCGGGGCAGTCGTCGGGACAGCGGTTCAGGGTGCCGTAGGTGTGAACCTCACAGCGCACACAGGGGTCGACGGAGGCGACATAGTCGCCGTCTTCGGCACGGGTTTCTCCGGCCCAGTCGTCAGCCGGGATCCCAGTCGGTTCGTTGCAGTGGCCGCAGTTGACCTCGCCGGGACGGTAGATGGCCATCAGAGCTCACGCTCGGGCAGACCGCCGTGGAGCCTCCACAGGAACTCCGACATGTCGACGCCGACTTCGTGCTCGGCGTCGGAACTGTCGCCATCGACGGCCTCGTTCCAACGTGCGAGAAGTTCTTCGACCTCGGCCAGGTCGGAGGGGCTGAGTTTGGTGCTCAAGACGCGGTCCTCTTGCTTGCGCGCCCCGACGAGCGGGGTCGGCTGATGGGGTTCGGGCATGGCCCGTGAGGGTTAGAAGGTCAGCCACGTGAGGCTGTTCAGCTCACGCTTCACTCCTCACCGACCACCACCCGCACGCCCGACATCCGGCACTTCTGGCCGCGCACGAAGTGGCGATCCAGTCGGCCGTTGATCAGGTCGACAACCGCACCGCACCCGGCGGACGGACAGCGGACGGCCATCACCCGGCCCTCGTCGTCGAGGAGGGGCATCTCGGGTGCGAGGGCCATCGCGGTCTGCTCGCCTCTCAGGCGTACGGAGAAGGTCACCGCGCCGCCGGCCTGTACGTCATCGAGACACGACTGGCACAGGGGCCGCCTGCGGGCTCTGGCTGTGGCCTCTGGTGACGGGGTCACACGGTGGCCGTCGGGGGAGATGCCGGGCGGCAAGCCCGTCTCGGGGTCGATCAAGAGGCTCGGGGCGGTGTGTCGTTCCAGTTCGTGAAACACCGTCGGGCGGCCGCAACAAGGGTACTTCATCAGGTAGAACAACGCGAGCTCTCACGATCGTCGGAGTGGTGTGGGTAGGCGCGGAAGGCCCTATGGGAAAGGGCCGTTCTTGTGCGTGGCTGTTCCAGGGAGATCCAGCCGGTGACCTCGGTCGGGTCGTCTTCCTCGACGAGGCCGCGGGCGGCGGTCTGCTGGTCGGGTGGCTTCTCGGCCGGTTCTTCGTTCCCCGGCCTCACAGGAACAACAGTACACACTGAAATGCGAATATGCAACATTCTTGGGATGCTTCCCGGCACCCCGGCACCCCGGCAAGACGCGGCGCGGTCCGGCCGCCAGCCCGTACGGGAATGGGGACCATCTGCGCCTCGGTGCCCCGAACCAGGTACCGGAAAGCGCGAGAAGCCCATCCGAGCACCGCCGTCCCTAGACCGCGCCGTGCCCTCAGGCCCCCGCCCCCGCACAGCCGTCTGCCCGCCCTCGTCCCCGGCCCCAGCGCGCCAGGGCAGAAAGGGGCGTGCAGAGCCGACAGATGTGCGCCCTGCCCGAGGCACGGCCGGACCCGTACCGTCGCAAGATCGGGCCGAAGACCCCCCGGGAGGACCCCGGGACACAGCGGCCGGGGAGGACGGTGGCGTGGTTGTGGAGCGCAGGAGGGTACTGGGCACCGGGCTCTGCGCGGCGGTGCTGTGGACGGGCGGCACGACATCGGTGCTGGCCGGCGAACGCGGCCAGCACCTGGCCGAGGGGGATCTGCCGGCCGCGCGCAGGCTGTTCGCCGCCGGCAGGTACGACCGGCTCCACCAGATGCTCCCAGGGATGGTCGCCCGCGCGAGCGAGAGCGAGCGAACGGGCCCGGTCGGCGCCAGCCGGGCGGCGGGGGTATGGGTACTCGTCTCTCAACTAGCAGTCAAGGAAGCCGAGATGGACACTGCGGCCGCCTTCGCGGTCCGGGCCGGGACGGCGGCCCGCCGCTCGGGCCGACCGGTACTCCTCGCGGCCGCCGCGCGCGCGGCCGCGACACCGCTGCGCCGTACGGGCCGCGCGGACACGGCCCTGGAGCTGCTCGGGGAAGCGCACGATGCGCTGGACACCGCTCCCCGGCCGTCCGCAGCCGTCCTGGACGCGTCCGGCATGGTGGCCCTGACCGCGGCATACACCGCCGCCCAGGCCCGTATGCCCTCCGTCGCCGAGCAGTTCGCGTCCCTGGCCGAACAGACCGTGGCCCGCCTCCTCCGCGACCGCGGACGGGTACCGGCGGGCGGGGAGCTGTCGCCGGCGCAGTGCGTGCTGTACCGGGTCGGCATCCACCAGAAGCTCGGCGACGTCGACCGTGCCCTGGCGTACGCCGCGGGTCTGGAGCCGGCCGTGCTACCCACGCCGGAGCGCCGGGCCCGCGCGGCGACCGACACCGCCCGCGCCCTGCTGGCCGCCGGAGACGTGCCGACCGCGTTCCTCCAGCTACAACTCGTGGAACGGGCCGCGCCGCAGGAGGCCCGCCGCCCCTCAGCCCGCGCGTTGACGGCCGAGGTCGCCGCGCGCCGGCCGGACCTACCCGGCGTCACAGCCTTCGCCCGCCGCACCGCCCCGCCGACCGAATCCCCACCGCGCCCTCTTAGAGCTTGATCAAAGTCGATCAGACCTCGCGGTGGGCATCGTCAGCCCAGGTAGTAGGTGTGTGTCGGGCGAAAGGTCGGGTATAGCAGCTCGAATCCACCCGGGCCCCGCGGGTCGTCGAAGGCGAGCAGCGCCGGGTCGTCCAAGCTGCAGCAGCCACACTTCGGATCCATCCACGTGATGGTGATGTGGGGGAACTCGGCCGCCATCGCGCGGAGGCCTTCCTCCCACGCTGTCTTGTCCTCGTCACGCCAGTCGTGCTGGGTCCCGTCCATGTAGACCCGGTCCAGGCGCTCGGCCCACTCGTCGAACGTCACTTCCTGCGGCCTTTCTGTGCTTGGTGGGGTGGGTGCCCGGCCCGGCCCCGGTGGAGGGGGG
>NZ_JAAAXQ010000139.1 GCF_009916105.1 Streptomyces sp. GC420 | reverse complement strand
GGCCGGGTCGGCGCCCCGGGAGACGCGTTCGTCGGGCCGTCCGATCAGCCAGTCGCGGCTCGGCACGACGAGGCCCGCCGGGGTGAAGGCGATCTTGCGCAGTTCGGCGTGGCTGCCGGAGTCCTTGCGCCAGAGCCCGCTGACGATGTCGACGGCCTCCTCGGGCGTGGCGGCGAACTCCAGGCCCGCGTAGACGGGGGCGCAGGCGTCGAGGCCGAGGTCCTGGGCCGAGAGGCGGCGGCCGAGGCGCCGGGTGAAGACCTCGGCGATCAGCGCCGGCGTGGTGCCGCGGGGCTGCTGCCCGCGCAGCCATCTGGTGACCGAGGTCTTGTCGTATCTCAGATCGAGCCCGTGTTCCAGGCCCAGCTGGTCCACCCGGCGGGCGAGCCCCGCGTTGGAGAACCCTGCCTCTGCGATCAGTGCGGCGAGCTGTCGGTTGGGGGTACGACGAGCGGGTCGTTCCGTCATCAGCTGTGCGGTCTCCTGCCTTCCGGGCCCGGGAGAAGCCCTCATGGAACGGCGTGAATGTAGCGGCCCTTTGCACCCCGACCGCCGAGTTCGCCCCGGATTCATCCGATCGTGTGAGTATTGACCGGCGCGCTGACCTGCGATCGGCGCCCGTAGAGTGGCGGTACAACGCGTTGAAGGCGGAAGGGAAGCTGCCGTGAGCGAGCTGCGGTTCGTCCATCTGGGGTTCGGGTCGGAGGCCGTGGAGTACCACGAGGCCTGGCAGGAGCAGCGGCGGGTGCACGCGGCCCGGTTCGCGGACGAGATCCCGGACACCTGTCTGCTGCTCGAGCACCAGCCGGTCTACACGGCGGGCCGGCGCACGGCCGACAACGAGCGGCCGCTGGACGGCACCCCGGTGGTGGACGTGGACCGCGGCGGCAAGATCACCTGGCACGGTCCCGGGCAGATCGTCGGCTACCCGATCCTGAAGCTGCCGCGCCCGGTGGACGTGGTGGCGCACGTCCGCCGCCTGGAGGACGCGCTGATCGCCACGGCGGCGGAGTTCGGCCTGGAGACCACCCGGGTCGAGGGGCGCAGCGGTGTGTGGGTGCTGGGCGACCCGGTGGAGGCGCGGCAGGAACGGGCCGCGGCGCGAGGGCTCTCGCTCGACCTCGACCCCCGGCTGACGGGCGGGGGCCCGTCCTCGCCGGAGGTGGACGAGGAGTTCGACCCGCGGCTCGCCGGCCCCGAGTACGCGCCCTCCAACGCCGGCCAGCGCGGCGAGGACCGCAAGCTCGCGGCCATCGGCATCCGGGTCGCGAAGGGCGTCACCATGCACGGCTTCGCCCTGAACGTGAACCCGGACAACACCTGGTTCGACCGGATCGTGCCGTGCGGGATCCGGGACGCGGGGGTCGCCTCGCTCTCCGGGGAGCTGGGGCGCGAGATCACGATCGAGGAGGTGCTGCCCGTGCTGGAGAAGCACCTGCGGTCGGTGCTGGAGAGCGCCGAGCCGCTGCCGCGGGCCGTCTGACCTGGCCCCCCGCGCCCGCCCCGGCATCGCGGGGACCGCGGCCGCCGAGCCGCAGGTCGGCCGGACACCTGGGCGGACAATTGACGGGCGTACCCTGGGGTTCGCCGCAGAATCGAATGCCGCGTTGGCAGAAAGGGGCGCCGGACGTGTCCGCTGTCACTCCCGACGGACGCAAGATGTTGCGCCTTGAGGTCCGGAACAGCCAGACCCCCATCGAGCGCAAGCCCGAGTGGATCAAGACCCGGGCGAAAATGGGCCCCGAGTACACCAAGATGCAGGGACTCGTGAAGAGCGAGGGTCTGCACACGGTGTGCCAGGAGGCCGGCTGTCCGAACATCTACGAGTGCTGGGAGGACCGCGAGGCCACCTTCCTCATCGGCGGCGACCAGTGCACCCGGCGCTGCGACTTCTGCCAGATCGACACCGGCAAGCCGCAGGCCCTCGATCTCGACGAGCCGCGCCGCGTCGGCGAGTCCGTGGTGACCATGGACCTGAACTACGCCACGATCACCGGCGTCGCCCGCGACGACCTGGAGGACGGCGGCGCCTGGCTGTACGCGGAGACGGTGCGGCAGATCCACGCCATGACGGCGGAGCGCGCCGAGGGCCGTACGAAGGTCGAGCTGCTGATCCCCGACTTCAACGCGGTGCCCGAGCAGTTGGCCGAGGTCTTCGGCTCCCGGCCCGAGGTGCTGGCGCACAACGTCGAGACGGTGCCGCGGATCTTCAAGCGGATCCGCCCGGGGTTCCGCTACGAGCGGTCCCTGGAGGTCATCACCAAGGCCCGCGAGGACGGTCTGGTCACCAAGTCCAACCTGATCCTGGGGATGGGCGAGACCCGCGAGGAAGTGGGCGCGGCGCTGCGCGACCTGCACGGGGCGGGGTGCGAGCTGATCACCATCACGCAGTACCTGCGGCCGTCCGTGCGGCACCACCCGGTGGAGCGCTGGGTGAAGCCGCAGGAGTTCGTGGAGCTGAAGCAGGAGGCCGAGGAGATCGGCTTCTCGGGCGTGATGTCCGGGCCGCTGGTCCGCTCCTCCTACCGGGCCGGCCGGCTCTACCGGATGGCCGTCGAGAAGCGCGGCTCGTACATCGCGAGCCAGGCCGTCTGACCCTCCGGGTCGCCCGGACTCCGATGCGGAGACCGGCCGGACGGTACGTGTGTGAATCTGAGCACAAGAAGCTACTGGCTGGTAGAACCTTCTACGATCGCGGTTCGTACGACTCCCCTGGTGGGAGACCCGTACGGGCCGCGAACGCGTTCCGCGGGACCTTCCCCCGTACGCCACAAGGCTTCATGACCGTTTGACCGGTCGGTCACGCACTGGTAACACCGAGGAGTAACGCTGAACCAGCAGTTCAGCCCACGCTGCTCACCCAGGCGACTCCTATGTCCCGAGGGGGGACCCACACCATGCAGCCCGCGCCCTCCGCACACGCCACCGCGACACCCACGGCTCTGCCGTCGGCCATCCC
Organism: Streptomyces sp. GC420; assembly: GCF_009916105.1. Taxonomy (GTDB): domain Bacteria; phylum Actinomycetota; class Actinomycetes; order Streptomycetales; family Streptomycetaceae; genus Streptomyces. The sequence goes on along the minus strand of NZ_JAAAXQ010000139.1, from coordinate 15,219 downwards.
CGCGCCACTCCCTTCCCTGACCGGCGCCCTGCGCGTCGTCGAGTCGCTCCTCATGAACGCAGGCCAGGCCACCGCCCGCCGGAACGCCTGGACCGCGGTGCTCGAGGACCGCCGCCGGGCGAAGGACCGGCACGAGGTCGAGCATGCGCTCGAGGCCGTGGCGACCCGGAGTACCTCGGCAACGTAGACTTCCTGCCATGGCGAGGAAGGAACAGGCAGAGACTGCCTCAGCGAATCCCGGGCGACTCAAGCAGATCGCCCTCACGTACAAGATGACCCGGCGGGCCGACAAGAAAGTCGGTCTTGTCGTCGCGGCAGTGGGAGTCGTCACCCTCGGTGTCTTCCTCGCCATCGGCTTCCTCATCGGACACCCGGTGTACCTGGGCATCCTGGGTTTCCTGCTGGCGTTCCTCGCGATGGCGATCGTCTTCGGACGGCGTGCCGAGCGGGCCGCCTTCGGGCAGATGGAGGGCCAGCCGGGTGCGGCGGCCGCGGTCCTGGAGAACATCGGGCGCGGCTGGACCACCACCCCCGCGGTCGCGATGAACCGCAACCAGGACGTCGTCCACCGCGCCGTGGGCAAGGCCGGCATCGTGCTGGTCGGCGAGGGCAACCCGAACCGGGTCAGGTCCCTGCTCGCGGCCGAGAAGAAGCGCATGGCGCGCATCGTGGCGGACGTGCCGGTGCACGACGTCGTGGTGGGCGACGGCGAGGGCCAGGTGCCGCTGAGGAAGGTGCGCACCACCCTGCTGAAGTTCCCCCGGGTCCTGACCGGCCCCCAGGTCACCTCCACCAACGACCGGCTGCGGGCGCTGGGCGACCTGATGAGCAACATGCCGATCCCGAAGGGCCCGATGCCGAAGGGCATGCGGATGCCGCGCGGCGGAAAGATGCGCTGACGCGCCTTCCTCCCGCTTCCAGCCCTTCTTCTCTTCTCCTTGCGTACGGCCTCCTTGCGTACGAGAGAGGCGGACCCGGATTCCGGGTCCGCCTCTCTCGTCTGCCGTACGGGGCGTACCGGGGACGCTACATCCGCACCTGGACCGCGCCGGAGAAGCGGTCGTGCAGTCCGCGCGAGTCGCGGTCCCAGATCAGGGCGGGGAGGACGAGGACGAGCAGGGCGCTGCGGAGGGCGGCGCGGGGGAAGGAGAGCCGCTCGCCGGTGACGCCGATGACCCGCAGCCCGAAGAGCCGCTTGCCGGGTGTGAACCCGACGGTCCCGACCGTCAGCAGGCTCAGCAGGAGGAAGACGCCGAGCGCCCAGTTGCCGGCCGCCTGCTGGTCACCACGAGCGAACAGGCCGTATGCGATCAGCATGCACAGCGCCCAGTCGACGAAGATCGCTCCGAAGCGCCGTCCGAGGGGGGCGACGGAGCCCGGTCCCTCCTCGGGCAGCCCCAGCCTCTCACCCCGGTAGCCGAAGTCGGCACCCATCTCCTCCGCGGCCGCGCGCGGGCCGGACAGCCAGGATCCGATTGCTTGCCTATTGTCCACGCGACAACGGTACCTCCGGGGCCGCGGCCGCCCACCCGCGGTCCCGGGACCTCGCGCCCGGGACCTTTCCGCCCGTTCTGTCGCTGTTTCCGGGGTGTCACCCGGCCGCGCGGCGGTTAACTTGGACGAAACAAATGGGTCATGCACGAGAAATCCCGGAAACCTATGGTCGGTGCAGCGTGCGCCCACCGCACTGGCCGCACCTCGCAACAATCCGGTCCTCCGAGGCCGGGCCCAAGGAGGAGTTGGATGTTCCAGAACGCCGATGACGCCAAGAAGTTCATCGCGGACGAGGACGTCAAGTTCATCGATGTCCGGTTCTGCGACCTGCCGGGCGTCATGCAGCACTTCACGGTTCCGGCCGCGGCGTTCGACCCGGCCGAGCAGCTGATGTTCGACGGCTCGTCGATCCGCGGTTTCCAGGCGATCCACGAGTCCGACATGGCACTCGTACCGGACCTGAGCACGGCCCGCGTCGACCCGTTCCGCACCGACAAGACGGTCAACATCAACTTCTTCATCCACGACCCGATCACCGGCGAGCAGTACAGCCGTGACCCGCGGAACGTGGCCAAGAAGGCCGAGGCCTACCTCGCCTCCTCCGGCATCGCCGACACCGCGTACTTCGGCCCCGAGGCCGAGTTCTACGTCTTCGACAGCGCGCGCTTCCAGACCAGCGCCAACGAGTCCTTCTACCACATCGACTCCGAGGCCGGCGCCTGGAACACCGGCGCCCTGGAGGACAACCGCGGTTACAAGGTCCGCTACAAGGGCGGCTACTTCCCGGCCCCGCCGGTCGACCACTTCGCCGACCTGCGCGCCGAGATGTCGCTGGAGCTGGCGAAGGCCGGCCTCGAGGTCGAGCGCCAGCACCACGAGGTCGGCACCGCCGGCCAGGCCGAGATCAACTACAAGTTCAACACGCTGCTCGCCTCCGCCGACGACCTGATGCTGTTCAAGTACATCATCAAGAACGTCGCCTGGCGCAACGGCAAGACCGCGACCTTCATGCCGAAGCCGATCTTCGGCGACAACGGCTCGGGCATGCACGTCCACCAGTCCCTGTGGGCCGGCGGCGAGCCGCTGTTCTACGACGAGCAGGGCTACGCGGGCCTCTCGGACATCGCCCGCTACTACATCGGCGGCATCCTCAAGCACGCCCCCTCGCTGCTCGCCTTCACCAACCCGACGGTGAACTCGTACCACCGCCTGGTCCCCGGCTTCGAGGCCCCGGTCAACCTGGTCTACTCGCAGCGCAACCGCTCCGCGGCCATGCGTATCCCGATCACGGGCTCCAACGCGAAGGCCAAGCGCGTCGAGTTCCGCGCCCCGGACCCGTCCTCGAACCCGTACCTCGCCTTCTCGGCCCTGCTCATGGCCGGCCTCGACGGCGTCAAGAACAAGATCGAGCCGGCCGAGCCGATCGACAAGGACCTCTACGAGCTCGCCCCCGAGGAGCACGCGGGCGTCCCGCAGGTCCCGACCTCCCTGCCGTCCGTCCTGGACGCCCTGGAGGAGGACAACGAGTACCTGCAGGCCGGTGGCGTCTTCACCTCCGACCTGATCGAGACCTGGATCGACTACAAGCGCACGAACGAGATCGCCCCGATCCAGCTCCGTCCGCACCCGCACGAGTTCGAGCTCTACTTCGACATCTAAAGTGCCGGGCGGGCTCACCTGGGCCTGAGGTCCGGAGACGTACTGTGACCTGCGGGAACACCGATCAGCAGTTCCCGCGGGTCACAGCTGTTTTCCAGGGTCCTGTGCACCGGGTGCGCACCGGTCACGCAGATACCTGACCTGTCGTCAGACATGGCAGGAAGGCCGCCATCTCCAAGAAGGAGGTGGCGGCCTTCGTGGCGATGCCCCAGCCGCGCTGTCCCCATCCGGGCGGCCAGATCCGGAGCCGCGGGCCTGCGCGCTTCGGCTCCGTCAACGATGGGGCGGCTATCGGCTCAGTCCAGGGCGGCGAGGTGGTCGGCGACGCCCCCTCGCCACTCGATCAGGAAGAGGGTCGCGTCGTCGCTGGTGCTTCCGCCCCGTTCCTCCTTCAGGGCGTGGGAGAGGGAGCGCACCACCGCCCGCACTCCCGCCTCTGTCTGCTCGATGCGGTTGACCCAGTGGATGAGCTGCTCCTCACCGAACTGCTCTTCGCCGGCTTCGTGCTCCTCGATCAGGCCGTCGGTGAAGCACAGCACCCGGTCGCCGTGCTGGAGTACCTGCTCGCTGACCTGGGGCTCTTCACCGCCGAAGCCGACCGGGAAGGTGGTCGGGCCCTCCAGGTGCCGCAGGACCTTGCGGTCGCGGATCAGCAGTGGTGCGGGGTGTCCCGCGTTGACCCACTGCAGGTGGCCCGTTGCGATGTTCAGGCGCATCATCTGCGCCGTGACGAAGTGTTCGGCCCCGAACTGCTCGGCGATGGCCCGATCCATGAACGCGTAGATCTCGGACAGGCCGATGCCGGCACGTCTGGAGTGCCGGTAGGCACCGACGGCGACGGTGGCCATCGTGGCAGCGTTGAGTCCATGGCCCATCGCATCGATCACGGCCACATGCAGGATGTCGTCGTTGAGTGCGTAGTCGAAGCTGTCGCCGGCGACGTTGTAGGCGGGTTCCAGGATTCCGGCCACCGCGACCTGGGGGACGGACATCGCCAGCGGTGGGAGCAGTGACCACTGGATCTCCGCGGCCACGCTCATGGGTTCGCGGCGCCGGGTCAGGAAGAACTGGTCGGTGTAGCTGTGCTTGGTGACCAGCATGTCGGCGATCAGTCCGGCGAGTCTGCGCAGCAGGCGCCGGTCGTCGTCATCGGCGGTCTCCAGGGTGAGGGTCAGGACTCCCACCTGGTCGCTGCCGTCCAGCAACGGCAGATACATCCGGACGCCGTCGGCCTGCGGTACCTCGACAGGAGTCGCGTTCAGGAAGGCCGTGCCGGCATGGGAGCCACCGATCGGCTCGGGCTCACCGATGCTCAGCCCCCTGCCCGGCAGCGGCACGAGCAGGAGCTGTGCATAGTCCTGCAGGAGGATCGAGATGTCCCGGCCACCGACCCGGGCAATCTCTTCCGCGATCAGCGGGGCGATCAGCTGCGGCGGCATCTCGTGTGCCCGGTCCAGCAGCACCCCCAGAAGCCGCTCGCCGAACCCCTCCGACCGGTCCACCGCGCCCTTGACGGCCTGCCGCTCACTCTCCGCCATCGCCGAGCCCTTTCACCCGTCGGCCTGATGCCGCCTTCACCTGCTGAGCCCGGCTGTCTCCAACGGGGCGGTCCCGGGCAGCCTGCTTGTTCGGCTCCGGGCTTGCTCGGCCGCCACACGGACCTGGTCCGTTCGTTCCCTGCCGTCGCGCCACCGGTGCGCAACGGCCCCGGCGTATACACACCGGGGCCGCCCTTCCGGGTCGGTTGCACGTGAGAGTGCACCGGCCCACTGACCGTGCTATGCCTGTGCCGCTTCTCCGGCATAAGGGACTCTTGGGTGATGCGATCTGCGGTCGGAAAGGGCTTCAGCGCCGTGTCACCCGCGTTGCTCCTCTTCGGCCTCCATCAGCCGGATTCCCTGATGTGCCAGCGTGACCATCGCGGGTGTGTTTCCCTGTGCCCAGTCGACGGTGACGAGCCCCTCGCCCGCCAGGTATGCACACGCTGCGGCCAGATCCTGCTCAGGCATGTGCAGGTCGCCGCGCAGCTTCGCCCCGGTGACGCCAAGGAGTCGATCGCCTTCTGTGGCCTCGTACAGGGTCTTCATGATCGCTGCGCGGTAGTTCTTCCGCTCGTGGAGCGTTGCCATGATTGCCGCCCACTCATGCCGGGCACCTACGAGGGTCCTTGCCTCAGACCTCGTCCGTCTGTGTGCAGTCTTGCGCCGAGAACCGACTGGCTACCAGCGAGGGCCGTGCCCGCTCTGCCGTGTGCGTGGTGTCCACCGTGAGGTGATGACGTGTCGTCGCGGGCGGGCGTTGTCCCGCCACACCCGCCGCCCCCGGTCAGGAGAAGGTCATGCGTCATCCGCGGCCCCGTCGCGGTGTTCGCGGTGGGTGGTGACGACGGGCGATCCGGCACTCTTCCCGGTCGAGCGGCTCCTGCGCCTCACGGGAGGTGTCCTCGTTCGTCATCGGGGCGCCGGCGGTGGCAGGCCCGCCGGGGGTGGTTGCGGCGGCCATCAGTGGGGCGGCGGCATCCGCGCCGGTCTCCGGCGGGATCACCAGCAGGTCCCAGCGGCCTGCAGTGCAGGAGAGGAGGATCAGCTTGTGCTGGCCCTTCTCGGCGGAGAACCAGCCCACGTGCACCGTGTGCCCCTCCACGGGCACCTGGCGCGGGATCATGGGCCAGTGGGTCGGGTTCACCCTCACACGCGTGCTCCGGACACGGTCCGGTGACCCCGCGCGTGACCAGCCATGTCATCGGGAACTCGGGTCTGGATCCGCGGCGCGCAGGTGAGCCTGGACATGGGAACACGGAGTACGGTGAAACCGGCAGCCGCGCCGACGTCCTCCCAGGCGATCAGCGAACGCATGCCGGACCCTGCAGACGGGTGAGCACACCATGTCCAACGCCGACACCCCGCGTGAAGCGAAGCTTCTGCCGGACGCGATCCACAAGGTCGTGAAGCCTGGAACTGCCCTGCTGCGGCTGGAGACGACACATGTTCGCGAGGGAGTTCTCGACGGTGCGTGGTGGCCGCGTTCCCGCGACATCGGCGCCGAGTTGCCGAGCCTCATCACCGCGCTGACCGAGCACCTCGGACCCGTCACGCGCGTCGGCCTGGACGCCGGCGCCTGGGAAGAACTACCGACACGACTGATCATCGACGACCGCGTCGTGCACATCGACCCCTTCCCGGTCGGTGACGACACCGTCCTTATCACCCGAGGCGAGCGAGACCACTTCTCCCTGCTGGTGATCCCACCGGACACGAATCCCGACGCGGCACGCACCGCGCTGGCCAGAGCCGTGAGCGCCGACAACGCCACGGCCGAGCAGATCCTCATCGACACGGGCACCGGCCAGAGACATCCGATCGCCGCGGAAGACCCGTAGACGGGCCGGAGACCGGCCGATGCGCGCTTGGACATGCCGCGTACTTCCCTTCATCGTCCCGTCACGGCCCGCGTCGCCGTTTTCCTCACTTGACGGGCCCGGATCGACCCCCGGGCAGACGAGGGAGGCGAAGCGCCATGCGCGCGCTGTACCTGCTCAGCATCTCCGACCCCGACCGGCTTTCGGCCCACTCCGGGGCAGCGCCGGCGGCGGCCGGGAACGCACGCTGCGGCTTCCACCAGACGTAGGCGCCGGGAACGAAGTACCGGACCCGGTTCTCCGCGGACATCGAGGAACTGGCGGCGGCGGCGGGAGGCCGGAGCCGGCCCGGGTCCGCCCGACTGCGGATGCGGTACGCAAGGGCGCGGAACACCATGGGAGGGAGCGCGGAGCGGTAAGGGGAAGGTCGGGAGGCGACTGTGGGCACGGAGACGCCGCCGCCCCACCGGCTGTTCTCGGCAGCCGGCGACGCACTCCTGGAGGCCGTGGCGGGGGCGGTGGGGATCGCGCACGAGCAGGCACGGGAGTACGGCATCCTGCGGAACGTCCTGGACGGAACGCCGGCCGCCGTGGAGGTGCTCGACCACGGGCTGCGCTACCTGTACGTCAATCCGACGGTGAGCCGGCTGAGCGGGCTTCCCCCCGAGTCCTTCATCGGCAGGACCCTGTCCGAGGTGATGCCCGACGTGCACCGCGGTGACGAGGCGCTGCGGATGGTCCTGGCGGACGGCGAGTGCCGCGAGGTGCCCCTCACCGGCAGGACCCGGGCCCGCTCGCCGTTCCGGCGCAGGCAGTGGAACATGGTCTACCACCGTCTGGAGGAGGGTGACGGCCAGGTCCTCGGCCTGTGCGGGATCGGGGTGGAGATCAGCGCGCTGCGCGAGTACGTGGACGACCTGGAGAGTGCCCACCAGCGCCTGGCCCTGCTGGACACCGCGACCACCCGGGTGGGGACCACGCTCGACGTGGACAGGACCTGCATCGAGCTGGCCGAGTTCGTGGCGCCGAGCATGGCCGACGCCTGCGCGGTCGATGTGGTGGAGGACGGAACGGCCTCGATGGCGCCCCCTCCGGGACCGGGCATCGTACGGGTGCGGGTGGCCGCCGTGTCCGGGGATCCCGACATCCTGCGCCACCTGGCACGGGGCGGGCGGCTCGGGGAGATCATCGACATCCCCCGCCACTCGCCGATCCGCAGGTCCCTGGCGACGGGCCGGCCCTGGAAGGCCAACCTCGGCGCGGACGAGGTCTTCCACAAGATGGTGCTCAAGCCGGAGAACCTCGCGCTGTACCGTGCCGCGGGCATCCACTCCCTGCTCGCCGTCCCGCTGCCGACGCGGGGACACCCCGTCGGGGTCTGCTTCCTGGCCAGGGCGGGGGACTCGCCGCCCTTCACGGAGGACGACGTCCTGGTGGCGCAGGACCTCGCGTCCCGCGCGGCCGTCACCATCGACCACGCCCGCCGGTACACCCTGGAGCACACGATGGCCCTCGAACTGCAGCGGGCCCTGCTGTCCGAGCCCGGCGCGCCCCACCCCGACGTCGAGGTGGCCTCCCGCTATCTGCCGGCGGGCCACAGCGCGCTCGTCGGCGGCGACTGGTTCGACTCGATCGCCCTGCCCGACGGACGGACCCTCCAGGTGATGGGCGATGTGATGGGCCACGGCTTCACTGCGGCCGTCGCCATGACCCAGTACCGCTCGCTGCTGCGCAGCCTGGCCGTGGCCGACACCTCCGTCGACGGCATTCTGGAGGACGCCGACCACCGGCTGGCCAATATGGGGCTGGACCGCGTGGCCACCTGCCAGCTGGTGCTCATCGATCCCGCCCGCGCCACCTTCACGGTGGCCAGCGCCGGTCACCTGCCTCCCGTGCTGCTGCGCGAGGACGGCGCCACGCTCGTGCCGGTGCGGTCCGGGCCGCCGCTGGGCACGGAGCAGGGCGGCTACGAGTCACTGACGATGCCGTTCCCGCCGGGCTCCGTCCTGCTGCTCTACACCGACGGGCTGGTGGAGCACCGCGGCATGGACATCGACGCCTCCCTGCGCCGCCTCACCGACCTGCGCATCCCGCTGGACGGCCCACTGGACGACATCATCGAGGCCGTCCTCGCCCGTCTCGTCCTCGGCACCGCCGAGGACGACGTCGCTCTGCTGGCCGCACGCACCCGGGCCGCCTGAGCGGGCGGCGCTGCGGGCGGCGGGCCGGGATCACGGCCGCAAGAAGACCGCCACCGGGGGCCGTGACGTACGGCCCTGCCGGTGGCGGTCCTCTTCGTTTTCGTTCGTACGGTCGTCGGTGCGCGCGTCCGTCAGCGGATCAGGGAACGGACCATGCGGCAGGTCGTGTCGGAGGGCGGGTGCACCCCGATCCGGGCCGCCGTGCTCCGGATCCTGCGGTTGGGGGCCTGCTCCGGGCGGTAGACACCGGTGTCGAGCAGGGCGATGGCGAGGCGCATGGCCTTGAGCCGGCGGTTGTGCGAGACGTACCACTCGCGGGGCCGGCCGGCCGGGAGCGGCTTCTTCGGCGGGGTGGTCATGGTGATCACCGGGGTGGTCACGGGTGTCGTCGGCTGGGGCTTCGTGGCGAGCGCGGCAGCGGCCATCGGCATCCTCCTGAGGTGGTCGTCCGACCCTCTCGAACTACCTCGATTCTACTCCGTGCCACTGACAAAACCCCCTGGTCAAAGGGGAGTTCAGCACTCCGGGTGGAGGTACGCGACCTTAAGAAAAGTTAAGGAAGTGACCCGTGGAACCCGTGAGTAGGGGCCGGTCCCGCCACGTACGTACGGGGGCACGGGCCGAAATCCCGAACGGCTCGTACGGTCGACGACAGGAGTCAGGCAATGTCTCGGAAGCGGACCCTCAGCGCCAAGAAGAAGATCGCCATCCTCGCCGGTGCGGCGGCGCTGGCCGGTGGAGGTGCCGTGGCGATGACCGGCACCAGTCAGGCGTCGGTGGCCTGTGACGGGCTCGCTCAGGCCCTGCGCAACAACGAGCAGTTCATCGCCGGGCAGCGCGCCAACCCCGACGCGCTCTCGGAGGCCAGGATCGAGAACCGCCAGGCGGTGATCGAGGAGATCAAGCGCAAGCAGGCGGCGTCGGGCTGCACGGTCGGCGAGGGCAGCCAGGACCAGGCCGGCGGAGGCCAAGGACAGGAGCAGGAGCAGGGGCAGGGGCAGGGGCAGGCTTCGCAGCCGCCGGCCGCCGAGGCTCCCCCGTCGTCCGCCGCCCCGGGCGGCAACGGGGGCGACGCGGGGGCGGTCGGTGAGGTCGTCTGCGCCGGTTCGACGGTGACCCTGTCCGGCGAGGGCGGAGCCCCGGCTGCGTCCAGCAACCAGTTCCCGGCCGGCACCGAGCTGAAGGTCACCAACCTGGACAACAACAAGTCCATCACCGTGACCGTGACGTCGGTGTCGGGAAGCTGCGCACTGCTGAACAACGCGGCATTCGAGGAGGTGCGCGAGCCCGGCAAGTTCCTCATCAGGAAGGCCAGGATCGAGCGCGTCGGCTGATCCGGGCCGGGCTGGTCCGCCGCGTCCCCGGGCGGGACACGGACGCCGCCGGGGCGGCGAAAGGCACCGGCGACCCGGCGGCCCGGCGGAGCGGCAACGGCCGGGCGGAGAACCGCCGGGCAGGCGCACCGCCGGGCAGGGTCGGTCAGGTCAGCGACCGCTCGGCGACTGCCAGGATCTCCGTCAGGCGCAGGCCGAACCGGGCGTCGCAGGGGTGCGGGACGCCCGTCCTGACGGCGTCGAGCAGGGCGTCGACGGCGTGCCCGAAGGCGGCGACCGGGCCGTCGCCGCGCGTGGGCATGGTGCTGACGCCGCGGGTGCCGCGCAGTTCCACGCCCATGCCCGCGGCCCCGGGAGGTGCGGTGAGGCTGAGCGTCACCGTGCTGGAGGCGCCCTGCCCGTGCCGCAGCAGCAGATGAGTGGTGTCCCCCGGGCCCCGGGAGGCCGTCACCTGTGTGACCTCGCCCAGCACCGGCAGCAGCACGGACAGCGCGTGCGGGCCGACGTCCCAGAGCGCTCCCCGTTCACGGCGCCAGGGCGAGTGGCGGTACGGGCTGTCGGTGTCCTCGGCGAAGACGGAGCCGAGCCACTCGGCGCGGCCGGTGAACCAGCCGTCCAGCGCCGCCTGTTCGGATATCCAGGCGGCCGCGCCCCGCTCGAAGCGCAGGGTGAGGAAGACCACGGAGGCGACGGCGGAGCGCCGCGCCGCCTCGGCGACGCGGCGGGCCGCCGCGACCCCGGTGGCGACGGGTTTGTCGAGCAGGAGGTGGCAGCCGGTCCCGGCGGCGCGTGCCGCCAACTCCGCCTGGACGTCCGGCGGCAGGGCCACGGCGACGGCGTCGGCGTCCGCGAACAGGGCGTCCGGATCCGCGTACACGCCGACGCCGTGGGCCGCCGCCAGCGCCCCGGCGGCCTCGGGGCGACGGCCCCAGACGCCGGTGAACTCCACGCCGGGGTGGCCGGCCAGGGCCGGGGCATGGGTGGCGGCGGCCCAGGGGCCGGTGCCGAGCAGGCCGACCCGCAGCCGCCCGGTGTGTTCCGGGTCCGGCCGCCGCGGCGTGTGGACGGGTTTCGTAGGCGTTCCCTCACGGCTCACGCCGTACAGTCTGCCGCCGCGGCCTTCCCGGTAACACGTGGTTCACAGTCGGGCAATGGCCGGGAAATCGCGGATTGGCAGTCTTCGGGCAACCACGCAGCACCCGCCGAGACTGCGCCGTAATGTCCCTTCGAAGGATGAGGCCCGTGACCTACAAGGCTGAGTACATCTGGATCGACGGCACCGAGCCGACCGCCAAGCTTCGTTCGAAGACGAAGATACTTGCCGACGGTGCCGAGCTGCCCATCTGGGGCTTCGACGGGTCCAGCACCAACCAGGCCGAGGGCCACGCGTCCGACCGGGTGCTCAAGCCGGTCTTCTCCTGTCCGGACCCGATCCGCGGCGGCGACGACGTCCTGGTGCTGTGCGAGGTCCTGAACACGGACATGACGCCTCACGTGTCCAACACCCGCGCGCTGCTGAGCGAGGTCGCGGAGAAGTTCGCGGCGCAGGAGCCGGTCTTCGGTATCGAGCAGGAGTACACCTTCTTCCAGGAGGGGCGCCCGCTGGGCTTCCCCGTCGGCGGCTTCCCCGCGCCGCAGGGCGGCTACTACTGCGGTGTCGGCTCCGACGAGATCTTCGGCCGCGACATCGTCGAGGCGCACCTGGAGAACTGCCTCAAGGCGGGTCTCGGCATCTCCGGCATCAACGCCGAGGTCATGCCCGGCCAGTGGGAGTTCCAGGTGGGCCCGCTGTCCCCGCTGGAGGTCGCCGACCAGCTGTGGCTGGCCCGCTGGCTGCTCTACCGCACCGCCGAGGACTTCGGCGTCTCCGCCACCCTCGACCCCAAGCCGGTCAAGGGCGACTGGAACGGCGCCGGCGCGCACACCAACTTCTCGACGAAGGCGATGCGCGAGGGCTACGACGCCATCATCACCGCCTGCGAGTCGCTGGGCGAGGGCTCCAAGCCGCTCGACCACGTGAAGTACTACGGCGCGGGCATCGACGCGCGGCTGACCGGTCTTCACGAGACCGCCCCCTGGGACAAGTACAGCTACGGCGTCTCCGACCGCGGCGCCTCGGTGCGCATCCCGTGGCAGGTCGAGAAGGACGGCAAGGGCTACATCGAGGACCGCCGCCCGAACGCCAACGTCGACCCGTACGTGGTGACCCGGCTCATCGTCGACACCTGCTGCACGGCGCTGGAGAAGGCCGGTCAGGTCTGACCGCACGGCCTCACCAGGGCGCCCGCCGGTGTTCCGGCGGGCGCCCCCGTGTTGTCAGTGGGCCGTGTCATGGTGGGTCCCATGCTGGCGATCAGGGTGGAGACCGAGACCGGGGAGACGCTCACGCGGATCACGGCGGAGCGGCTCGGTGAGCTGGTGGCGCGCATCGGGGGCCCGGACGACCGGTTCCTGGTGGTGCTGCCCGTCCCCGAGGAGCCGGACGTGTTCATCCAGGTGTGGCACGAGGACGGCGCGGACTATCGGCTGGAGCACCGGGACGGCGGGGCCGCCCGGCACTTCGGCACGCGCCTGGCGCGGCCCGGGGAGGTCGCCGCGGCGATGACCGGCTGGGCGCGCCGCGAGACGGGCTGGGACGCGGGGCTCGTCTGGGACCGGGTGGACCTGGCTGTTCCCGAACTCCCCGACGGCATACGGGAGAAGATGGAGGAGCACGTCAGGGGGCAGCTGCGCGGCGGGTACATGACGCGGGCGGAGCTCGCCGAGGACGCGGAGGAGTGGCTGGTCGACGGGGGCGAGCGGCCGGTCTCCCCGGCGCAGGCGTGGCAGCTGGTCGACCGGCTGTGGCGGGAGCGGCTGGAGGAGCAGGCCGGCTGGGAGGGCACCACGGACCCGGAGCGGATCGCGGCGGTCTTCGCGGAGATCGAGGAGCGCGGCATCACGGCCCGGGAGAACTTCACGTGCTGCCGCAGCTGCGGTCTGTCCGAGATATGGGGCGCGGGACGGGAGGACGCGCGCGGGTTCGTCTTCTTCCACACGCAGTGCACGGACGACGCCGCCGCGGGCGGCGGGCTCCATCTGCTGTACGGCGGCTTCGACGGTTCCGAGGAGACGACGGCATCCGTGGGACGCGAGGTCGCCGCCGCGCTGCGCGGGGCGGGCCTGCCGGTGGACTGGAACGGCTCACCCGACAGAGCCCTGATCGTCACCCCGCTGGACTGGCGGAAGCGGCTGGCGGACTGAGAGGGGCGTCCTCCCGGGCCCGGAACCACGGACACGATCCGTGCCGCCGCCCCGGGGCCGAGTACGCCGGGGACCAGTGCGCCCAAGACCGTTCGGGGCGCGCGGCCGAACGGGACCACTCCAGCTCAGTCTTCAGGAACGGTTCGATCCAGACCGTGCGCCGCGTCGGCTGCAAGTACGCGCCCGGGCGCTGGGTCTCGGACCGCGCCGCAGGGCCCGGCCCCGTCCGCGGAGGGGGCCGGGCCCTGCGACGGGCGCGCCGGTCAGGCGGCCGTACGGCGGCGGCGCGCCGCGAGCGCGCCGAGCAGCACGTCCAGCACCAGGAAGCCGAGCAGGCTGATGCCGAGCAGCGGCAGGAACCAGCCGGTCAGCGCGGTGACCGCGGCCAGCGGCAGCAGCACCGGCAGGGGAACCCTGCGCCAGGCGCCCCTCGGCACGGGTCGGCCGGCGCCGAACCGCTCCGTGCCGGTCGGGCGGCGCAGCCACCACATCCGGTAGCCCCAGACGACGAGGGCGACGAGGCAGGCGGCGAGTGCGGCCAGGGCCAGCTGGTTGGCGAGTCCCAGGGCGAGGCCCATGTGCAGGTCGATCCCGAAGCGGGTCAGCTTGGCGAGCACCGGGTGGTCGGCGAAGCGGAGTTCGTCGAGGACGTCGCCGTCGGCCGGGTCGATGGCGATCGTGTCCAGGTGGACCGGCCACAGCTTGTCGGTCTCCTTGACGACGTAGCCGTTGCCGTCTGCCGGCAGGGTGACGGCAATTTCGCCGCTCTCGACGCCGACGCCCCGTTCGCGGGCCACCTCCAGGGCCTTGTCCAGGCCGATGCCGGCGCCCTCGTGGCCCTCGTGCCTGCCGTCGCCGTCGCCGCCGTGCTCGGCGTGACCGTCACCGCCGGCCCGCGAGGGGTCGAGGGCCGCGGCGACCACGGGTGTGGAGCCGCCGAGGGAGTCCTGGATCCGGCCGATGTTCTCACCGGCGTAGCGGGACCAGGTGAGGCCCGTCGCGGAGAGCGCGAGCAGTCCGAGGACGGTCCACACGCCGGCTGCGCCGTGCCAGGACAGGGTCTTGCGGCGGCCGCTGAGACCGCGCTCGGGCAGGACCAGGGCGCGCTTCCTGGCGCGCCGGCGCCGGGCCCACAGCAGCAGTCCGCCGAGGGCGACCACCCACAGCCAGCTGGCGGCGAGTTCGCTGTAGTTGCGGCCCAAGTCGCCGAGGTGCAGGTCACGGTGGAGCTCGTCGAGCCAGGTCCGCAGTGGGAGGGCGCCCGAGCTTCCGTAGCTGGTGAGTTCTCCGCGTACCTCCGCGGTGTACGGGTCGACGAACACGGCGAGCGACCTGCTCTCGCCCATGTCCGGTGCGGACATCAGGACGCGGGTGGTCCTGTCCTTCCCGGGCGCCGGCCACACGGCGGTGACGGTGCCGCCCGGATGCGCGTCCCTGGCGGCCTCTACCTGCTCGTCGAGGGGCCGGGTGCGGTCACCCGGGGGCGCTTCGAGTTCGTGGGTGTAGATCACCTTCTCGGCCTGGAAGGAAAGGGAGTAGAGCAGCCCGCTCAGGGCGGCGACGAGGAGGAAGGGCGCTGTCAGGAGGCCGGCGTAGAAGTGCAGCCGCAGCAGGAGCGGACGCAGCGCGGTCCAGGCGGATCCGCCGCCGGACGTGGTGGGAGGGGCCGGTTCCTCGTCGGAGCCGGGCAGGGTGGCTGACGCGGTGGTGGCGTCGTCGATGGCCATGTCGGTCCTCAGGTCCGTCGTGGCCGCGAGCTTCCGCGTACGCCCGGGGCACGCGCGGCGGCATGCCGTGGCGTGCTCGGGGCTGCGCCCGCACGGGCACGGCGTACGTGCGTGTGTGTGCGGGGTGCGCGGGATCGCGGCACGGGGTGTCGGGGGAAGGCGGCGCGCCCTCGCCCGTTCCGTGCCGGTTCAGCGGGTGGGTC
>NZ_JAAAXQ010000138.1 GCF_009916105.1 Streptomyces sp. GC420 | reverse complement strand
GGGTGGAGCTGTGCGGCAGGGCTCGGGCAGGCGCCGTGACGGGGGCCTCCGGTGAGGTCCCGGGACGCGGCTCGGGGACGGGGTCCCGGAACGGGGTCCGGTCCGCGCCCGCGGTCGGATCCCCGGGACGGTTCCCGGGGCGGTTCCGAGGACGGTTCCCAGGGCGGACCCGTGGCAGGAGCCCTGGCCGGAGCTCCGGCAGGCCCTGCTGGACGACCCCGCGAAGGCGCCGGCAGTACCGGGCCGCCGCAGGTCGGTCAGCCCTTCACCGCGCCCTGCATGATGCCGCCGACGATCTGCTTGCCGAAGATCGTGAAGGCGAGCAGCAGCGGCAGCGTGCCCAGCAGCGCGCCGGCCATGATCACCGACTGGTCGGGAATGTAGCCGCGGCCGAGGCCGGTCAGCGCGACCTGCACGGTCGGGTTGCCGGTCTGGGTCAGGGCGATCATCGGCCAGAGGAAGTCGTTCCACGACTGGACGAAGGTGAGCATCCCCAGGACGGCCATCGCCGGCCGCGCGGCGGGGAAGACCACGTGCCAGATCACCCGGATACTGCTCGCGCCGTCGACTCTCGCGGCCTCGATCAGCTCGGTGGGCAGCGCCTGGATCAGGTACTGCCGCATGAAGAACACGCCGAAGGCGCTGACCAGCGTCGGCAGGATCACCGACTGCAGCTGGTCGGTCCATTCGAGCTTGGCGACCATCATGTACAGCGGCACGATGCTGAGCTGCGGCGGAACCATCATGGTGCCGATGACCAGGAGCAGCAGCAGGTTCTTGAGCCGGAACTGCAGTTTGGCGAAGGCGAACCCGGCGAGCGTGGAGAAGACCACCGTGCCCACCGACACGGTCCCCGCCACGATCACGGTGTTGAACAGTGCCGTGCCCAGGTTGGCGTCGGTCCAGGCGATCTCCAGGTTCTTGAAGAGATTGCCGCCGAACCAGAAGGGCGGCGGCGTCTGCGCCAGCCGCGTGTTGTTGCGGGAGGCCGCGATCGCCGTCCACACAAGCGGGAACAGCGAGCCGATGGTGAAGACGACCAGCACGGCGTACGTCCACCTGCCGCCGTGCAGGGTGCGGCCCGCACCCTTCTTCTTCCCGGGCCGGGGCTGAAGGGGCGGCTCGGAGGGCGCCGGCACCTTGTCCGTCGGTTCCGTCTGGGTCGGCGCGCTCATGCCGCTCCCTCCTTCTTGCGCAGCCACCGGGTGATCACCCAGTTGGCCAGGCCGATCAGCAGCAGGATCAGGAACATCGCCCAGGCGATGGCCGACGCCCGGCCCAGGTGCAGATTCACCCAGCCCTGCTCGTACAGGTAGAGCCCCAGCGTCTGGTACTGGTGGTCGGAGCCTCCGGTGGCGCCCGCGCCGAACAGCAGCGGCTCACCGAACAGCTGGGTCGCGCCGATCGTGGAGACCACGCAGGTGAACAGGATGGTCGGCCGCAGCGAGGGCAGCGTGACGTTGAGGAACTGCTGCCAGCGCGAGGCCCCGTCGAGCGCCGCCGACTCGTACAGGTCGTTGGGGATCGACTGCATGGCGGCGAGGTAGATCAGCGCGTTGTAGCCGGTCCAGCGCCAGATGACGATCGTCGACACCGCGAGCTGCGAGGTCACCGGCCCGTTCTGCCAGTCGATGCCGTCCAGGCCGACCATGCCGAGCAGCCAGTTGATCATGCCGTAGTCGCGGCCGAAGAGCAGCACGAAGACCAGGGTCGCGGCCGCCACCGAGGTGGCGTACGGCGTGAGGACGGCGACCCGGAAGAACATCGAGCCGCGCAGCTTGTAGTTCAGCAGGTGGGCTATGCCCAGGGCCATGAGCAGCTGCGGCACGGTGGAGATCAGCCCGATCGTGACCGTGTTGCGCAGCGCGTTCCAGAAGAACTCGTCCTCGAGCAGCCGGGAGAAGTTCTTCATCCCGACCCAGTTCATGGTGGTGGGGTCGGTCAGCTCCACCTGGTGCAGCGAGGCCCACCCGGTGTAGATCAACGGGAAGAGGCCGAAGGCGGCGAAGAAGACGAAGAACGGCGCCACGTACGCGTACGGGCTCCACTTCATGTCCCAGCGGTAGCGGCGGCTGCGCCGCGCACGGCGCCGCCGCTCCGCCTCGTCGAGGGGGCTCGAGGACTTGCGCGGGGCCGCGCCCCCCTCCCCTCCGGGGGGCGCGGCCTCAGGTGCGTGGGTGGTCCGGGACATCCGGGTCACTGGTCCAGAGCGTTGTCGATCGACTTCACGGCGGCCTTCCAGCCCTCCTCGGGCGACTTGCCCTTCTGGTCGACCTGAAGCATGCCGACATCCGCGAGGTTCTGGGCGATGATCAGGTCCTTCGGGCCGAGGATCTGCACGGGCGCGCCCTCGGCGGCCTTGGAGAAGATCTCACCGATGGGAGCGTTGTCGAAGTAGGGGTTCTTGGCGTCGGCGACGACCGGCAGGTCGTAGGCCGCCTTGGCGCTCGGGAAGCTGCCCTGCTTCTCGAAGAGCTTCGCCTGCTGCTCCGGCGCGGTCAACCAGGCGGCGAGCTTGGCGGCCTCTTCGCTGTTCTTGCCGGCCTTCGGCACGGTCAGGAAGGACCCGCCCCAGTTGCTGGCCTTGGGCGCCTGGGCGATGTCCCACTTGTTCTCGCCCGCGTCGCCGGCCTTCTCCTTGATGTAGCCGAGCATCCAGGCCGGGCAGGAGACGGTGGCGAACTTTCCGTTGGCGTACGCCTGGTCCCACGTCGGCTGGAACTGCTGGAGCTTCGCGGTCAGGCCCTCGGTCGCGAACTCGCCCGCGACGTCCCAGGCCTCCTTGACGGCGGCGCTGTCCTTGTAGATGACCTCGCCGGCCTCGTTGTAGAAGCGCTCCTCGTAGCTACCGGTGATGGCGGCCATCACACCGGCGGCCGAGTCGACGAAGGAGACGCCCTTGGGACCGTCCTTCTTGAAGGTCTTGCCCGCCTCGAGGTACTTGTTCCAGTCGCCTTCCCACAGCTTGCTGACCTCGTCGCGGTCGGTGGGCAGCCCGGCCTTCTCGAAGTAGTCCTTGCGGTAGCAGATGCCCTGGGGGCCGACGTCGGTGCCGAGCGCGACCGTGGTGCCGCTCTTGGCGGTGCCCTGGGCCCACTTCCAGTCGAGGAAGTTGTTCTTGTCGACGCCCTCGGCCTTGCCGAGGTCCACCAGCTTGTCGGCCTGGGTGGCGGTGATCTCGGCGATGTTGTTGACCTCGACGCCCTGGATGTCGGCGAGGCCGCTTCCGGAGGTGAGGTGGTTGAGCAGCTGCGGGTAGTAGTTCTCGTTCCGCTCGATCACGTTCTGCTTGATCGTGATGTCGGGGTTGAGCTTCATGTACTCGTCGTAGAGCCCGGCCTCCTGGTAGCCGAACACACCGAAGAGGCCGAGGGTGATGGTGGTCTTGCCCTTGCCCCCCTCGCCGCTGCCTCCCGTGGAGCCGCCGTCGTCGCCGTCGTCGGCACAGCCGGCCAGCAGGCCGGCCCCGAGCGTGGCGACGGCCGCGAGGGCCACCACGCGTCGGGTCCTACGGGTACTGGTGCGCATCATTGCGTCGTCCTCCTTGTGGCCCCTGACGTGC
This sequence comes from Streptomyces sp. GC420, assembly GCF_009916105.1. Lineage (GTDB taxonomy): Bacteria > Actinomycetota > Actinomycetes > Streptomycetales > Streptomycetaceae > Streptomyces. The sequence continues at coordinate 14,682 of NZ_JAAAXQ010000138.1, read as the reverse complement.
CGACCCCCCGGGCCAACTACGGTGTTGGGCCCTTGTGTTGTGCAGCGATCGTGCCTGTACTGCGCTAATGCGGCTCGGGTGGGGAACGTGCGGGTTCTGTATGCGTGCACTACTGTGGGAGCGCTCCCATTCGTGATGTCTTGAAGGTTCGCCTGTACTCGAAGGGGTGTCAAGGTTCCGGGCAGCGAGACTTGCCTTCGGTTATCGGGCTGTTAGATTCCGACCGCCGGGCGGCACACTGCGTCTTGCACAGTGTTGGGAGGCAGGTATGGCGGTAAGACACACGCGCGGCCGGAGCGGCGGGCGCCCCACCTTGGAAGAGGTGGCCGCGCGGGCCGGGGTCGGCCGCGGCACGGTCTCCCGCGTGATCAACGGATCACCCAGGGTGAGCGACCAGACGCGCGCCGCCGTCGAGGCCGCGGTCGCGGAACTCGGCTACGTCCCGAACCGGGCGGCACGGGCCCTGGCGGCCAACCGCACCGACGCGGTCGCCCTGGTGGTGCCCGAACCGGAGACCCGCTTCTTCGCGGAGCCGTACTTCTCCGACATCGTGCGGGGCGTGGGCGCGGCCCTCGCCGACACGGAGATGCAGCTGCTGCTCACCCTCGTCGGCAACGACCGGGAACGGGCCCGGCTCGCCGAGTACCTCGCCGCGCACCGTGTCGACGGCGTCCTGCTGGTCTCCGTGCACGCCGACGATCCGCTGCCCGACCTGCTCGACCAGCTCGACATCCCCGCCGTGATCAGCGGCCGCCGCTCCGCGCAGGAGCCGCTGGCATCGGTCGACTCCGACAACTACGGCGGTGCCCGCAGCGCCGTCGAGCACCTGGTATCGCGCGGCAGGCGCTCCGTCGCTCACATCACCGGACGGCTCGACGTGTGGGGTGCGCAGCGCCGTGTCGACGGCTACCGTGACGCCCTCGCCGACGCCGGCCACCCCGCCGACCCCGGCCTGGTCGCCACCGCCGACTTCACCGAGCAGGGCGGCCGCCGCGCCATGGCCGAACTCCTCGAGCGCCGTCCCGACCTGGACGCCGTCTTCGCGGCCTCCGACGTGACGGCGGCGGGCGCCCGGCAGGTGCTGCGCGCGCAGGGCCGCCGGGTCCCGGAGGACGTGGCGCTGGTCGGCTTCGACGACTCGGCGATCGCCCGGCACATGTCGCCGGCGCTGACGAGTGTGCGCCAGCCCATCGAGGAGATGGGCCGGGCGATGACGCAGGTGCTGCTCGACGAGATCGCGGACCAGCGGCCGGCCGGCTCCCGCAGGTCCGACCGGCCGCAGATCGTGCTCCCCACGGAGCTGATGGTGCGCGACTCGTCCTGAGTGCCCGGCCCCGGTCCCGCCCGGCTGCCGGGCCGGGCCCGGCACCTCCCGGACCACCGCTGGGAGGTGCGAGGGTGCGGGGCGCGGGGCGAATGTGGGCCCATATTGCACTCGGGAACGGGCATTTCGGGTGGGTCGAGGTGCCTTTTGAGCCCACATTCGCGCAGGTCCCCACCCGGTCGGGCGCGGGCGGCGTGTACAGGCGGGCGCTGTACGCGCTCCGCGGGCGGATGTCGGTGTGGCGGGGCGTGTCCGGGGAGGGTGGTACGCGCGTTGGCCGGTTGGTGGCGGAGGAGGGTGCGCGATGAGTGGACTGGTACACCAACCGGACGAGGGCGCGGCGGCGGAGCAGACGGTGGCTTCGGGCGGGGAGCCGGGAACGCGGTCACCGGAGCCGGGCTCCGGGATCCTGCGGGTGTTCGGGCGGCAGATGAAACTGTTCCGTTTGCGAGCGGGCCTTGAACGGGTGGACATGGGGGCGCGGACCGGGTACTCGCCCGCCACGATCGCGGCCTACGGGCAGGGGCGGCGTGTGCCGCCGCCGAAGTTCATCGACCTGGCGGACGAGTTGCTGGACGCGGGCGGTGTCCTCAAGGAGATGAAGGAGGAGGTCGCCCGGGCGCAGTACCCGGCGTTCTTCCGCGACGCGGCCCGGCTGGAGGCGGAGGCGGTCGAGTTGCACGCCTACGACACCCACCTGGTGAAGGGGCTGTTGCAGACGGAGGCGTACGCCAGGGCCGTCTTCCGGATGTGGAGACCGTACCTGGACGAGGAGGTCATTGAGCAGCGCCTTGCGGCACGAATGGCGAGGCAGGAGATCTTCACCCGTCGCCCCGCACCCCATCTGACCTTCGTCCTCGAAGAGGCGGTACTCCACAAGCGCATCGGCGGCGACCAGATCTGGCGGGGGCAACTTGAGCAGATCCTTTCAATCGGTCATCAGCGGAACGTCGAGATCCAAGTGATGCCGTTGAACCAGGCTGAGCACGCAGGTCTCGCAGGGCCCTTCACCTTGATGGAAACCAAGGATGGGCGGAGGATCGCCTACACGGAGGTGCAGAGCGACAGCCGCCTGCACACTGAGCGCGACAGGGTTCGGGGACTGGAGGCCACGTACGGGACCATCCGTGCACAGGCCCTCACTCCGCATGAGTCGCTGTCCTTGGTGCAGAAGTTCCTGGGAGGGAGATGAGCGTGGACCAGATCAGGCGGAGCGCCGATCAGATCGCCTGGTTCAAGAGCAGCTACAGCGCTGGGGACGGTGGCGACTGCGTAGAGGTCGCGACCTCTCTCCACACCGTCCAAGTGCGGGACTCGAAGGAGACGGAGCGCCCCGGACTGGCGGTGGCCCCGGACGCCTGGGCGGCGTTCGTCGGGTTCGCCGCCGGGCGGAACGGCTGAGCCGCAGTCGCGGCGGAGGGCCCTCGGCACGAGTGCCGAGGGCCTGGCACCTCCCGGCCCACCGCTGGGAGGTGCCCCCACAGCCGGTTCACCTCCCGAGGCGCCTGTGCCCCGAGCGGGCGAGTGAGCCGAAGGGGTGCGCCCGTGTCGAAAGGGAGAACGCGCACAGGCCGTGAGGAACGAGCGGGCGAGCACGATCGACCGTCGACACGGGCTTCAGCACCCCGGAGGCGAACCGAGCCCTCAAAAAAAGGGGCACGGGCTTCAGCACCCCGGAGGTGAACCGAGCCTCTATGACAGGGGCGGGTAGGCGTTCTTCATGAGCTCCTGGAACTGGGCCGAGAACCAGTGGCCGGAGATCGGGGCGTTCGGCAGGGAGCCCGACATGTTGTTGTTGTTCCGCGGGTTGCCGGTGTACGTCGGGTCGCACATCCGGTCGAAGCCCTTGCCCTCGTCGTTGTCGATGGCCTCGCTCGACCCGTCGGACTCACCCGGGGGCTTCATCCACACGTAGGCGTCGATGCCCGGCTCGGGCGCGGCCTGCGGACGTTCGCCGAGGCCGGCTCCGGACTGGTTGCACCAGTTGCCGAGGTGGATGCGGCGGTCGTAGCGGCCGCCGTCGACGTAGGTGTCCACGCTGGTCTGCGGGCCGGCGGCGGAGGGCCGTGCGGTGCCGCCCCAGCCGTTGCGGGAGGTGTCGATCAGCATGCCGATACCGGAGTCGAAGCCCTTGGACACGAGCAGGGTGCGCATGGCCTGGGCGTACGACAGCTCGTCGACGTAGCGGTTCCAGTCGATCCACTTCGAGGTGCGCACAGAGGCGCCGTTCACGGTGTCGTTGATCGTGAAGTGGTCCTCCTTCAGGGCGCTGTAGTTGGCGGTGTTGACGATGAAGCCGTGCACGTCGTCGACGGTGGCGCCCTCGGCGGTGGCGGCCTGCTTGAACATGTCGGCGGAGGGGCCGAGGTTGTCGTCCCAGCCGAGCCAGCCGTGGTGTCCGGCGTCCACGTAGTTGTAGACGTTGCCCACGGAGCCGAGCTTGTTCAGGGCGTAGCCGACGCCCTTCACGTAGTTGCCGTTGGCCTTCATCGTGTCGCAGTTGGCGGTGGCCGTCGCCCGCGGTGTCACGTTGGTGACCAGGTTGGGCAGCGAGTCGATCTCGACGGTGGTCACGATGCGCAGGCCGGCGTACTTGCTGTCGCCGAGGATCTCCGCGATCGGGTCGATGTACTGCGTCTTGTACTTGTCGAGCTCCGTCGGGCCGAGCTCGCCGTTGGAGGCGAGCGCCGAGCAGTCGCGTCCCGGCAGGTTGTAGATCACCAGCTGGACGGCGAGTTCGCCGCTGCCCTTCTGCTCCAGCGCCTCGTCGAGGTGGTCCCGCAGACCCATGCCGCCGTTCGCGCCCTCGATGGCGGCGATCCGGTCCAGCCACACACCGGTCGGCTGGTTCGCGATCCGGCTGCCGCCCGGCTCGGCCGCGGCCTTCGCCGACCACTCGGGGTTCACGTAGACCTTCGCTCCGGCGTACGGGTTGTCGACGCGGTCACCGGGCGGGTCGGTGGGGTCCGTCGGATCGGTCGGGTCCGTGGGGTCGGTGACGCCGTTGCAGGTGACGCCGTTCAGCTTGAACGTCGCGGGCACCGCGTTGGTGCCGCTGTAGGAGCCGTTGAAGCCGAAGGAGGTGGAGGCCCCGGTGCCGAGCGAGCCGTTGTACGAGAGGTTCTTCGCGGTGACCGCCGCGCCGCTCTGGGTGATCGTGGCGTTCCAGCCCTGGGTGACCTGCTGGTTGCCCGCGAAGGACCACTCCAGGGTCCAGTTGCTCACCGGGTCACCGGTGTTGGTGATGGTGACGCTGGTGCCGAACCCGGTGTCCCACTGGTTGGTCACCTTGTAGTCGACGGTGCAGCCGGCTGCGGCGGCTCCCGCCGTACCGGCGCTGAACGCGGTGGCGGTCAGACCGCCCGAGGCGATCAGTGCCGAGGCCGCGAGGAGAGCCGTGCGTGATCTCCTGGGCGGAGCGGTCGAGGGTGTGCGGCTCATGGATTCGGTGACCTTCCAGTCAGTCGAGGGAGCGCGGGTGCTCGCGCAGCCCGATGCCGAAACGGGTGGGTGTGCCGTCGTGGTCGCTGGTCCGGGACCGACCCGAGGAGCGGTCCCAGGTGTTCCAGGGGGGCCCGGACAGGACAGTCCGCGGTCGTCGAACCGGTTCATGACGCGGCCTGTGAAGGAGTGCGCGCGAGTGTTCTCGCCGATCTCGCCGATCTCGCCCGCGAGGAGCGGGACGTCGGCGGCCGGGGAGCGGCCCCCGACGCCGTGCGGGCGGGGACGAGCTCGGTGGCCGCCGCTGTGGGAACAGCCGCGGCCGGCAGCGCCGGTAAGTGCGGGGGGTGTCGCATGAGCGAGTCCTAAGCAGTGCGGTAAGCCCTGGTCAGGGCATGCCAACTGAGATGGAATCGCTCCCACTGGTGCTACGAAGCTAGCGCCAAGTGGCGTCGAGAGAAAGAGGGGGTTGTCAACTTTCTCCGTCGAATCTTTTCGACGCTTTTATCTTGCGAAGACACTTGACAGCCCATCAGTCACACAGCACCTTGGGAGCGCTCCCACTGGTTCAAGGCTTAATCGCACCCCCACCGAACCGAGCCGCAGGAGGGACCGGTGCCATGCGTGCGCTGATCGGCCCACTTCCGAAAGACCCAGGAGCTCCACCAGGACCGCGTCACCGGCGCCTTCGCCGGCTGCTGGCCGCGCTCGCCGCGGCCGTGACCCTGCCCGCCGCCGCGCTGACGGCCGGCACCGCGCCCGCCGCCGCGGCGGCCGTGGCCTGCAGCGTCGACTACACGAAGAACGACTGGGGTTCCGGCTTCACCGCCGAGCTGACCGTGACCAACCGGGGCAGCGACGCCATCGACGGCTGGACCCTGACCTACTCCTACGCCGGCAACCAGCAGCTCTCCAACGGCTGGAACGGCACCTGGTCGCAGTCCGGCAAGGACGTCACCGTACGGAACGCCTCCTACAACGCGCGCATCGCGGCAGGCGCCTCGGTGACCACCGGCGCCCAGTTCGGCTACAGCGGGACGAACGCCGACCCCACCGGCTTCGCGATCAACGGCACCCCCTGCACGGGCGCCCACCAGCCGCCCGTCAGCGTGCTGACCAGCCCCACCGCCGGAGCGGTCTTCAGCGCGGGGGACACCGTCCCCATGGCCGCCACCGCGGCGGCCGCCGACGGGGCGGGCATCAGCAAGGTGGAGTTCTACAGCGACAACACCCTGCTCGGCACAGACACCACCTCGCCGTACACCCTCGACTACGCGGACATGACCGCGGGTTCCTACTCCCTCTACGCGAAGGCGTACGACAGCCTCGGCGCCTCCGCCGAGTCGGTGCCCGTCGGCATCACCGTCGCCTCCGGTCCCGCGCTGGTCGCCTCACCGGCCCAGCTCGGCGTACGCCAGGGCGAGTCGGGGACCTTCGACCTCAAGCTCTCCACCCAGCCCGCGTCGAACGTGACGGTCACGACGACCCGCGCGTCCGGCAACAGCGGCCTGAGCGTCTCCTCGGGCGGAACGCTCACCTTCACGCCGGCGAACTGGAACACAGCGCAGAAGGTGACCGTCGCCGCGGACGCGAGCGGCACCGGCTCCGCGGTCTTCAGGGCCACTGCCCCCGGCCACGCCGCGGCCGAGGTCACCGTGACCCAGCTCGGCGCCTCGTCGGCGTACGACGAGCGCTTCCTGGAGCTGTACGGCAAGATCACCGACCCGGCGAACGGCTACTTCTCGCCGGAGGGGGTCCCGTACCACTCGGTGGAGACCCTGATCGTCGAGGCCCCCGACCACGGCCACGAGACGACATCGGAGGCGTACAGCTACCTGATCTGGCTCCAGGCCATGTACGGCAAGATCACGGGTGACTGGAGCAAGTTCAACGGCGCGTGGGACACCATGGAGGACTACATGATCCCCACCCACGCCGACCAGCCGACCAACTCCTTCTACACCCCGTCCAAACCGGCCACCTACGCGCCGGAGCACGACCTGCCCTCGTCCTACCCGGCGCAGCTGGACTCCGGCGTCACCGCCGGCGCCGACCCCATCGCCGCCGAGCTGAAGTCCGCGTACGGCACGGACGACGTCTACGGCATGCACTGGCTCCAGGACGTCGACAACGTCTACGGCTACGGCAACTCGCCCGGCAAGTGCAGCGCGGGACCGGCCGACACCGGACCGTCGTACATCAACACCTTCCAGCGCGGTCCGCAGGAGTCCGTCTGGGAGACCGTGCCGCACCCCACCTGCGACGACTTCGAGTTCGGCGGCACCAACGGCTACCTGGACCTGTTCACCAAGGACGCGTCCTACGCCAGGCAGTGGAAGTTCACCAACGCGCCGGACGCCGACGCGCGCGCCGTCCAGGCCGCCTACTGGGCCGACGTCTGGGCGAAGGAGCAGGGCAAGGGCGGCGAGGTCTCGTCCGTCGTGGCCAAGGCCGCGAAGATGGGCGACTACCTGCGCTACGCGATGTACGACAAGTACTTCAAGAAGATCGGGAACTGCGCGGGACCGTCCGCCTGCCCGGCAGGCAGCGGCAAGAACAGCTCCCACTACCTGCTGAGCTGGTACTACGCCTGGGGCGGAGCCACCGACACCAACGCCGGCTGGGCCTGGCGCATCGGCTCCAGCCACGCGCACGGCGGCTACCAGAACCCCATGGCCGCCTACGTGCTCAGCTCGTACGACGCGCTGAAGCCGAAGTCGGCCACCGGTGCCTCGGACTGGTCGACCAGCCTCACCCGGCAGATCGAGTTCTACCGCTGGCTCCAGTCCAGCGAAGGCGCGATCGCGGGCGGCGCCACCAACAGCTGGCAGGGCCGCTACGCCTCCCCGCCGGCCGGCACGCCGACCTTCTACGGCATGTACTACGACGAGAAGCCCGTCTACCACGACCCGCCGTCCAACCAGTGGTTCGGCTTCCAGGCCTGGTCGATGGAGCGCGTCGCCGAGTACTACCAGGTCACCGGCAACGCCGCAGCCAAGGCCGTGCTCGACAAGTGGGTCGGCTGGGCACTGTCCGAGACCACGGTCAACCCGGACGGCACCTACCGCATCCCGTCCACCCTCCAGTGGTCCGGCGCTCCCGACACCTGGAACGCCTCCTCGCCCGGCGCCAACAGCGGCCTGCACGTCACCGTCGCCGACTACACCGACGACGTGGGTGTGGCCGCGGCCTACGCCAAGACGCTGATGTACTACGCCGACCGGTCCGGCGACGACGAGGCGGCGTCGGTCGCCAAGGCCCTGCTGGACGGCATGTGGGACCACCACCAGGACCCGATCGGCATCGCGGTCCAGGAGACCCGCACCGACTACTCCCGTTTCGACGACCCGGTGTACGTGCCTTCCGGCTGGACCGGTGAGATGCCGAACGGCGACACGGTCGACTCCTCGTCCACCTTCGCCTCGATCCGCTCCTTCTACGAGGACGACCCCGCCTGGTCGAAGATCGAGTCCTACCTGGCGGGCGGCGCGGCGCCCACCTTCACGTACCACCGGTTCTGGGCCCAGGCCGACATCGCGCTCGCCATGGGCTCGTACGCGGAGCTCCTCGAATAGTCCCGCCCCGCCCCGGAGGAACTCCGCAGGAGCCGGGCAGGCCACCCTTCCCCGTGGGCCTGCCCGGCTCCCCGCGCGTTCGTCGGTCCGTCCCGCCGGGATGTCACATTCCGGCGGGACGTCCCGTCTCCTTGGCATGAGAACTCTGACCATCGCCATCGCCGGGGGCACCGGCACGCTGGGACGCCACATCACGGAGGAACTGCGCTCGCGCGGCCACCGGGTGCGGGTGCTCAGCCGCCGCTCCCCGGAACACCGGGTCGACCTCACGACGGGAGAAGGGCTGGCCGACGCGCTCGAGGGCTGCGACGTCGTCGTGGACGCGGTGAACAACCCGTCCGCGAAGGGTGCCGCGCGGACCCTCGTCGAAGGCTCGCGGCGGCTCCTGGCCGCCGAGGAGGCCGCCGGTGTGGCCCACCACGTCTGCGTCTCCATCGTCGGCTGCGACGCGGCCCCGACGGGCTACTACCGCGTGAAGACCGAGCAGGAGCGCACCGTGCGCGGGGGACCGGTGCCGTGGACCGTCGTACGCGCCACCCAGTTCCACGAACTGGTCGGCACGGTGTTCGGCGCCGCCGGCAAGTGGCGGCTGCTGCCAGTGCCCCGGGCCCGGCTCCAGCCGATCGCCGCGGCCGACGCGGCCCGCGCGGTCGCGGACGCCGCCGAGGCGCCCGCCCGCAACGGCTTCGTCCAGGTCGCGGGCCCCGAGATCACCTCGCTCCGGGCGCTCGCGGGCACCTGGCGCACCGTCACGGGCCGCCGCGCCCTCCTGGTGCCGATCCCGGTCCCGGGCGCACTGGGCCGGGCGCTGCGGGCCGGCGCCCTGACCGCGGAGCGGCCGGACGCACGGGGCACGGTGACGTTCGGCGAGTGGCTCGCGCAGCGGCAGGGGGAGCGGGTGCACACGTGAACGAGCCCGGCGGGCCGGGCCCCGGGTGACACGCCCTCCGGCCGGGGGAGCCGGGGACGGCCGAGGGCCCGGTCCGGGCCTCGCAGTTTCGGGAGGCGGGGGCCACGACCGGTCGGCCTTCCCGCGGCCCGGCGCTGCCGACGGCGGGCGGACCCCACTGTCGGTGGCGGCATGCACGTTGGCTGATCAGCGGACAGAATGCCGCCCGGCGGCCGGTGCTCCGGGGGGCACGCTGGTGCCCGGGTGCGCGGGCGGCGTTTTCGGCGGAGACCGGCGCCGTCGTCGTGCGCCCGGTGGCCGCCCCGTCCCGCCGGTGGCGCCGGTGGGTCGGGCCGCGCGCACGGCCGGAGAACGTCTGGGCCGGGAACCCGCACACGCTCATACTGGGCCGGACGGCGGCGGCGACTGCCTCGCATGCGGCCGTACAGCGCTTCGACCTCGTACCTCGCCGTGGAGATCAGGGGGACGCTCGTGCCGCGAATCGTTCGGACCGGGGACGGCAGGGATCTGGCGGTGGAAGTGCGGGGACATCCGCTGGGCAAACCCGTCTTCCTCCTCCACGGCACTCCCGGCAGCCGGCTGGGCCCCGTACCGCGCAGCGGCCTCCTCTACCGGCTGGGCGTCCGGCTGATCACCTTCGACCGGCCGGGGTACGGACGCTCCGACCGGCTGCCGGGCCGGCGGGTGGCCGACGCCGCCGCCGATGTCGTGGCCGTCGCGGACGAACTGGGCGTGGACGCGTTCGCGGTGGTCGGCCGCTCGGGCGGCGGCCCTCACGCGCTGGCCTGCGCGGCGCTGCTGCCCGACCGCGCGACCCGGGTGGCCGTCCTGGTGGGGCTGGCCCCGCGCACGGCCCGCGACCTCGACTGGTACGCGGGCATGGCCGGCTCCAACGTCCGCGAGCACGTCAGGGCCGAAGCCGCGCGGCAGAGCCTGGCCGCGGGGCTGGAGCACCGGTCGCGCCAGATCCGGGAGAATCCGGCCGCCCTGATCGCCCAGCTGGACCCGGAGCTGGCGGAGCCGGACCGGAAAGTCGTCGCGGACGCGGGCATCCGCGCCATTCTGGTGCGCAACTACGCGGAGGCGCTGCGGCTCTCGGCCCACGGTTGGATCGACGACACCCTGGCATTCGGCAAGGGCTGGGGCTTCGGCCTCAGCCGGATCTCCGTCCCCGTACTGCTGTGGCACGGCGAGGACGACGTCTTCTCTCCGGTCGAGCACACGAGGTGGCTCGCGGAGCGCATCCCCTCGGCCACCGTGGTCATCCAGCCGGGAGCCGCGCACTTCGACGCGCTGCCGCTGCTGCCCGAGGTGCTGTGCTGGGCGATCCGGTGAGCGGCTGGCGCACCGGGCCGCTCAGACCGGGTGGGGTTCGAGGTCGCGGTTGACCCGCCACCACTGGCGGCACGCCCTGGTCAGCGGATGGTCCTCGCCGACCTGCCGTACGCATTCCGCCGTCACCCGCTTGCGGAGTTCCTCTGCCTCGGGGTGCAGGCCGGACTGCCGCAGTGCGTGGGCGAGATTGATCTCGGTGGCCAGTACGTCCGGGTGGTCCGGTCCGTACCGTGTGGTGAGGCCGTCCAGCGCACGCCGCAGCAGTTCGATCGTGCGGTCCGTCTCACCGAGGTCGCCGTGCGCGTTGGCCAGGTTGACCATGCAGCAGAGCGTGTAGGGGTGGTCGGTGCCCACGGACCGCTTCAGGCCGGCCAGTGCCTCGGTCGCGAATTCGACGGCCGCGGCGGGATCACCACTGCCGCGCACATAGATCGCCAGGTTGTTGAGGCAGGCGAGGGTGAAGGGGTGCTCCTCGCCGAACAGCCCGCGGTACCCCTCCAGGACCCCCACGGTCAGATCGCGCGCCTTCTCCTTGTCCCCGGCCGCCGAGTGGTCGGCCGCGAGGTTGAGCGCGCACGCGAGGGCGTCGGGCACACCGGGTCCGTAGCGCTCGAGATAGCGGTCGTACGTCACCTGGGTCAGCCGCATCGCCTCGGCGGCCCGGCCGGCCTTGCGCAGCGAGACGGCAAGGCTCTTGGCGTGCCTGAGCGTCTCCGGTAGGTCGGGATTGAGCACCTCCTGGAAGACGTCCATCACTTCCTCGAGCATGGCCACCGACCCCGGATAGTCCCCGACCTCGCGCAGGTCACGGGCGAGGTGGGCCTTGGTGACCAAGGTGTACGGGTGGCGTTCGCCGAGCATGGGGACGCGCCGTTCCAGGGTCTCCTCGTCGAGCTGCCGGGCGCGTTCGGCGTCGCCGGTGACGCGGTAGTCCACGGCGAGGTTGTTGGCCGCGACGAGCGTGCGCGGATGCTGGTCGCCGAAGATGGTCCGGAAGCCCTCGTAGATCTGCTTGTCGCGTTCCAGGGCCTCCTGGAACCGGCCGACCGCCCGCAGGTCGGCGGCGAGGCTGCCACCGGTGATGAGCGTGTGGGGGTGGCCGGCGGGCAGGATTTCGGTCTGCCGCTGGAGGGTCTCCTCGTCGAGCCGCAGCGCCTCCTGGTACTTCCCCTGCGACCGCAGGACGTTGGCGAGCTGGAAACGCAGGTCGAGGGTCTGCGGGTCATGCTCCCCCAGGGACGACCGCCAGGACTCGTGCAGCCTCTCGGCCAGCGTGCGGGCGGCCTCCAGTTCGCCGCGCTTCCACAGGTAGCGGACGCGGTCGACCAGCAGCTGACGCGGTTTCTCCTCGCGGCAGCCCTCCACCTGCGAGGGCCCGAGGTGCGGCCAGATCACCTCGAACTTGGGCCAGTTCACCGGGTCGTTGATCTCGTCCTCGGGCGGCCGGGCCGCAGCGAGTATGCGATGCACCTCATGAACCGTTTCTTCCGCGGCCTCGGCCGAGAGTTCGGAACGCACGGCAGCCTGGACGAGCCGGTGCACCTGGATGCTGTTGTCGGCGGGATCGACCTTCGCCAGGGCGAAGCGGCGGAGGGACTGGATGACCTTGCCGAGCATGTAGCTGTCGCGCAGGTCCGGATCGAAGGGCAGCAGGGCCCGGATCATCGCCTCGCTGTCGACGAGGCTCATCGAGATCGGTTCGGCGGCGAAGAACGCGCAAAGCTCCAGCAGCCGGACCGCCGCCCGCGACTGTTCACGGAGACGGGTGATGGAGATGTTCCAGGTCGCGCCCACCTCCTTCGGGTAGCCCGCGGCGGTGGTGACCGACAGCGCCCTGGTCGTCTGCTCCTGGAGCTGACGCACGTAGGTGTCGACGGGGGTGGCGGTCTCCGCGAGCCAGGCGGCCGCGACCTCCACGGCGAGCGGCAGGTCCCCCACGGCCTCGGCCACGCGTGCCGCGTCCTCACGGCTCATGCCGCCCACCCTGCGCCGGAGGTGTTCCACGCTCTCGGCACGGGTGAAGACGTCGATCTCCAGTCCCTCGGCCTGGGCCGCGGGCGGCTTGTTGCGGGAGGTGATCAGAACGTGTCCCTGACCGCGCGGGAACCAGCGGCGTGCGCCTTCCGGGTCCTCGACGTTGTCGAACACCAGCAGATACCGGGGGAGGCGCGAGCCGGTGGTCAGTTCCGCCCGGGCCGCCTCCGCCGCCTCGGAGACGCTGTCGCCGACGCGTAACTCCAGCCGGCGGGCGAGTTCGGCCAGGGACGAGGCGATACCGCCCTCCTGCTCCGACTCGATCCACCACACGAGGTCGTAGTCCGCCTTGAAGCGGTGCGCGTACTCGAGCGCCACCTGGGTCTTGCCGACGCCGCCGAGCCCGTGCAGCGTCTGGGGGAAGGGTTTCACCGACGTGTTCCCCGCGCCCAGCCCCGCGCGCAGACGGTCGAGGACCGTGGACCGGCCCGTGAAGTAGGGGTTGCGGGGACGCAGATTGGAGATCTTCGGATCGCCCACCGGGTACCGCGGGCCACCTTCCGTGACGGTTTTCGCGAGACCCGCTCCGTCGCGTCCGAGTGCGTTCAGCAGCGCGGCGGCGGCGGCACGGGCGTCGAGCCGCACCAGGCTCACGGGAGTGCGCCGTGCCGGCAGCGGGCCGGGCCGCACGTCGGTGACGCGTACGGGCAGCGGCTGGTGGCCGGCCCCGGACGGATCGGTGTCGACGGCGGACCCCCACAGGCGCGCGGCCCGCCGGGACCGCAGACAGGCCGCGGAGAGGACGACGAGCGTACGCGAGGACGCTCCACCCGGCCGGTCTCCGGGAGCGGCCCGTGCTTCCACGTCCCACGGCGCGACGTTGAATCCGGCCCGGCTGAGCACCGACTCGATCCAGTCGGCCCACATGCGGTCCTCCGGAACGTACGCCAGCACCACGCTCGTGGACGGAGCCGGGCGGCGCCTGGTGAACTCGTTCGCCCACCGCCGCCGTTCGCCCTCCTCCATGGGCGGCAGTGCGAGGACGGTGCCCTCGGAGACCACGGACGTGAGGCGCTCGCATGCCGAGAGCATGGAACTGGACAGACCGGGCGCGTCACCGAAGGTCGCGAGTATCTCCTCGTACGCGTAGAAGGGGCGGTAGGGGATCTCCACGGAACCCCAGTACGCCGTCATCTCCTCCTCGTTCAGTCCGGTCGGCATCCCCTCGAAGCGGCTGCGGGCCAGCGCGCGGCCCGCGTCGGCCTTCTCCTTCTCGCCGTCGTCGATGCGCATGGGCACCGGCAGGATGCGGATGTCGCGCTGCCCGCCGTACCTCTGCCGGATGTCATGGGCCACGGCCGAGGCGCCGTAGATGCTCTGGTCGCTGAGGGTGAAGCAGACGACCAGCACGTCGGGCATCTGGACCGTGCAGATGTCGGCGATATCACTGAGGCCGGTGCGGCTGTCGATCAGGACGTAGTCGTAGTGGCGGCGCATGTCCTCGCGCAGGGCGTCCAGGAACTGGCCCCCGCCGAAGCGGTTGTAGAAGACGTCCCAGTCGATGCCGACGAGGGTGGCGGAGTAGTCGCGGTTCTGCCGCCCGGCCGAGAGGAAGTCGAGGCTTCCGCCGCCGGGGAAGGACCAGTCGAGGGAGACGGCGTGCGGGCGCACCCTGGCGTAGTGGCGGTGCCAGTCGGGAGCCCGGGGGACGTCGCGCAGCGCCTCTTCGCGGTAGTCGGTGATCATGTCGATCATGCCGGTGGTGGCGGCGAGGGCGGCGTGGTCCAGGAAGGGGTGGAAGAAGCGATGCAGGCCCGGGGCCTCCAGGTCCCAGTCGACGGTCAGCACCCGGTGGCCGTTCGCCGCGAGTATCCAGGCGGTGTTCGCCAAGGCCATCGTCCGCCCGGTGCCACCCTTGTACGAGTAGAAGGTCACCACGCGTCCATCACGGCTCTTGGTCATGAAGGCCCTCCAGTGGGTCGGATTCGCTGGTGCCGTGGTCGTCGCCGGGATCGCTCGGTTCGTGTTCCGTGCCGGAGCCCGGCGGAAGGGGCTCGCGTGGCCGCTGATACGCGGCTGCGGACGGGCCGCGCAGGCGGGGGCGTTCGCGGCTGGGGCTGCCC
>NZ_JAAAXQ010000137.1 GCF_009916105.1 Streptomyces sp. GC420 | reverse complement strand
GGGTGGGGCGGGCGGCACGGTACTCGCGGCCTCCCTGGAGGATGACGCTCCCACCCCGCTCAGCTCCATCGGCTCGGCCACAGCCTCGTTTCACGTGAAACACCAGGCGGGCATCACCACGCCGCTCCAGGCACGCGGCCACCTGGCCGCCTTCGACCTGACCCCCGGCGCAGGCCGGACCGAGGCCGCCGCACTGCTGAGGCGCTGGTCCGCCGCCGCCGAGCGAATGATGAGCGGCCGCCCGCCGGCGGCGGACGACACCGGTATCGCGCTCGACGCCGGACCCTCGCAACTGACCGTCACCTTCGGCTTCGGCCGTACGTTCTTCGAGCGCACCGGCCTGGAGAAGCAGCGGCCCGCCGCCCTCGACCCGCTGCCCGACTTCTCCTCCGACCATCTGGACCCCAAGCGCAGCAACGGTGATCTGTGGGTGCAGATCGGAGCGGACGACGCCCTCGTCGCGTTCCACGCGCTGCGGGCGATCCAGCGAGAGGCCGGGAAAGCCGCACGCCTGCGCTGGCAGATGAACGGCTTCAACCGCACTCCCGGGGCCACCTCCTCGCCCATGACCGCGCGCAACCTGATGGGACAGGTCGACGGCACCAGGAACCCGAAGCCGACCGACGAGAACTTCGAGCAGCGCATCTTCCTCCCGGCGAACGGCGAGCCGGAGTGGATGGCCCACGGTTCCTACGCCGTCGTACGCCGCATCCGCATGCTCCTCGACTCCTGGGACGGGCTGTCGCCGGAGGAGCAGGAGAGGGTCATCGGACGGAAGAAGTCCACGGGAGCCCCGCTCACCGGCGGCACCGAGACCACTCCCATGGACATGGAGGCGACCGACTCCAAGGGGGAGCTGATCGTCCCGGCCAATGCCCACGCCCGTATCTCGACCCCGGAGACAAACGGCGGCGCGGCGATGCTCCGGCGCCCGTTCTCCTTCCACGACGGCTTCGACTCCGACGGGACACCGGACGCCGGGCTCCTCTTCGTCTGCTGGCAGGCCGATCCGCTGCGCGGCTTCGTCCCGGTGCAGCGGAAACTGGACCGAGGGGACGCGCTGTCGGCATTCATCCGGCACGAGTCCAGCGGGCTGTACGCCGTGCCGGGCGGGCCGGCGAAGGGTGAGTACGTCGGCCAGCGGCTGCTGGAGAGCTGAACTCCGGACACCAGTGGTTTTGTATGACCGATTGTCCGTTTTCCGGACAGACCGGCGGGGCGTCTTGACGCTCGATAAGCTGGCCTGCATCGGGAGATCGGCGGGCGGTCCCCGTTCATCTCCGTCTCCGCAGGGAGCCACGCACCATGTCGGCCACCAGGTACACCTATCTCGGCCCCGAAGGCACCTTCACCGAGGCCGCACTGCGCAGTCTGCCCGAGGCGGCGACCCGCCAGCTCGCCCCCATGGTCTCCGTGCCTGCCGCGCTCGACGCGGTGCGCAACGGAGAAGCCGCCGCCGCTCTCGTTCCCATCGAGAACTCCGTGGAGGGCGGGGTCACAGTCACCCTGGACCAGCTCGCCACCGGCGAACCTTTGATGATCTACCGCGAGGTGCTGCTGCCCATCGCCTTCGCGCTGCTCGTACGACCGGGGACCACGCTGTCAGACGTCAAGACGGTCACCGGGCATCCCGTCGCGCAGCCGCAGGTGCGCCAGTGGCTCTCCACGCATCTGCCGGACGCCGTCTGGGAGTCCGCGGCCTCCAACGCGGACGGTGCGCGGCTCGTCCAGGAGGGGCGTTTCGACGCGGCCTTCGCGGGCGAGTTCGCGGCGGCCACGTACGGACTGGAGCCGCTGGTCACCGAGATCCACGACGCGGCGAACGCGGAGACGCGGTTCGTGCTGGTCGGACGGCCGGCCAGGCCCGCGGCCCGCACCGGCGCGGACAAGACGTCCGTGGTGATCTGGTTGCGCGACGACCACCCGGGTGCGCTGCTCGAACTTCTCCAGGAATTCTCCTCGCGCGGCGTCAACCTGATGCTGATCCAGTCCCGGCCGACGGGCGAGGGAATCGGCAACTACTGCTTCGCGATCGACGCGGAGGGACACATCACCGACCGGCGCGTGGGCGAGGCACTGATGGGCTTGCGCCGGATCTGCCCCAAGGTGCGTTTCCTGGGCTCGTACCCGAGGGCCGGGGTCTCCCCGGCGGACACGAGGAAGCTCCCGTACGGGACCTCGGACGAGGAGTTCATGGCCGCCGCCGACTGGCTGGCGCGCTGCCAGGACGGGCGTCCCTGAACCCTGGGGAACCCGCCACCCCCGGCGGGCCGGATCAACCCGCACCCCCGCCGGGCCGGATCAAGCCCGAGTGCGGCGGACTCGTCCTACCTGCGTATTTTCTTTATCCACAGAAGTTATCCACAGGATCCCTTCTCGACCTGGGGACAAGTCGACAACGGGCTCCGGCATGGTCGACAAATCGCCCCAGAGAGGGCTCGTCAACCCACAGGGGGATGGGTCACTCTTCATTGCCCATTCCCCTTGATCGGCACTTCAGAGCGAGCAATTCCCACCCAAATGAGCGTGGGAAACGTGTTTGAAAAGGAATTCTTCGCCCCCCGCTCCCCTTTGGCCACAATCTTCCAGGCCATCCACAGGCAGTTCTCACAGCCTGTGGATAACAAACGCCGCACCGTGAATGCCTGTGGACAACGCCGGGCCACAACCCGCCCCGAGGCCGGGACGACAGGCCCGTCGGCACCGCTCGGCGCCTCTCGCGGGGAATGCCCTGCCACTTCGGCCACGCCATTCAAGACGGGCAAATCGGTCAAATGCCAGTGTGCGGGAATAGCGGGTCGAGAGTTCCGAGCCCTCACCGGTAGCCTGGTCACGTGATTGACCTTCGCCTGCTCCGTGAGGACCCCGACCGTGTTCGCGCCTCCCAGCGCGCCCGTGGAGAGGACGTCGCCCTCGTCGACGCGCTGCTCTCCGCCGACGAGCGGCGCAGGTCTTCCGGTCTGCGCTTCGACGAACTCCGCTCCGAGCAGAAGGCGCTCGGGAAGCTCATCCCCAAGGCCTCCGGCGAGGAGAAGGCCGGCCTGCTGAAGAGGGCCGGAGAGCTCAGCGCTGCCGTCAAGGCCGCCGACACCGAGCAGCACGAGGCCGACGAGGAGACCAAGAGGCTGCTGCTGCAGCTCGGCAACCTCGTCCACCCGGACGTCCCGGTCGGTGGCGAGGAGGACTTCACCGTCCTCGAGACGCACGGCACGGTCCGTGACTTCGCGGCCGAGGGCTTCGAGCCCAAGGACCATCTGGAGCTCGGTGAGGCCTTGGGCGCCATCGACGTCGAACGCGCCGCCAAGGTCTCCGGCTCGCGCTTCTACTACCTGACCGGTGTCGGCGCGCTGCTGGAACTCGCCCTGGTCAACGCGGCGATCGCACAGGCCACCGAGGCCGGGTTCACACCGATGCTGACGCCCACCCTGGTCCGCCCGCGCGCCATGGAGGGCACCGGCTTCCTCGGCCAGGCCGCCGAGAACGTGTACCACCTGGAGAAGGACGACTACTACCTCGTCGGGACCTCCGAGGTGCCGCTCGCGGCCTACCACATGGACGAGATCCTCGACGCCTCGAAGCTGCCGCTGCGCTACGCCGGCTTCTCGCCCTGCTACCGCCGCGAGGCCGGAACGTACGGCAAGGACACCCGCGGGATCTTCCGCGTCCACCAGTTCGACAAGGTCGAGATGTTCTCGTACGTCGTGCCGGAGGACTCCGAGGCGGAGCACCGGCGTCTCCTGGAATGGGAGAAGCAGTGGCTCACCAGCCTGGAGCTGCCGTTCCAGGTGATCGACGTCGCCACGGGCGATCTGGGCGCCTCCGCCTCGCGGAAGTTCGACTGCGAGGCGTGGATCCCGACGCAGGGCAAGTACCGCGAGCTGACCTCCGCCTCCAACTGCAACGAGTTCCAGGCCCGCCGGCTCTCCGTGCGGCTCAGGGACGGCAAGACGGTGCGGCCGCTGGCGACGCTGAACGGCACGCTCTGCGCCGTACCGCGGACGATCGTCGCGATTCTGGAGAACCACCAGCAGGCGGACGGTTCGGTACGGGTGCCGGAGGTGCTGAAGCCCTACCTGGGCGGCCGGGAGCTGCTGGAACCGGTCGCCAAGTGACCTCGTCCGCCTCGTCCTTCGGCTCTCCGTCCTCCCCCTCGGATGCGCCGTCCTTCCCGTACCGGCTGATCGCGACCGATCTCGACGGGACGCTGCTCCGTTCCGACGAGACGGTCTCGGCCCGCACGCGCCGGGCGCTCGACACGGCCGGCGCGGCCGGTGCGGCCCACATCGTCGTCACGGGGCGGTCCGTGCCATGGACCCGGCACATCCTGGACGACCTGGACTACCGCGGTCTGGCCGTGTGCGGCCAGGGCGCGCAGGTCTACCACGCTGGTGAGCACCGGCTGCTCACCTCGGTGACGCTGGACCGGCAGCTGGCTGGGCTGGCCCTGGCCAAGATCGAGGCGGAGGTCGGGCCGCTCGCGCTGGCCGCCAGCCGTGACGGCCTGGCCGGGGAGGTGCTGGCGGGAGAGGGGTACGCGGTGCAGGACGGCCCGCTGCCCTACGTGAAGATGGACGATCCCGCCGAGTTGTGGTCGGCGCCGCTCAACAAGGTCTACATCCAGCGTCCCGGCCTCGACGACGACGAACTGGCGGTCGCCGCCAGGGCCGCCGCAGGCGGTCTCGTCGACGTGGTGATGGCGGGCCCCGGAATAGTGGAGATCCTGCCGCTGGGTCTGACCAAGGCGACCGGCCTTTCGCTGGCCGCGCGCAGGCTCGGACTGAAGGCCGCGGACACCATCGCCTTCGGCGACATGCCCAACGACATCCCGATGTTCGGCTGGGCCGAGCACGGGGTCGCCATGGCCAACGCGCACGAGGAACTGAAGGCCGTGGCGCACGAGATCACGGCGTCGAACGAGGACGACGGCATCGCGGTCGTCCTGGAGCAGTTGCTGGGCGGCTGACGGCCCGTACGCACGCGGGTGGCGGCCGGGTGGGAGCACCGGCCACCGCCCCGCCCGGCGTGGGCGGTCGTCCACTCCTTCCGGAGGTGGCGGCCTGCGCGTGATGAGCGCGGCAGGACCGCCCGGGCGTGGTCCGCGGCGGCTCGACGGAGCGCGGCTGTGCGCCGCTGCTCCGGTGCCTGTCCGGGGCCGCCCCGCAGGGAACTCGGCGGACTGACCGTTCTCCCGGTCGACGCCTCGTTCCTCTCCCGGTACGAGACACCCGTGGCGGGCGTCGTCGGCAGCTCCACTGTGCCGGGTGGGCGAGAGGGCGCGCCACCGGTTTACCGGCCGGCGGGGCTGCGATTCTTGGGCTCATGACCGACATCAGGATCCGCCGTGTCTACGATCCGCCGTCCGGGGACGACGGCGCCCGAGTGCTCGTCGACCGGCTCTGGCCGCGCGGTCTGAGCAAGGACGCGGCCGGCGTGGACGAATGGCCCAAGGCCCTGACGCCCTCCACCGAGCTCCGGCGCTGGTACCACGCGGGCTCGGGCGGCTTCGAGGAGTTCCGCGGTCGCTACGAGGACGAACTGGCCGCGCCCGAGGCGGCCGGGGCACTGGAGGGACTGCGCGAGCTGGCCCGTACGGCGGACCGGCTCACGCTGCTCACCGCCTCGAAGGACCTTGAGCACAGCCATGCCGCCGTGCTCCGGGCGGTGCTCGCGGAGGGCTGACGGCCGGTTCGGTACCGGCCGCTGAGACGGCGACGGGCCCGGACGCGTCGTCCGGGCCCGGCCGTAGGGCGTGTCCCGCCATGCCGGGACGACGCCGTCGCGGCGCCACCTCCGGGGACCGCCGTGCGACGGTTCGCCGTGACTACTCGTCTCCGGCGATCTTCAGCGTCCGCAGCTTCTGTCCCGCGAACCAGGTGGCCAACGCCGTGACGACCGCCAGCAGCACCATCGCCATCGGCAGGCCGACGTCCGAGGTGATCGCGCCCTCGGCTCCGATCCTCTCGGCCAGGGCCAGCGACCACTGCTGCACGCTCAGCGTCCTTGCACCGGGGACGAGGCTGCCGAACAGCGTCTCCCACACCAGGGC
This sequence comes from Streptomyces sp. GC420, assembly GCF_009916105.1. GTDB lineage: Bacteria > Actinomycetota > Actinomycetes > Streptomycetales > Streptomycetaceae > Streptomyces. The sequence goes on along the minus strand of NZ_JAAAXQ010000137.1, from coordinate 12,222 downwards.
GTAGACGAGACCGGCGACGACCGCGTGCCGGGTGACCGTGCCGAGGAGCAGGAACAGCGCGGCGTAGGCGATGGAGGCCACCAGCGCCGCCACCGTGTAGGCGATGGCGATCTGCTGCCCGTTGCCGTTGAGGATCATCCCGGCGATGAAGGTCGGGACAGCGGAGAAGACCATGGTCACGGCGATGGCGACGGTCAGCTTGGTGACGATGATCGTGGGCCGTTTCACCGGCTTCGACAGCAGGTAGACGATCGAGCCGTCGTCGATCTCGGGGCCGATCGCGCCCGTTCCCGCGATGACGCCGATGAGCGGCACCATAGTGGCGAGGCCGAATCCGCCCAGCACGTCGGCGGCGACCTGGTCGTCGGCGCCGCTGAAGACGCGCACCGCAAGAGAGAGCAGGATCAGCAGGGCGGGCAGGACGAAGAGGACGGCCGCGCGGCGGCGGCCGAGCAGGGCCCGGTAGGTGAGCCGGGCGACCGTGGGGTTGTACATCGCTCAAGGCTCCTTTCAGGCCGCTACGAGGTAGGAGAAGACCGATTCGAGGGACTCGTCGGAGGGCGAGACCGTCAGCAGCCTGATGCCGTGCTCCTTGGCGACCTTCGGCAGCAGCACTGTGAACCGGCCGAAGTCCACCGCCTGGATGCGCAGCGCCTTGTCCGCGAAGTCCACCTCGATGCCGGCCGTCGACGGGTCCGCGATCAGTGCCGCGGCCAGCGCCCGGTCGTCGCTGGACCGGACGAGGTAGCGGTGCGGGCGGTCGGTCATGAGCCGGCGGATCCGGCGGTAGTCGCCGGATGCGGCGTGGCGCCCCGCGACGATCACCTCGATGTGCGAGGCGAGTTGCTCGACCTCCTCCAGTATGTGCGAGGAGAACAGCACCGTGCGGCCCTCGGCGCCCATCCGGCGCAGCAGCTCCATCAGCTGCATCCGCTGGCGCGGGTCCATGCCGTTGAACGGTTCGTCGAGCAGGAGCACCGACGGGTCGTGGACCAGGGCGGAGGCCATCTTCACGCGCTGGCGCATGCCCTTGCTGTACGTCGCGATCTTCCGGTCCTGCGCGTACTCCATCTCCACGGTGGCCAGAGCCTTCTGGGCGGCCCGCGCGCCGAGCCCGTGCAGTTCGGCGTTGGCGACGACGAACTCGCGGCCGGTGAGGAAGTCGTACATCGCCTCCCGCTCGGGGACGATGCCGATCCGCTTGTAGACGGACTCGTTGCGCCAGATCTGCTCGCCGTCGAGGGCGACGGTGCCTGTGGAGGGGGCCAGGAACCCGGCCATCATGTTGATCAGCGTGGACTTGCCCGCGCCGTTGGGACCGAGCAGCCCCGTCACGCCGGGTCCGATCGTCATGGTGATGTCGTTGACCGCCACCACATTGCCGAACCAGCGGGAGGTGTGGTCGATCGAAAGAGTGCTCATGGGCGCGGCCCGTTCCTTGGAAGGGTGACGGCGGGGGACGAGTGGGCGGTCACAGTCCGACCTTTCGGTAGCGGCGCATCAGCACGCCGTACGAACCGGCGACGAGCCCCAGGACGACGAGGAGGTAGACCACCCCGGCGCCCGTCGAGGGGCCCTCCCCGCCGGGGAAGGCGGAGGTGGCGCCGAGGAAGGCCGACTGGACACCGTCGATGAGGGTGATCGGGGAGAAGAGGCCGAGCCAGGCGACTGCGCCGGGACTGCCCGTCTCCCAGGCGATGGCCTGGATCGTGCTCACCGCGCCGTAGGAGATCGTCAGTACGCCGATCACGGCGGCCACGCCGAAGCCGCGGCGCGGGGTGAGGGCGGCCATCACCAGGCCGAGGCCGGCGAAGAGCACCGACAGCAGCGCGACGGAGACCATGCCCTGTGCGAACCCTTCCGTCTGGTCGGAGAAGTCGAACTTGGCGAGCAGCGCGCCGACGTAGAGGATCACCAGGGGCACCGCGGTCAGGATGAACAGCGCCGAGGCCATCGCCGCGTACTTCGACAGCACGTAGTCGACGCGCTCGATGGGCCGGGAGAAGTACAGCGGGACCGTCTTGAAGCGCAGGTCGCGGGAGACGGACTGCGGGGCCTGCGAGGCGAGGTACAGACCGATGACGGCCTGGGTCACGATCGCGTACCTCGTGTACTCGATCGGGAGGTCCGAGGCGTCGGGAAGGGCGATCGCCACGGCGACGATGATGGCGGCCGGCACGCACATGACGCCGAAGAGCAGCATCGGCAGCACTTTGGACTTGGCGGAACGGCCCAGTCCGTACGCGCCGCGCAGGCTCTGCGAGAACAGCGAGCGGCGGGCGTGGGCGCGGCCGAGGCGCGGCCCGTCGTACTTGCGGTAGCCGATGTTGTGGATCCGCGTGTTCTCGGCGGACGCCGTGGTCGGACCGGTCGTGGTGTCAGCGGCCATCGCCCGCTCCTTCCTTCTGCAGCGCGTACTCGGTGGACTGGGGGGCGCCGGTGGCCGCGGGGGACCCGGCGGGCTCGGCGGCCGGTTCCGAGCGGAAGACCTCCGCGATGTGGTGACGGCGCTGCTCCATGCGGACCAGCCCGACACCGAGCTCGGCGACGGCGTCCCTGATGACGTCGTAGGTCTCCTCGCCGGTGGCCTCGACGAGGAGGATGTGGCCCGCGCCGGGCAGTCCCTGTTCCTCGGCGGCGGCCGGCTGGAGGCCCTTGGCGAGCAGCGCGGCGCGCAGTGCCCCGGTGCCGTCCGGGTGATCGTCGCTGTCGGTGACCTCGACCGCCAGCGTGGCCGTCGTCTGGGTGAAGTCGCTGGTGGAGCTGGAACGCAGCAGGCGCCCGCCGTCGATGACGACAACGTGGTCGCAGGTGCGTTCCAGTTCGCCGAGGAGGTGGGAGGTGACGAGCACCGAGATGCCGAAGTCGGTGTGGATCCGGCGGATCAGGCCGAGCATCTCGTCCCGGCCCACCGGGTCCAGGCCGTTGGTCGGTTCGTCGAGGAAGACCAGCTGCGGGTCGTGGACCAGCGCCTGGGCGAGCTTGACCCGCTGCTTCATCCCGGTCGAGTAGCCCCCTATGGGGCGGTACCGCTCCTCGTACAGGCCGACGTGGCGCAGGGTGTCCGCCGTGCGCTCACGGGCCGCGGCGGGCGGCAGACCCGACATGCGTGCCATGTGCACGACGAACTCGGTGGCCGAGACGTCGGGCGGCAGGCAGTCGTGCTCCGGCATGTAGCCCACCCGCTCACGGATGGCGCCGCCGCTGGTGGCGACGTCGAGCCCGAGCACGGAGGCGCGGCCCTCACTGGCCGGGGACAGACCCAGGAGGATCTTGATCAGGGTTGATTTGCCGGCTCCGTTGGCTCCGACCAGGCCGGTCACCCCGGGCTGGATGTCCATGGAGAGCCGGTCGAGTGCGGTCACCCGGGGGAACCGCTTGCTCAGGCTTTCGGTCGCGATCACAGTCACGTTTTCGAAGATAGTGGTGCAGGCCACACCGCACGTCAGTCCAGATGCCTGCATCCGTGTCCGCCTCCAGGCGTACGGGCCACTAGGGGGTCGCCACGGAAGAGGACACCCCGGACTGCCGGAAGAACGACATGAACACATCCAAAGTTGTCCACAGGCCCCGGGCACCCGTTGACGCCGCCTCCCGGTCCCCGTCACATTCGTTCGTGTCGGAACCGGGTCGAGTGGGGTGGCGTGTGATCGATGGAGCCAGGGAAAGCCGGGTGCGCAGCGGCGACGTGGAGCTGTGCGTCGCCGAGCTGGGCGAGCGCGGGCGCCCGACGGTCGTGCTGGTGCACGGCTACCCCGACAGCAAGGAGGTCTGGTCCCTGGTCGCCGCACGCCTCGCGGACCGGTTCCACGTCGTGCTGTACGACGTGCGGGGCCACGGCGGGTCCACGGCGCCGGAGCCGCTGCGTGGCGGCTTCACCCTGGACCGGCTCACGGACGACTTCCTCGCCGTCGCCGACGCCGTCAGTCCCCGCCGGCCGGTTCACCTCGTGGGGCACGACTGGGGTTCCGTGCAGTCCTGGGAGTTCGTGACCGTGGGGCGCACGAAGGGCCGGATCGCGTCCTTCACCTCCCTCTCCGGCCCCTCGCTCGACCATTTCGGGCACTGGCTGAGGAAGCGGAGGGACAGACCGACGCCGCGCCACGCGGCCCAGCTCCTCGGACAGGGAGCCAAGTCCTGGTACGTCTACGCGTTCCACACTCCGCTCCTCCCCGAACTCGCCTGGCGCGGCCCCGTCGGCAGGCACTGGCCGCAGATCCTCCGGCGTCTGGAGAAGGTCCCGCCCGGCGGGGGCTACCCGGCACCCACCCTGGGTGAGGACGCCGCCCACGGCGTGTGGCTGTACCGGGACAACGTCCGCGCACGGCTGCGCGCTCCGCGCGAGGACGCGTATGCCCATGCCCCGGTCCAGTTGATCACCCCGACCAGGGACACCTACCTCTCCGAGAGGCTGTACGACGACCTCGATCGATGGGTTCCCCGGCTCGTACGCCGCAGCCTGCCCGCCGGGCACTGGGTGCCCAGGACCCATCCCGACCGGCTCGCCTCCTGGATCGGTGATTTCGTGAGCCTCGTCGAGAGCGGGGAGGACGCTGTGCGGGCACCGGCCGGCAGTCCGTACGCCGACCGGTTCGGCGGACGGCTGGTCCTGGTCACCGGGGCCGCGAGCGGCATCGGCCGTGCCACGGCCGAGGCCTTCGCCGAAGCGGGGGCGCGGGTCGTCTGCGTCGACGTCGACGCCGAGGGCGCGGCCAGGACCGCCGGCACGGCCAGGCTCGTGGGTGCGCCGGAGGCCTGGAGCGAGACCGTGGACGTCGGCGACGAGCAGGCGATGGAGAAGCTCGCCCTGAAGGTCGCCGCCGAGTACGGAATCGTCGATGTCGTCGTCAACAACGCGGGGATCGGCCTGGCCGGCGACTTCCTGGACACCACGGCCGAGGACTTCAGGCAGGTTCTCGACGTGAACCTGTGGGGTGTCATCCACGGCTGCCGCGTCTTCGGCCGGCAGATGGCCGACCGCGGCGAGGGCGGACACATCGTCAATATCGCTTCCGCCGCTGCCTTTCAGCCCTCGCGAGCCCTGCCCGTGTACAGCACCTCCAAGGCTGCTGTCCTGATGCTCAGTCAGTGTCTACGTGCCGAACTTGCCGGTAAACGCATCGGCGTTACGGCGATATGCCCGGGATTTGTCAATACGGGTATTACAACCAGTGCTCGCCACACCGGTGTTACGAAGGAGGAGCAGCAGCGACGCCGTACCAGGTCGGCCCGGCTGTACGCACGGCGCAACTACTCCCCGGAGAAGGTCGCGGAAGCGGTGCTCCGCGCCGTCGCCGAGAACAAGGCGGTGGTGCCCGTGACTCCGGAAGCGCGCGGTCTGCTGCTCCTGTCCCGCTTCGCACCCAAGGCGCAGCGTGTGCTGGCGCGTTGGGACCCGAAGCTGTGAACCCGACGGCATCGCTCCCGTGCCCGGTTTGGAAGCGGGCCGGTCGACGGCTGTCCGGGAGTTGGCCGAAGAAGGCGGACAACAGGATTGCAGGAGAAGGCGGCTGGTCGTTCCGTGGATTCAACTCACCACAGCCGGAAAACGTGTATTCGACAACCGACGGCACATGCACACGAATTGAGCAAATCGCTTGATCGGGAGTAGAGTTGTCCACAGAACAGTCAAACAGCCTGTGGATAACCGAGGTTGGTTGTGGATCAAACCCAACCGGCAATGATTTACCGAGAGTTGACTCGCGCAAGGAAATGGGGTGCGGTGGCCGACCGGATCCGGTCACTCTGAACGCCATGGACCAAAGACGCACTGTCAAGGTGTCGAAGTACCTCTCGAGGCACCTCCGCCATCAGCCCGAGCGGATCGGCATCACCCTTGACGCCAACGGCTGGGTCGAGATCGACACCCTCATCCGGTCCGCCGCCGAGCACGGGTTCCGCTTCACCCGCGCGGAACTCGATCACGTGGTGGCCGTCAACGACAAGCAGCGCTTCGCCGTGGAGGGAGACCGGATCCGCGCCAACCAGGGGCACACCGTGGAGGTCGACCTGGATCTGCCTCCGGCCGGACCTCCCGAGTATCTGTACCACGGCACGGTCTCCCGCAATCTCGACGCCATCAGGGCCGAGGGCCTGCGGCCGATGAGGCGCCACCACGTCCACCTCTCGGCCGACCGGGAGACCGCCACCCGGGTCGGCGCCCGCCGTGGCCGGCCGGTCGTGCTGTCCGTCGACGCGGGCGCCATGCACCGCGCGGGCCATGTCTTCCGGGTGAGCAGCAACGGCGTCTGGCTCGTCGACGAGGTGCCCCCGGCCTTCCTCCGATTTCAGGACTGAACCGGGTGTCGCCCGCCTCCGCGGGAAATGATCACGCCCGGGGCGTGCGCCCCGGGGTCCTCACCCCAGCGCGAGCCTGCGCAGCCCGCCGCGTTCGGCTACCAGCCGTTCCGCGGCGCTCATCGGCAGCCTGCCGGTCGCCTTCCGCAGAAAGGTCGTGCGGTCGCACTCCATGCCCGGCGGTGGCACGTGTCCGGAGGAGCCCACACCGTCCAGCAGCAGACCGGTGACCACTTCCTGAGCCTCCTCGGTGGCCCAGGGACCGTGGCCGAGGCCCTCAGCGATGTCGAAGCCGTGCACGCACACCTCGAAGACCCGGGTCACCAGAAACTGGGACAGCAGCATCGGGTCTCCGTGCCGGGTGCGCACGACCCGTCCCTCCGGCTCCCGCTCGCACCGGTCCACGGCCAACCGCCAGGTGCTGTCGAAAAGTTCCGCCAGGTCCTGTCCGCTGCGGTGCGCGGCGGACGCCTCACGGGCCGACTCGACGCGCGCGCTGTTCGCGCCGGGTGAGAAACGGTGATCCGGTGCGTAGTACCCGACGGCGGTCACCAGGCCGCTCCGCGGCGGCTCGGGTTCCGCCAGCATGGAGCCCACCCGGCCGACCACCGTCGTCACATGGGCCAATACGTCCCGGACGGTCCAGGGAGGGCAGGGACTCGGCCGGTCCCATTCCGGCTCCGGAATCCCGCTGACCATGCCGAACAACCGCTCGGACTCGGCCCGAAGGGCCCTCAACACCCGTTCCCCGTCCATGCTGTTCAGCGTAAACGGACGCGTCCTCCGGAGGGAGCGCGGATTGCCGGCCATGGGCCCTCCGGCGGCGGGCTCTCCGGCGTCCGATGGCCGGCACCCCGATATCCGGTGAACCGCGTCCGTTGACCGGATTCCGGGAGCGGGTTCGGACCGTCAGCCGCCGAGTGCGGCCGCCGCCTCCGTGGCGATCCGCTCGAAGAGCTTCTCGTCGGCCGCGAAGACGGAGTCGGGAATCGGCCAGTGCACGACGATCTCGGTGAAGCCGAGTGCGCGGTGCCGCCCGGCGAAGTCCACGAAGGCCTGGAAGGAGTCGAGCGGCCGGTCCGGGGTGAACCCGGCCAGAAGGATCTTGTCGAGCTCCCCGGCGTCCCGCCCCGCCTCCTCGCACGCCGCCCCGAGCCTGGCCAGCTGTCCTCCGATGGCCGCCAGCGACTGCTCCGGCGTACCCGTCTCGTACAGCTTCGGATCCCCGGTGGTCACCCATGCCTGGCCGTGCCTCGCGGCCAGGCGGAGTCCGCGCGGCCCGGTCGCCGCCACCGCGAACGGCAGCCGGGGACGCTGCACGCAGCCCGGGATGTTGCGCACCTCGTCCGCCGAGTAGAAGACGCCTTCCTCGCTGACCACCTCCTCGCGCAGCAGCCGGTCCAGCAGCGGCACGAACTCGGCGAAACGGTCGGCCCGCTCGCGCGACGACCACGGCTCCTGACCGAGCGCCGTCGCGTCGAAGCCGCTGCCGCCGGCCCCGACGCCCAGCGTGACGCGCCCGTCACTGACGTCGTCCAGCGAGATCAGTTCCTTCGCGAGCGTCACCGGGTGCCGGAAGTTCGGCGAGGTCACCAGCGTCCCGAGACGTATCCGGGACGTGGCGGCCGCGGCGGCGGTCAGGGTCGGCAGCGCGCCGAACCACGGACCGTCCCTGAAGCTGCGCCACGACAGGTGGTCGTACGTGTACCCCCCGTGGAAGCCCAGTTCTTCGGCGCGTCGCCACACCTCCCTGCCGCCTTCGTGCCAGCGGCGCACGGGGAGGATCACGGTACTGAGACGGAGCGGAGGCCGGGAGGAGGAGGTCATGCACAGCAGCCTAAACACCAGGACGGGCAAGGAGCGTGCCGACCGTGTTCGCGCGTTCACTCAAATGTGCGACCCTCTGCACACCCGGTGTGTGTGTACGGGACAATGTGTTTGTGACCTCAGTTACCGACCCGCAGTCCGCCCGCCCGACGCCCGCCGTCCCCCGGCTGATCGCCACGGACCTGGACGGCACCCTGCTGCGTGACGACAAGTCCGTGTCCGAGCGCACCGTCGCGGCGCTGACGGCCGCCGAGCAGGCCGGCATCGAGGTCTTCTTCGTGACCGGAAGACCGGCCCGCTGGATGGACGTGGTCAGAGACCACGTGCACGGCCACGGACTGGCAATCTGTGCCAACGGCGCCGCCGTCGTCGATCTGCACGCGGACGGCAGAATCGTTCAGGTAAGGGACCTGGAGCGGACGGTCGCGCTGGACGTCGTCGAGACGCTGCGCATCACGGCTCCCGGCACCTCCTTCGCCGTGGAGCTGACCACCGGCATCCACTACGAGCCCAAGTACCCGCCGTTCTTCCTCGACGCCGGTGCCACGGTCGCGGCGGCAGAGAAGCTGCTCCACGAGGAGGCCCCCGGGCTGGGAGCGCCCGTCCTCAAGGTGCTGGCACACCACCCGGAACTCACCCCCGACGGATTTCTCTCCCTGGCCCGCGAGGCGGCCGGCCACCTGGCGTCCTTCACCCGTTCCAGCCCGACGGCCCTGCTGGAGATCAGTGGCCTCGGCGTGAGCAAGGCGGGCACGCTCGCGGCCTGCTGCACGGAGCGGGGAATCGCGCCGGAGGAAGTCGTGGCCTTCGGGGACATGCCCAACGATCTGGAAATGCTCACCTGGGCGGGGACCTCGTACGCCATGGGCAACGCTCACCCGGACGTACTGGCCGCCGCATCCGGTCGCACGCTGGCCAACAACGAGGACGGCGTGGCCGTCGTCATCGAGCAGATCCTCGCACAGTTCTAGAACGTTTCTATAACCCGGTTCCGGCGTCGGCCCTGGCGTCCGGAAGGCCGTCACAGCGGCACGCCCTGCCGGGTCAGCCAGTCCACCGGATCCACTCCCGAACCCAGGTAGGGAGTGAGCCGTACCTCGAAGTGCAGGTGCGGTCCGGTGGAGTTCCCGGTGCTGCCGGTCTGGCCGAGCATCTGCCCCGTCCGCACCAGCTCCCCCTGCTCGACGGTGCTCGCGGCGAGGTGCGCGTACTGCGTGTAGTAGCCGTTGTCGTGGAGAACGAGCACCTGGACGCCGAAGGCGCCGCCGCAGGAGACCGAGGTGACCCGCCCGGCCCCGACGGCACGCACCGGCGTGCCGATCGGCACCGCGAAGTCCTGCCCGGTGTGCCGGCTCGCCCAGTGCTCACCCGCGCTGTCGAAGCCCGCCGAGAGTTCGTAATCGTCGACCGGTGCGACCCACGCGGGTCCTTCGGCCGGCGGATGATCCGGCACGCGTACGGGGCCCGCGCACTGGCCGGCGGCCACCAGGCCTTCCGCCTCGCCCTCGAGCCGCCACTGGGCCTCTTCGAGTCTGGTCTCGATGCCCCTCTTGATCTCGGCCAGCTGCTCGGTGCGCGCGTCCAGCGCCTGCCGGGCGGCCTCGGCCTTCGTCTCCTCGTGAGCGACCTTGTTCTCGGCACGCCGCGACTTGCCGAGCGCGTTGGCCAGGACGAGTTCCGCCTGCCGCTGGACCTGCTTCCCGCGCACGAGGTCGTCGGGATTTCTGGCCATCAGCAGCTGTGCTGCGTAGGGGAGTCCGCCACCGCTGCGGTAATGGGCCCGCGCGAGACCGCCCAGTTCGTCGTGCACGGCCGCGAGTTCGGCCCGTGCCCGGGCGAGCAGCTCCTCCAGCCGCCCGACCTCGGCGCGCTGTTCCTCGGCGGCGAGCCTGCCCTGCTCGTAGACCGCTGCTGCCTGTGCCGCTTCCTGGAACAGCCGGGCCACTTCGGCGCTCGCCCCGGCCAGCGGTCCGTCCCCGTCCGCGGCACGTGCGGCGGGTCCGCAGGCCAGGACGGAAAGCAGACACAGCACGGCCAGGAACGGCCGGCGGCGGCGGTGTCGCGGAAGCATAGTGGGATGGTCACCAGCGGCCGACCCGTTCTCCCACTCCACCGGGCACGCCCGCCCGTTCGGCCCACCCGCCATACCGGACCGGCCCACGGGCACCCCCCGGCCGGCCCATCGTGCCGGACTCCCTCATTCCCCGGCGACGGCGGCTGCCGGCACGGACCGGGCCTCCTCCGGGGCCAGGGCATCAGCCGAGCGCTCCCTGGCCAGCATCCGCAGGAACGGCCCTTGCCGACCTGCGAGTTCGTCATAGGTGCCCCGCTGGACGACGCGTCCCTGGTCCAGTACGACGATCTCGTCGACCTCTTGGAGCCCCTCCAGCCGGTGTGTGATCAGCAGGGTCGTCCGGCCCGCGGTGGCGGACAGCAGGTCGCTGGTGAGCTCGTGGGCGGTGGCCAGGTCCAGGTGCTCGGCCGGCTCGTCGAGGACAAGGACGGGGAAGCCGGCGAGCAGGGCGCGGGCCAGCGCGAGCCGCTGCCGCTGGCCTCCCGACAGCCGGGCGCCGTGCTCACCGACGAGAGTGTCCAGGCCCTCGGGAAGCGAGTCCACCCAGTCGAGGAGCCGGGCACCGGCGAGTGCCGCGCGCAGCTCCTCCTCCCGCGCGTCCGTCCGGGCCAGCCGCAGGTTCTCCCTGAGGGAACTGTCGAAGATGTGGGCGTCCTGGGCACACAGCCCGACATTCCGGCGCACCTCGTCCCCTTCCAGAGCCGCTGCCTCCGTACCGCCCAGGCTGTAGGCACCCGCCTCGGCGTCGAGAAACCGCAGCAGTACTTGCGCCAGGGTCGTCTTCCCCGACCCGGACGGGCCCACCACGGCGATACGCCGCCCCATGCGCAGTTCCAGGTCCAGCCCACGCAGCGCGGGCACCGCCTGTCCCGGATAGCGCGCGGTGAGTCCCCGTACGACCAGAGGGAACGGTGAGGCGGGAGGCTGCGCGGGGTGCTCCGGTTCCTGGACCGGCACGGGGCTGTCCAGCACCTCGTAGACACGCTCGGCGGCCTTGCGGACCCGCTGGCGGTACTGGACGGCCAGGGGCAGGCCGGTGACCGCTTCGAAGGCGGCGAGCGGCGTCAGTACGACGGCGGCGAGCGCGACACCGTCCAGCCGCCCGGTGTGGACGGCGTGGACCCCGGCGGCCGCGGCCAGGACGACGGTCAGGCCGCAGGCCAGAGCCGAGAGTCCGGCGCCCAGCGCGGTCGCCGCCGCCGAGCGGGAGGCGAGGCGGGTGAGCAGCCGGTCGGCCTCCTTCGCCCGGGCGAGCCGCGCCGGGACGGCACCCGCGACCGTCAGCTCGGCCGTGCCGGAGATCAGATCCACGACCTCGGTGGACAGAGCGCCGCGGGCGGGCGCGAGCTGCCGTTCCGCACGGCGTGCGCCGGCGCCGGTGAGCGCGGGTACGCCGAGGCCGGCGACCAGCAGCCCACAGGCGAGGACGGCACCGGCTTCGGGGAGCAGCCACGCGGTGAACCCGACCGACGCGAGTGAGACGGTAACGGCGGCTCCTGCGGGCAGCAACCACCGCACGAAGTAGTCCTGCAGGGCATCCACATCGGCCACCAGTCGGGACAGCAGATCGCCGCGCCTGCTGTCCTTCAGTCCGGCCGGAGCCAGCCGCTCCAGGCGGGAGTACACCGTCACCCTGAGCCCGGCGAGCATCCGCAGGACGGCGTCGTGCGACACCAGCCGCTCCGCGTAGCGGAAGACGGCCCGCCCGATGCCGAAGGCACGCGTCGCGGTGACCGCCATCATCAGATGGAGGACCGGCGGCTGCTCGGAGGCCCGTGAGATCAGCCAGCCCGAGACGGCCATGAGTCCCACGGCGGAGGCGAGCGCCAGGCTGCTCAGCAGCAGGCCGAGCGCCATGCGCCCCCGCACGGGCCGTGCGGCCGCCCGGACACGCCGCAGCACGCCGCGATCCCCGGAGCCGCCCTCGGCACAACCGTGTTGGTGGTACCCCGCGGAAACGGACACGTCCTGGGACCGCCTGGCGGTCGGCGCGAGGGCGGAAGCGGAGGTGCGGGGGAGGGAGG